>CAJQNJ010000094.1 GCA_905479685.1 uncultured Acidimicrobiales bacterium
TCAACCTCGCAGAAGACTTGCGAGTGCCCCGCTGAGATCAAGTGCGTCTCCCTTGTGAAACACTGCTACGGCTCCTGCGCTGAGCAACTGGCTTTGGAGGCGGCTGCCAGCTTTTGCAGTGAAGACCGCAACCTGGGTGGACGGCGAAACTGCGTGGATGGCTTCGATCGCATCGATCCCGCCTTGTGGCATCTGGACGTCGACGACAGCGAGATCGACTCGCTGAGCACGCACGAGTTCGGCTGCGCCTGCGCCGGAGTGAGCAACACCGCGGAGCTCGAATCGCGGGTCGTCTCCAATCAACTCGCTCAACGCATCACAAATATTGTGGTCATCGTCCGCGATGATCACGGAGTACGACGTCATCCCGGTCGTGTCAATCATCGTCGAGTGTGATGATTCGGAGTCGGGCTGCTTTGACCACAGCTTCGAGCTTTGAGTGCGCTTGGAGCTTGGTCATGGAGTTTCGTATGTGATTGCGCACTGTGTGCAGGCTCAAAAAGAGCTCGGCAGCGATCTCTTCGGGGGACTTACCGATTGCGCTCAACTGCAGCACCTCGCACTCACGCTGCGAGAGTTCATCGGTGTCGAACTGTTCGAATCGACGTACGTTGCTGAGATGTCGCACCACATCGGGAGTGAAGTGGGACTCCCCCTTCGCTGCCGCACGCACGCTGGCCACGAGATCGGCGTGATCAGCGTTCTTGGACAAGAACCCAAGGCACCCTGCATCGAGTGCCTGTGAGAGCACTCGCTTGTCGGCGGCTGCCGTGACCATCACCACACCGGGAGGCTCCGGAGTTGCCCGCAAGGCGCTGACAACGTCGATCCCGCTTCCATCGGGAAGCCGGTAATCAACCAGTACCACGTGAGGCTCCATCTCGGTCACTACAGCCTGCGCTTTGGCCACCGTTGTTGCAGTTCCAACCACGTCGAAATCGATCTCTTCGGACAGGAGTGCCTTCAGCCCGAGTGCCACGACTTCGTGGTCGTCGACGATCACGATACGAATGGTCTCTCCAGCGCCGGTCGTGCTCATGACTCCAGTCTCGGTGCTTTCGATCGCGACCTCAACGGCGCAACTGTGTCATTTTCGCAGAAGCTCGAGGGGACGTGTCGGGGTTGGAGAGCAACCGAATCAGTGCAAACGGCCACGCGCCTCGAGCATGAGGGCCCCACCGATGACGATGAAACCGAGTCCTGACACGACCATCGCAGTAGTCGCAGCTGACGGGCCGGTACGTGCAAGCTGTACTGCTTCGCCGGCTGGGGCTTCAGCTACCTCAACAACTTCTTTCACCTGTACCGATACAGCCTCTTCGCTGATCGGCGCCTCGACCACCACTTCTTTCGCAGGAAGCACCGGTCCGGCGATCTCTTTCGCAGGAAGCACCGGTCCGGGGATCTCGGCCTCCGTTTCGACACGCTCCTCGACGGCGACAGCGGTGAAACCAACACAGACCGGATCGACCGAGTTGGTTCCGCCCTGTCCGAGGTGCTGCAGTGTGATCGATGTCGATGCGGCAATGACTTGGCCATCAAATTCGTCGATCGCAATGTTGCTGTCGTCCGAGACGTCGGTGGTCACCGGCGAGACGTATCCCGAGTCGAGCGTGAAGTACCACTGCTCCTGAGTCTGTTCGGTTTGGCCTGGGTGAAGATCGTGGGCGTCGTGTGACTGCACGAGCACGTCGTAGGTTCCTGCTGGGAGCTCGATGGCGAACGGCCCAGCCGTGTTGCTCATGCCATCGTTGAGTAGGCGAATGCCCTCGAAGCCGAACGACTCTTGGCCGCAGCCCATCGTGGCGCTTGCGGCGGTAGCGGTTCCCACCAAGGCGATGCCAGCGACTGCGAATGTTGCAGCAGCAATGCGAAGGGGGCGGGTTGAACCTACGGTCATGACAGTTTTCCTTCAGAGTTCGATGCGGCGCACTGCCGCACACGAACATCCTCGGGCGCTCATCGATCACGACCCATGACACAGGTGTGTCTATTGCTCTCGGCCAGGGGTCAGTTCTCGATTTCCAGTGGCCTGACCTTTGGTGCCCGTCGTCGCTGCGTTCGAGTGGGTACGAGGGCTCGAAGCACCTCCAAATTCCCGAAACAAAGCAGACGATCATCCGCCTCGATCACCCGGTTGTCCCTGGGGTTGGGAATGACCGTGTGCTCCCGGTGCAAAGTGAGCACGGTGATGTCCATGGCCCGCAGATCACCGACGGTCGGACTGTCGGTCAAGATCTCAGCTCCCTCATTGATCTGGACCTCGGCAACGCCATAGTTCGCAGAGACCGACAGGCGTTGCCGGACATCGATGTCGGGGAACGCAACTTGGCTGACCGTGTAGTCCACGATCGCACCCGCGATATCGAGCTCGGTCGCACCCTCGATCCCTTCAAGTCCAGGCGAAGAGTTCACCTCCATCACCAGCGGTCCATCGTCAGATTCGAGCATGTCAACGCCAGCGACCCGAAGCCCCATGATCTGTGCAGATTGCACTGCAACTCGCCGATACTCCTCAGGGAGCTCGATCGCTTCGGCGATCCCGCCTCTGTGCACGTTGGAACGGAACTCGTCGCCTTTCGCGACTCGTCTCATCGCTGCGACGACACGGTCGCCGACGACGAATGCGCGAACATCCTTACCCTTGCTCTCTGCGATGAACCGCTGCACGAGAACGTTCTGTCGAGTGCTCTGGAGCGTTTCGATCACCGCTCCAGCTACTGTCGTGTCGGGAGCAAGAATGACGCCAATTCCCTGGGTACCCTCGAGCAGCTTGATCACAACCGGTGCTCCACCGACCCGCTCGATCGCTGGCAGTACATCTGCCCGGTTTCGCACGAAGGCGGTCGCGGGAAGCCCCACACCGTGGCGCGAGAGCATCTGATTCGACCGCAGCTTGTCCCGAGAGTTGGCGATCGCTGTCGATGTGTTGGGCGTGAAGACATCCATCTGTTCGAACTGTCGAACCACCGCAAGGCCGAAGAACGTGATCGATGCCCCGATGCGTGGGATGACGATGTCGAGGTCAGGTACCGGCCTGCTCCGATACTGCATGTCCGGGTGTTTTCCCGAGAGATCGATTGCGAATCGGAGTGTGTCGAAGACACGCACCTGGTGACCGCGATCCTTGGCGGCTTCGACAAGTCGGGCGGTGCTGTAACTCTCGGGCGCGCGGGACAAGATACCGATGGACAATTCAGAAGCCATGCTCGATGATTCTCTTCTTCAGATCCCAGAGCAAAACGAGCGGTTTGGATCGACGTAGAACCGATTGCGGAGCGCACTCCGGCCGATGAGCATTCGAAAGCCCATCAGCTCGCGATCGCTCAGCGTCACTTCGACGTTCCACGTGTGGGTTCCCAACGTGAGATCGGTCTGAATCACCGGTCGGAGTTCGTCGACACCGTTCGATGATCGAATGAATCTCTGCTCGAGTACCGGTGTCTCGACCGGGGTGCTTTCGAGCGTGCTGCCCTGAATCGGTAGGATTTCGAACTGTGCAATGAGACCGTCGCCGTCGGGAATGAGTTCAAGGCGATGCGCGTGTAACGCCGACGTCCGCGCACCTGTATCGACCTTGGCCTTCAACGGCGTGGGGGACAGGTCGGAGAGTTCGACCCACTCACGCCAGCCGACAAGGCCCAGGCCGACGTCGGCTCCGCGACGCTTCGTTCGTTCGCGTTGCATGTCCCCATCATCCACCACCGAATCCCGTTTGACGATGACACAGATGTGTCTATCTCGACCGTACGTGCGCAACGTCTCAACAGTTCGCGCTGGCGAATCCCCTTCATTCGCTAGGGTCAGCCCATGTCGACCGAGTCCTTCGTGCCGCTTGTCCAAGAGCTCCACGACATCGAGGGCTTCGCCAGCGCCGACCTCCTATCGCTCGTCGATGCACAGGCATCGATCGTCGAGTTCATTGCGTCGGACGCGCCGCTTGACGAAACACTGCTGGCAGTAGCTCGGGCCCTTGAAGGAGTCTGGCCGGATTCGAGAGTGGCGTTCCACATGACAGTCGAGGAAACCCACAAAGCGGTCATGACGGCGCCGACATTGACCAGCGAGCTGCGCAATGCGTTGACGACCATTCCGAGCGCAGTCCTCCTCGAACGGGTCGATCCCTCCGATCCGTTCACGCCTGTACAACTCGACAGTGCTGCGGCACCTGAAAGTGACTGGTCGGATTTCGCACATGCTCTGCGACATGCGCAGATGCCGGCCGCATGGTTCTCGCTCGTCACTCCAGTCGGCGATCCGACGCCGTCGTGGATGGTGGTGTTCGTCTCTAGCTCGGAAGTGCTCAGCGATGGTAAACAGGCGCTGGTCAGGCGCTTTGCGCAGCTCTCTCGAGTCGCCATTGACCAACAGCGCCGCGAGCTGCGATTGCATCGGTTGATCGCCGACGAGCGACAGCGGATCGCTGGCGTCATCCACGATGATCCGATTCAATCCCTGACCGCCGTGGGTCTGCGAATTCAGCGGCTGGCCCGTCATGTTGAGGGAAACGCCGCAGAGCAAGTGGCCGAGTTGCACCTCGCTGTTGGCACTGCAATCGAACGGATGAGACGCCTATTGGTAGATCTCCATCCACCCACACTCGATGATGACGGGCTGGTCTCTGCGATCGACGTGTACCTCAGCGAGGTGCTCGAACCTCTGGGCATCGAATGCACATTGCACGAGGTCGTCGATGAGGAGCCCGCCTTGGGAACTGCCTCGCTCGCCTATCGGCTGACCGTCGAAGCGCTCTGGAACGTCGTCAAACATGCCGACGCAACTCAGGTCGATGTTGGAGTCACGATCGAAGCAGGAACCGTTGAGATCCGAATTGCTGACAACGGCAAAGGCTTCGACAGTTCCAAGGCCAAACGTCGTCGAGCTGGCCACATGGGCATCTCTGCATGCCGCGAACTGGCCCTCCGGGCATCAGGAACGTGGCAGGTGGAAAGCAACATCGGTGCAGGAACAGTGGTGACGCTCTGGCTCCCCGGAGCAGCACCGATCGACGCGACAGAACAGATCCCGAGCGCCTCAGCTCCTGAGATCGACGAGGAAATCGCGAACGGCGAACCACGATGAGGCCGCAAGATGTTCGAGTTGTTGCTTGAGATCGCGAGTCGGTTTGGCGACAGTGACAAGCGACGAAGACGGAAGCTGACGAAACTGGTGGCGATCGATGTCGAGAATCACCATGTCGGCCATGACCTCGGCAATCGAATCGATCGGCACGATCACGTTGTTGTGGAAACCGACCAGTCCTGACCGAACGACCATCCGGTGGATGCGGTCGTCGCGCACGAGGAGCGCAACGATCTGACCAAGGAAGCGATCGTTGCTGCTGACGACATCATTGCCAAGGTGTATCGGACAATCGTCGCGCGGGATCCCTGTGCTGCTCTCCAATTCCTCCGCCGACCATGGATCCTCGAAATACGGATGGTTCAGCACAGTACGAAATCGAACGGTCATCGCGCTCTCGATGTCAGCCTTGGGGAGCCGGAGGAAGTCGGTGCGAAGGACGCGCTGGAGCTGCTTGAGGTGTCGGGCATCGAGCTCGACGCGAATTCCATCCTTCGAGGAGTTGACGAGCCAGAGGGGAACAAGCCGCGCTTGCTGGTGTTCTCCGGGCGGAGTCACCACGAGGTGCGTGATCGCGCGTCCGATCGGATCGACGACGATGTCGGTGAGTTTGGCTGCGACACGATCGGTCGAATACACATCTGCGCCAGGGCGAAGCACGATTTCGTCAAGTCGATCGCTAGTTACGACTGCGTGATCCACCGATCAGCTCTCCCGATTGTCGGTCCCCGAATTGTGTTCCTGTGCTCAGTATCGAGCGTTCCGGTCAGCTGGTCATGACACAAACATGTCATCGCGGTTCTGTGCAGGACTGAGTGCCGATATGGCACCTGTCGCTGCACAGATTCGGAGCTGCAGTTCTGTGCAGGGCTGAGTGCCGATATGGCACCTGTCGCTGCACAGATTCGGAGCTGAAGTTCTATCTCACCGGTCAACCATCGTTGCGCTCCGAGGCGTCGGCGACGGAGGTGGCATCGAGTTCAGCCAGCAACTGTGACCGGGCTCGTAGCCATGGTTCGTGCAGTGCGCACGACCCGACCGCGTCACACGGCCCATCGGTCAGCACACAACGGCCTGCATCGGTCGGGCCCTCGATGGTCTCGATCACCTCGCGGAGCGAAACGTTGTCGAGGTCGGCGGTCAATGAATACCCACCGGTCGGTCCGGGGTCCGAGCGGACCAATCCGGCTCGCACCAGCGGCGACAATACCTGGGACACGAATGCCGACGTGCTCCCGACAGCCTTGGCCAACTCGGGACCCTTCATTCGCCCGGGCGCCGCGGCGAGCGCCCGCATTGACCGCACCGCCAGGTCGCTCTTTCGGGTAACTTCAAGTCGCATGATTCGATGCTAATCAGTAGTCGGTTGAGAGCCGACGAAGGATGGTTGCACAGCAGCGGCGCTCACGGGTTCTGGTACTCGGCTCTTGGACCGAGGTAGTACCACCAGTTGATACCGAGGCACACCAGGTAGAAGACGGCGAACGCAATCAGGGCGTACTCGGGCGTCGCGTTATTGATCTGCGTCCCGAACTCCTGCGGAACCACGAAGGCTCCATATGCGGCAACCGCGGACGTCCAGCCGAGCACCGGGCCAGCCTGCTCCTTGTCGAACACGACCGCGATCGTCCGGAACGTTGATCCATTGCCGATCCCGCTCGCGGCGAACAGCAGCAAGAAGAGCAAGAAGAACGGAACGAAGAAGTCCTCTGGAGTTTCCGACCTGTACGCCTCCCGGAGGAACCACGCCACGCCCAGCGCGCTGATCGTCATCACGATCGACACCCAGTGAGTCACCCTCGCCCCGCCCACTCGGTCAGCGATCCAACCGACAAGTCATCAACTATAAGTTGCCATGTCGGGAGGGCGATCCGCATAGAGTCAAAGGTCCTGCGTGAGGAGGAGACACCAGGCCCAGCACGCAGCTACAGCAGATCAGAACTGCTCGCGCTGACCCGTGGATTCCATCTCCTCGGGAGCCGGTGTCTCGGAAGCCACCACCAGATTTCACGCCTTCGACTTTGCGGAGGAGGTGGGATTCGAACCCACGGACCCGTGAAGGTCACACGCTTTCCAAGCGTGCCGATTCGGCCGCTCTCGCACTCCTCCAGACGACGACACCTGTGCGATTGCTCACATCGGTCTCGAAGCAGGTGACAACGATACAAGGGGCCGAAGCGTTGCAGTCGCCTCGCCCGCGGGTGCCTGTTCGGAAATGGTCACTCTCCCATTCGAGTGAGTCGCCTTTCACCGAGCCGAAACGTGTAGACCTGTGCCATGACAACGTTTGAATTTGACCGCGAGGTCGTCACACTCACCGACGAACGTGCCAGCAAACTTCGCAAACTCAACCTTGGCGCCGGGGTCCTGCACTTGGTCACGGGCATCGCGATGATCGTCCTGGGCAATCTCGACTTCGATCTTCCGGTCAGCACCTTCAACATCAGCGGCCCGCCGGGGACAGACCTGTCGAATGGTGTGCTCAACGAGCAGTTCGGCATCCCGCTCGCAATCGGTGTCGCGGCTTTCTCGCTGTTGTCCGCCTTCTTTCACTTCCTGATCGCCATCGTCGTGTTTCCGGCGTACAAGACCGAACTACGACGCGGGCGCAACCGCTTCCGTTGGGTCGAGTACTCGCTTTCATCGACCTTGATGATCGTGCTGATCGGCGCCACCACAGGCATCACCGATCTGGCAGCGCTCATCGCACTTGGCTTCGCAAACATCTCGATGATCCTCTTCGGTTGGATCATGGAGATGGTCAACTCGACCGACAACGTAGAACGCAAGACCGTGTGGTGGTCGCCATTCTGGATGGGCTGCATCGCAGGCATTGGACCGTGGCTCGCGATCGTCATACCCCTGTGGTTCAACGTCAACGAAGAAGGCGGCGAAGGCCCACCTGGGTTCGTGTACGGCATCATCGTGTCGATCTTCTTCTTCTTCAACACGTTCGCCATCAACCAGTGGCTCCAGTATCGGGGGAAGGGCCGGTGGGCCGACTATCTCCACGGTGAGCGGGTGTACATCATCTTGAGCTTCGTGGCCAAGAGTGTCCTCGCTTGGCAAATCTTCGGCAACACCCTCATCCCCGACTGAGGGCTGTTGTCGGGCGGAAGTCCCGAGTAAACAATCGCGCGTCGCCCATCGTCTCAATATTCTCTTGGCCAACCAGATTCTTTACCCAAACAGGGAGCAACCCGATGACCGAGGACTTTGCACCGAGTGTCGATGAACTCGTAGCGAACAACATCGCTCAGGCAGCAAACTTCGACGATGCCGATCTTCAAGTGCAACCGCTACGGCACCTTGCCCTCGTGCTGTGCATGGACTCGAGAATGGACACGTTCAAGATCCTCCGTCTCGGCAACGGCGAGGCGCACATCATCCGAAACGCTGGTGGTGTGATCACCGACGACGTCATCAGATCGCTGTGTCTGTCGCAGCGTTTTCTCGGCACTCGCGAAATCATCCTGGTTCACCACACCGACTGTGGGCTCGAGCGGGTCAACGAGGCCGAGTTCCGAGACGAACTCGAAGCTGAACTGGGCGTGAAACCCTGGTGGTCCGTCGAGGCCTTCTCGGATCCATATGTCGATGTCGCACAATCGATGCAACGTCTCCATCTCACGCCGTTCCTCCCGCACAAGGATCACATCAGCGGGTTCGTCTACGACGTGACCGATGGACTTCTTCACCCCGTACAGCCAGCGGGCTGAAACCAGAATTCGATCAGCGGCGTAGCCTAGAGCCGTGTGGCTCCATGACCAGCGCCCGCCTTCGGGAGTGACGGCCAGGCGATCTGCGGCACACGGCAGGCATCGCTGAGAGCTGC
>CAJQNJ010000095.1 GCA_905479685.1 uncultured Acidimicrobiales bacterium
GCCCACCGGCCTGGACCGGCAGGGCGGGTACGGGTTACCGTCCGCACACATCACGCCCACCGGCCTGGACCGGCAGGGCGGGTACGGGTTACCGTCCGCACACATCACGCCCACCGGCCTGGACCGGCAGGGCGGGTACGGTAGACATAGAGGGGGACGGTTGACCGCAGTAGAGCTCGACGGCATCTGGAAACGATTCCCCGGCGTGATCGCGAACGCAGGTGCATCGCTCACTGTCCAGTCCGGCACCGTGCACGCCGTACTCGGCGAGAACGGCGCAGGCAAGACCACCCTCATGAACGTTCTTGCGGGGGTGTACACCGCCGACGAAGGACATGTTCGCCTCGACGGAGTCGAGCAGAGTTTCAGCAAACCTGCAGATGCCATCGCCGCTGGTGTCGGGATGGTGTACCAGGAATTCCGACTCATACCGACGTTCACGGTGGCGGAGAACGTCGTGCTCGGAGCCGCGTCTCCAATCATCGCGAAGGCGACCATCGAATCGCAGGTTGCTGAACTCGCCGAGCGGTTCGGGCTTCACACCGAGCCTGGCAAGGAGATCTGGCAGCTGTCGATGGGCGAGCGGCAACGAGTCGAAATTCTCAAGGCCCTCTGGCGGAACGCCAAAGTTCTCATTCTCGACGAACCGACGGCGGTTCTCACCCATGCCGAGGCAGACGAGCTCGGTCGGATCACCTCTGCAATGGCATCCGAGGGGAGGAGCATCATCTTCATCAGTCACAAACTCGATGAGGTGAAGGCCTTCTGTGATGAAGCGACCGTGCTCCGCGGTGGCAAGACGGTTGCGTCTTCTCTGGACGTGGCCGACCTGGACGCAGGGGGAATGGCCGAGCTCATGGTGGGCCAAGCAACCGAGGTGTCGCAAAGACGGGTCCGGACGACTGCTGTCGGGGAGCAGGTACTCGAGGTCGAGCACCTCACCGTTCACGACATTCACGGCAGAGCCGTCGTAGACGATGTGTCTTTCTCCATCGGGCGCGGTGAGATCGTCGGCATCGCAGGGGTTGCTGGCAACGGTCAACGTCCTCTGGCCGATGCGATCGCGGCGCTCACCCCCACGACAACAGGTTCGGTTTCGATCACCCACACCGATGTCAGCTCCCTGCCGGCCAGGGAACGGAATGCCCGAGGACTCGCGTACGTCCCTGAAGATCGCATCGGGGTCGGCCTCGCGCCGCGCATGGACGTGGTCGAGAACGCCATGATGCGCAACTACAGGACGTTGGGGCCGGGTCTCCTGATCGATCGGGCCGCCGCCGTTGAGCGCGCCACGAGCTTGGTCGAGCGATACAACATCAAGATCGCACGCATGGACTCGCCACTTGCGGGCTTGTCTGGGGGAAACTTGCAGCGACTGCTGGTTGGTCGCGAGCTCGACAATGAACCGGTGATCCTCATCGCGGCACAGCCGACGAGAGGGCTGGACGTGCAGGGCGTTGCGGCGATCCAGAAGATTCTTGTCGAGCAGGCATCCGATGGAGTCGGAATTCTGCTGATCAGCGAGGATTTGGAGGAGTTGCTCGCTCTCAGCGACCGCTTACTCGTCATGCATGAAGGCAAGGTGTCCCGCGAGTTCGACCCCGACGTGGCATCGCGCCAAGAAGTCGGAGCCGCAATGGCCGGCGCTGGGGTGCTCTGATGTTCAATCTCCGACTGACGCGCCGAGAGGCCCCCATACGCGGCGGGCAGGTTCTCGCGTTCACAGTTGGGTTGATCGGCGCACTTGCCTTGGGCGCCATCCTCTTGATGGTCGATGGCCACAACCCGATCGACATCTACAAGAAGATGGCGGACTCCGCGTTCGGCTCACCGCAAGCATGGTCTACGACACTCACGCAAGCTGTTCCTCTCGGCCTCGCTGGCCTCGCGGTTGCGGTTGCCGGTTCCATGGGTCTGTGGAACATCGGCGCCGAAGGCCAGATCATTGCGGGTGCGATCGCAGGCACCTGGGTGGCGCGGCTCGGTCCAGATCTTCCGGGACCAGCGCTGATCACACTCATGCTGCTGGCCTCGGTCGTCGGCGGTGGATTCCTCGCGCTCGGTCCGGCGCTTGCGCGAGCTCACCTGGGCGTGAACGAGATAATCACCACGTTGATGCTGAACGAAATTGCGATCCGCATCGTTCGGTATCTCGTCAATGGCCCTTGGAAGGACCCCACCGCAGTCGGGTTTCCCGTTGCCCCCGAACTGCCCGAGCAATCGGCGCTGCCAATATTGTTCGAACGGGCCAACATCGGCGTTTTGATTGCCGCATTCGTCCTACTTGCGTTCGGCTTTTTCGCGAGTAGAAGCAAGTGGGGATACGAGCTGCGGGTCGCTGGTTCGAGTGCCCAGGCAGCCGAGTACGTCGGCATTTCGTTGCGCACGAAGATCCTCACCGTGCTGGTCCTGTCGGGGGCCATTGCTGGCCTCGCTGGTGGGATCCGCCTCGGCACCTCGAGTCGAATCGTCGAGGGAATCGCTGAGGGTTGGGGATTTGCGGGCATCATCGTCGCCGCGCTGGCTCTCATGCGACCGTCTGGCGTCGCTGCTGTTGCGGTGGCGTTCGGTGCGCTACGCGTGGGCACCGTGGCCATCAAGGGTGAGGGCGTTCCGGCATCGATCGCGGACATCCTTCAAGCGCTCGTGTTGATCGGAGCGCTGACCGCTGGCGTGTTCACCACATACAGGCTCACTCGATCGACCACATCGAAGGAGGTGGCGACGACGTGACCGAAGAGACGATTGTCGGCTTGCTCGTGTCGATTCTCGAGTTCGGCACGCTCCTCTACCTCGCGGCCCTCGGCGAGACGATCGCCGAGAAGTCAGGAGTTCTGAACCTGGGCGTCGAGGGAATGATGGCGATTGGCGGGATGTCGGCGTACTGGATGGCAATCGAGTCGGGGAGCCCCTGGACCGCCCTGTTCTTCGCAGCCGCGGCCACCGCATTGTTTTCGCTTGTTCATGGCTTTCTCTCTGTGGTGATCGGGGCCGATCAGGTGGTCTCGGGGTTGGCGCTCACGATTCTCGGCCTCGGCCTTGCGGCCTTCCTCGGCCAAGACCTCGTCTTGCAGCCACCGGGCGCCGAGTTCAGTCCGTTGACGTTTGGCCCATTGACCGACATCTCCTGGATCGGCCCCACGATCTTCGCGATGAGTCCGGTGAGTTGGTTGGCCATCTTCCTGGGAGTGGCCACCTGGTTCGTCCTGAGTCGGACGCGTGTGGGCCTCAGTCTTCGAGCCGTCGGTGAGAGCGCCGCAACAGCTGATGCTGCTGGCACTCGAGTCGTAGCTACTCGGCTTACCTCGATCGCGATCGGAGGAGCGCTGGCCGGCATGGGTGGTGGGTTCCTCACCCTCGTGCTGGCCCCTGGCTGGAACGAAGGCGCAGTTGGGGGTCTCGGATGGATCGCTGTGGCCCTTGTGATCTTCGGTGCATGGAAGCCAGGCCGGGTGCTCCTGGGCGCGCTGTTGTTCGGCGGCCTCCTCGCTCTCGGCCCTCGGCTGCAAACGTTCCGATGCCAAGAGGGTCAGGAAGGCGCCTGCTTGAGCTTCGACGTCAACCCGATCCTGGTGAGCATGTTGCCGTATCTCCTCACCATCGTGGTGTTGATCCTGCTTTCGATCCGCTCACGAAACCGCCCGAGCCTCGCACCAGCGGCCATTGGTCAGGCCTATCGGCGCGAGGAGCGCTAGCGAGTGATGTGGAGGAGCGCTAGCGAGTGAGGCATGGGCCGAATGGCTCAACCTTTTGAGCGAAGTTGACGACACCTCTGGCACGAGCCCGAGAGTCGGAGAGCACCATGGCCACAACCACATTCGACGGAAGCACGTTCGATGGGACAGCGCTTCTCCTCCAAGATGATCTGCTCCACCAAGATGTCGAGCATCTCGGCGATCTCCTTCCTGAACCTCGCACCTGCCTTGACCACCTCGCCGCGTCGATTCGGCGCGTATTCGAGCTGACCGACGATGAGGGTGCGCTTCTCGTCATCGAGATCGACGATGCAGACCCTCTCGAGACCGATTCGCAGAATGTGCTTCTCGACCATGTCGCCGCGATCGCGCGTCAGTCGATTCGGAAGTCCGATGTTATCGAGCGGCTCGACTACCGGACCGTGGCAATTGGTCTCCCACATTCGGGTCGGATCGGAATGACCCGCGTCGCTGATGCCATCCGGCAACGTGTAGCTGCTGCGGAGGAAGACGACTCTGAGGGGCGTCGCCCTACGACCATCACCATTGGGGCCGTCCACACGACCGAGGCGAAAATGGTCGAGCTCGATGAGCTTCTCCTTGCCGCACGCGTGAACCTCGATGCTGCCCGGGCTGCGGGCAAGAACAGAACGAACTGGTCGGACTGGGGTTCGCTGACGCAAGCGACGTGAGTCAGGCGCGCCGCGCAGCCTCGATCGCGGCCAGGTAATCAACGAGCCGGCTGGCGACTTCGAACGCGATCTCAGGATCATCGAGGTCGGGTTCTATCCATGCCTCCGACACGCGCCGCCAGTTGTCCGCACCATAGAACGGCGCAATCTCGGGCTCGTCGCCCAAGATTGAGCGCCACTCATCTTCCGACTTGGACACACGATCGATCACCGCCGCGTTCGCATCGAGGTCTCGATGCTCGGCATGGAAGCCGATCTCTATCGCCATTCCATCGGTTCCATCGACGTATCGACGCGAAAGCAACTGCGCCTCGTAGTGCTCCTTGGGCGGTACAGCAGGCCCGAACCAGACCTTCACGCCTCGGCGGTGCGCGCGCACGTGCACTGTGCCGAGATCGTCAGGCGTGAGCGCACGAACGAGTTCGGAGACTTCGTCGAAGACACCGAGTTCCACTTCGGCAGCGTAGGCCGTCGACGTCGGCGGTTCGACAGCCGGGACCATGCCGAGTTCTCGGGCACGATCGAGGATCGACTCACGCGGCGACACGATGACGTCGACGAGCGGGATGTTGAGCACGTCTCGAGTCGTGAGATCTAGCGAGCCTCGCGTGAATAGGGTTGGGCCAGTGCTGCTGGCGCGGCGACACGTCGAGCCCGTTTGGGATTTGCCGACACCGCAACGACGACGATGAACGCTGCGACGAACGGAATCATTGCGAGGAAGTCCGACGGCACATCGACCTCGGCCAACTGCAGCGTGAAACTCAGGCCGCGCAGACCTCCAAAGACGTAGGCGCCGAGCAAGGCAAGACCGGGCCTCCATCCCGCCAGGATGACCAGAGCAACGGCGATCCAGCCGAGTCCCGCGGTGACTCCGTTCTGCCACGTACCCAGCACCGCCAAGGTGAGGTACGCACCACCAACTCCAGCGCCCAGCCCGCCAACTGCGGTCGCCAGGTATCTGATCCTCACGACGTTGAGTCCTGCAGCATCAGCGGCGGCTGGGTCCTCACCCACAGCTCGAAGCGACAGCCCACTTGGTGTCCGATACAGAAAATACGCTGCGCCCACCGTCGCCAGCATCGCCAGATACACGACGATGTCGTGGCCGAAGACGATTGGGCCCACAGCGGGTAGGTCACGCAGCGATTGGGGGAACAGCGGGTTGACGTCGAGGCCATTTGGCGACTGCAGCAGCGAAGGGTCGCCACTGCTACCCAAGAACGCGGAAAGGCCTCCGCCGACGATCACCAACGACAGACCCGACACGGTCTGATCGACTCGCAGGCTCACCGCGAGCACGGCGTGGACCAGAGCGAGAGCAACTCCAGCCATGCCACCCAGGAAAAGTGCGAGTGTGAGACTTCCGGTGTTGACACCCGCCCAGAATCCGACGACTCCACCGACGAGCATCATTCCCTCGACGCCGAGGTTCATGACACCCGAACGTTCCGTGATGATCTCGCCCAGTGCGGCGAGAAGAATTGGTGTGCCGGCGACAATGGCGCTGGCGATCGAGAGGACGAGGACGGTGTCGTTCATGAGACCACCGGCGCCGTGTCGCTACCGGGTGTTGATGTGCCGGACGCAGATGTCGAGGCTGGCCGTGAAAGGCTCACTCGATTGGTCACGAAGAACTCACCAGCGGTAACCGACAAGAAGATCAGCCCTTGCAGCAGGAAGACGACTTCGACCTGGATACCGATCCCTTGCAGGGCGGTGCCCGATGTGGCGATGGCTGCCAAGAAGACCGCGACCGGGACGACCCCGAGCGGGTTCGTTCGGGCGATGACGGCGACGATGATGCCAGTGAACCCGATGTCGGTGGCCAGCGAGCGCGGTTCGAGTCCCTTGGTGACCCCGCTGACTTCGATCGCTCCGGCGAGACCAGCGAGCGCACCCGAGATTGCGAGCACCGACAGCACCTTGAGGCTGACGCTCATGCCGGCATAACGTGCGGCTGCGGGTGAGTCACCAATCGTGCGAAGTTGAAACCCCCAAGACGTCTGGCGCAGTACCCACCACAAGACGACCGCACAAACAATCGCAATGATGATTCCTGCATGCAACCGCCCCGAGAGGGCGGGTAGTTGGGCAGACTCGGGGATCTTCTTCCCTCCCGGGACCTGCCGCGAAGGATCGCGCCAAAACGTCATCGATCCAAAGATCAGATAGTTCATCAACGACAACGCGATGAAGTTGAGCATGAGCGTGGTGATGATCTCGTCGGCATTGAGGTAGGCCCGAGGTATCGCCGCGAGGCTCGCCCAGAACGCACCGGCGAGAGCGCCGCCAACGAGGAACACCAAGAGCATGAGCGGCTTCGGGAGATCAGCGGGAAGAGCCAACGCAAGCCAGCTGGACACGATCGCACCCAGGTACAACTGACCCTCACCACCGATGTTGTAGATCTTCATGCGAAACGCAACAGCGGCCGCCAGTCCCGTCAGGATCAACGGTGTCGCCAACGTCAGCGTGCGCGAAAAAGCCGTCCAACCATTGAGACTCGCGTCGAACATCGTTCGATACGCCTCGAACGCGCTATTGCCCGCCACAGCGAGGATCACAGCGCCTACGAGCAGCGCAACGGCCAGGGACGCAACCGGCACCCCCAAGTGAACGTGCGCTCCCCCATGGGCCCGTGGTTCAACCGATATTCGGCTCACGGGCTACCGTGAACCACGGCGGCGTTCTCCCGTGTGGTCCGATCTGAACCGGTCATGAGCAGACCGATTTCATCGACGTCGAGTTCGTCGCGGGTGAATGTTCCCACGATGCGCCCTTGAAACATCACCATGACGACATCAGACAGATGAAGGACCTCTTCGAGGTCCTCTGAGAAGAGCAGTACACCGCGGCCTTTGGCACGCTCGTCGAGAATGAGGGTTCGCACCGCGTCGGCCGCCGACATGTCGAGACCCCGTGTAGGCGCTGCGGCAAGGAGCATGTCATGAGCTTGGGTGAGCTCTCTCGCCAAGATCGCCTTCTGGAGGTTGCCACCCGACATGAGGCTCACCTG
>CAJQNJ010000096.1 GCA_905479685.1 uncultured Acidimicrobiales bacterium
ACACACCACGGGAGTGAAACACAAAAGGAGACATGGCTTCGCCCGCTCATCAGCGGGGAGTGGAGCGCCACGATGAACCTGACCGAACCGGATGCTGGATCCGACCTGGGTGCACTTCGGACGAAGGCCGAGCGGGCAGACGACGGTAGCTACCGACTCTTTGGACAAAAGATCTTCATCACGTACGGCGACCACGACATGGTGGACAACATCGTCCATCTCGTTTTGGCGAGAACCCCTGACGCTCCTCCGGGAACCAAGGGAATATCGACGTTCATCGTTCCGAAGTTTCTTCTCGACGATGAGGGCAAGCCATCAGCCCGAAATGACGTCTCGTGTACCTCGATCGAGCACAAGCTCGGTATCCATGGAAGCCCGACCTGCGTACTTCAGTTCGGTGATACGGGTGGGGCAACCGGCTATTTGATCGGTGAAGAGAACCGGGGAATGGTCTACATGTTCACGATGATGAACAACGCACGCCTGTCTGTTGGTCTTCAGGGTCTTGCGATCGCCGAGCGGGCGTACCAGGACGCTGCGTCGTATGCGACGGAACGCACGCAGGGACGCGCGCTCGGAGCAGCAGCAGGTACGTCCTCGCCGATCATCGAGCACGTGGACGTTCGGAGAAACCTTCTCACGATGAAGGCATATATCGAAGCGATGCGTGGCCTCGTCTTTCTCGATGGAGCCGCTGTAGACGCCGAGGGGCATCATCCTGACGAAGACGGCCGAGCCCGAGCGGGCGAGCGTGCTGCCCTGCTCACACCGATCACGAAGGGTTGGTGCACAGACCTCGGGGTGACGTTGACTTCGATCGCTGTCCAGGTGCACGGCGGCATGGGATTCGTTGAGGAAACGGGTGTGGCGCAGCACTATCGCGATGCCCGAATCAACCCGATCTACGAAGGAACCAACGGTATCCAGGCGCTCGACCTCGTCTCTCGGAAATTGCCGATGGATGGCGGCCGGGTGATCATGGAATTACTCGACGACATCGATGAGGTCGCTGCACGAGCTAGTGCAGGGGAGGGCGCGCTTGCGACGATGGGAACCCAGTTGCACGAGTCGAACGAAGTCATTCGTGGGACGACCACCACCTTGCTGGAGCGTCTCGAGGCGGAACCTGCGGATGCGTTCGCCGGGGCAACTCCATATCTCTCGATGCTGGGTCAGCACCTCGGTGCCTGGTCGTTGGTTCGACAGGCGATTGCCGCTGACCGTCGAATCGTTGCAGGCGATGATGACCCTCGGCTCACGGCAAAGATCCACACTGCGAGCTTCTACTGCGAGCAGCTTCTACCCCTCGCAGCAGCGCAAGAGTCCGCTGTACTCGGTCGGGCAGAAGCGTTGTTGTCCCTCGGCGTCGAGCAGTTCGGCTAGCTGTAGATCCTGGGGACGTTCATGGCCAAGCCGGGAATAGGAAATAGATCAGCGTGGGTTTGGCGCTAACGTGCGCTTCGTGTTCGCGTCAATTCCATCGCCGTCTACCAACTCGATCGGGCCCTTCACGTTCTACGGACTGATGATCGCGCTCGGTGTTGTGGCCGCGGTCATGTTGTCCCAACGCAGGTGGGTAGCCAGGGGAGGCGACGAGGACGACATCAGTTCGATTGCGCTCTGGGCAGTTCCCGCTGGGGTCATCGGCGCCAGGATCTACCACATCATCACCGACTGGCAGAATTTTTCGGGCGAGTCGTTCTGGAAGTTGTTTGCCATTCGTGAAGGCGGCCTCGGTATCCCAGGTGGGATGTTCTTTGGTGTTCTCGTGGGTCTGTGGGTCGCTCGACGGAGAGGCCTCGACCTCAAGGGTGTTCTTGACGCGGTGGTTCCTGGGTTGCCGCTCGCCCAAGCGATCGGAAGGTGGGGCAACTACTTCAATCAGGAGCTCTACGGTCGGGCCACGGACGTGCCGTGGGCGCTCGAGATCGATCGCGAGCATGCCCCACTCGAATATCGAGGAACCGATGTGCCTGTTCCGACGTTCCACCCAACGTTTCTCTACGAGAGCTTGTGGAACTTCGGTCTGGTCGCCGTAATTCTCTGGATCGATCGGAAGCGGTGGCTGCCGCCGGGCCGGCTCATCTCGGTGTACCTCATCGGGTATGGGATAGGCCGATTGTGGGTGGAGAGTCTGCGAATCGACGCGGCCAACGAGGTGGCGGGATTACGAGTCAACATCTGGATGAGCATTGCGCTCATCGTTGGCGGTGCGTTGATTGCGCTCTGGCCTCGCTCGACTGAATCGACGCCCGTGTCGGTCTAGCCAGACAACTCATCGAGCACAGCGTCACCGATCGCGGTCCAACGAGGAATTGCCCATTCGCCGAAGTCTCTGTCGGTCAGAACGATCATCGATGTCGAGGCGACCGGATCGACCCAGACGAAGGTTCCAGTCGCCCCGAAGTGCCCCCATGTGCTCGGATCGTTCTTGGATCCGGTCCAATGTGGAGATTTCGTGTGACGTATCTCGGGTCCTAGACCCCATGTATTCGGTGTCTGGCGCCCGTAGCCCGGTAACACGCCGATCAACTCGGGTAGGTATGGCGATGTCATGGTTTCGATCGTCGAAGGAGCGAGAAGACCGCCGAGGCCATCGAGGAATCGGCTGAGGTCATCGGCAGTCGACCGCGCACCGTGCGCGGGACTTCCAAGGAGCTCTGTCGCACGCATTGAGAGGGGTTCAAGGATCCCCTCGGCAAGATATTCGGCGAACGGCATGTTGGCGCGTTGCTCGACGGCGCTTGCCGCGCGTTCATACCCGGCGTTGGAGTAGATGCGACGTCGGCCCGGCTCGTCCAGTCGTTCGCCCTCAGGCGAGAGCCCTGATGCATGCCCGAGGAGGTCGTACACCGTCACCCCATGATCGTCGAGCTCATCGTCAACACCAATCGTGCCTTCTTCGACGGCCAGGTGGATCGCAGCCGCCGTCAACAGCTTGGTGACCGAAGCAAGTGCAAAGGGTCGGCTTCCATCGCCGAAGCCATGGCTCGAGCCAGCAGGGTCGATGACCGCCGCGGCAATCGTCGGACATGGCCACTCGTTGAACATCTCGAACGCCTTCACGAGCGCTCATGGTAGAGCCGCTGTCGCTCTGGTGCGCCTTGGCATCTCGATGTCTGGCGCAGACGACTAACGTGCAACACGTGAGCGACGTGGTGCGGATCGGCGGAGTGACCCGCGTGCAGCGCACATTTGCTTTCGTCGACGTCTCTGGCTTCACAGAGTTCACCGATCGCGAAGGGGATGCGGCTGCGGTCGCACTGTTGGAGACGATCCGCGGGAGTATCAGGCATCTCGCGTCGGTGCACGGCGTGCGCATCGCCAAGTGGTTGGGTGATGGCGCAATGCTCGTCGGTGTCGAATCCGAGCCAGTGATCGAAGCAGTCGTGGACATGATCGACGCCAACCGCGACATGACGGCAACGCCCCTACGCGCTGGTGTTGCCTCGGGCAGGGTCATTCTCTTCGAAGGCGATGACCACATCGGTCAGGCGATCAACCTGGCTTCGCGACTGAGCGATTTGGCCGGTCACCATGAGATCCTGGCGCCAAAGTCGATGATGACATCTTTTCTGGTCAACACCCGGTCGGTTTCGGCCGGCGAGCGTCATGTGCCCGGAATTGCTGCCCCGCTGGAGCTTGTACGACTGGAATCGGCGACGTCGTGACGGCGCAGAGCGGCCAGGCTGACTTCGAGACCGCTGTGGTGGAGGTCATTCGTACTCTTCGTCAGGGAGAGATCATGACCTACGGGGAAGTGGCAGTCGAAGCCGGTTTCCCTGGAGCTGCACGTGCCGTCGGACGCGTTCTACGGGTGTCGGACGATCTGCCGTGGTGGCGGATTGTCACGTCGACGGGCCGCCTCGTGCCAGGGCTCGAAAAACGTCATGCTGACCTGCTCGAAGGCGAGGGTGTGATCGTCCGCGATGGTCGTGTCGCTCGTTGATGGCCACGGTCGGTGATGTCGGTGCCATCGCGAGTGCATGGGCGCACTGCCAGTAGCATTGACCCGTTCAACAACATTGAAAAGACAACACATGAAAACAACGTTCGCCGATCTAGGCGTATCGGATGATCTGTGCGCCGCACTTGCTTCGCGGGGTATCACAGAACCATTTTCCATCCAGACAATCGCTATTCCTGATGCGCTCGCTGGTCGAGACGTATGCGGAAAGGCAAAGACCGGGTCTGGCAAGACTCTTGCGTTCGGTATTCCCGTCCTAGAGCGGATCGGCCGTGCCAAACCGAAACGTCCGCTTGCGATCGCCTTGGTACCGACACGCGAGCTGGCCGTCCAGGTGTCCGAAGAACTCGAGCCTCTCGCGAAGTCGCGAGGCGTCAAGATCGCAGCGGTATACGGCGGTGCCAACATCGAGCGGCAGATCACGAAACTCGAAAAAGGCGTGGACTTCGTCGTCGCTACTCCTGGACGTATGATCGACCTCGTCGAACGGAAGGCCGTGACGTTGGCCGACCTCACCCATGTGATCGTGGACGAAGCGGATCGTATGGCCGACATGGGGTTCTTGCCCCAGGTCGAATGGTTGCTCCGGCAAGCCGACAATCCACATCAGACACTGCTCTTTTCGGCCACGCTCGACGGTGTTGTCGACAGCCTGGTCCGTCGCTACCAATCCGATCCGGTGTTCCACGAGGTGGAGTCACCTGAGGTGACGGTCGATCAGATGACACACCGGTTCATCCAGGTGCATGCAATGGACAAGATCAAAGTTGCGGCCGCAATCTCTGAATCGGTGGACCGGACGATCATGTTCACAGCCACCAAGCACATGGCAGACAGGCTTGCTCGATCGCTGGTCGACCTCGGAGTGAATGCTGCTGCGATTCATGGTGATCTTCGCCAGAGCCATCGCGAGAAGGCGCTCAACGATTTTGGCGATGGAAAACTCGCGGTCCTGGTGGCGACCGATGTCGCTGCTCGTGGAATTCATGTCGACGATGTCGCAGTTGTCATTCACTTCGATCCGCCAGCGGAACACAAGACCTACTTGCATCGCTCGGGTCGAACCGCACGGGCCGGGAGCAAAGGCCTGGTGGTGACACTCGTGTTGTACAACGAGGAACTCGAGGTCCGACGGATGCAGAAGCGCGTGGGGCTCAATGTGCCAGTCGTCGAGATGTATTCGAACGATCCCCGGCTCGAAGACCTGGCGGGATGGGATCCCTCGATCTGAGCTCATCGGAAGCTTCGGTCACCAGCGAGTTCTGGTCGACGTTGCCGATCGCGCCGGATCGACAGGTTGTACGGAACATTCTCGGTGCGCTCACGAGCCGTATCGCTCAGGTTCACGACGTACCAGCTCCACACGGCTTTTTCGAGTCTGCGAGCTCAGAGGAGTGGGCGACAGCATGTGCGCTGATTCCCTCGGCCCAGTGCACCGCTGATCTGTTGGGTGCCACGTTGGAGGTGCTCCTGTCGCCCGAGGAGCGGCGTGCACATGGTGCACATTTCACTCCTCCACACGTCGCTGACGTCGTTGTTGGCCTGGCCTTCGATGAGCTCGATCTGAGGTCGCGTCCGGCCCCGCCATTGGTATGGGATCCCGCATCTGGTGGGGGAGCGTTTCTCCTCGCTGCCGCTCGACAGCTCGATGAGATCGGGAGATGGACGCGCAAAGAAATCGTCTCCCGCATGTATGCGAGCGACGTCGACCCAGTGGCGCTCGAAGTGTCCGGTGCGGCACTGTCGCTATGGAGTGGATCGACCACCCAACCCTTCACCCATCGTGGAGACACGTTGCTCGACGTGGCGGCCGCGTGGCCCGCCTCGTACGACGTCGTCGTTGGCAACCCGCCATTCCTCAGCCAGCTGAGATCAGGGACGAGCCGCGATGAGGCGCGTCGCCAGAAGTTGCGCGAGGTGTTCGAGGACGTCGCCGCGGGGTATGTCGATGACAGCGGCTTGTTCCTGGTTCTTGCCCTCACCCGCCTCGAAGCAGATGGAATCGCGGCGTTGGTGCTGCCAGATTCGATACTTGCTGCGAGGGATTCGAGATCGGTTCGCAAAGCAGCGGACGAGCTCGCCGAGTTCCGGGCGTTGTGGATCGATTCATGCCAGTCATTCGACGCAGCGGTCGATGTGGTCGCGCCGGTGTTCGCCAAGCGCGGCAAGCCCGACGACACGCACCAAGGTCCTGGCAAGACCAGCGT
This sequence comes from uncultured Acidimicrobiales bacterium, assembly GCA_905479685.1. Classification (GTDB taxonomy): domain Bacteria; phylum Actinomycetota; class Acidimicrobiia; order Acidimicrobiales; family SHLQ01; genus SHLQ01. The sequence goes on from CAJQNJ010000096.1 coordinate 6,175, forward strand.
GATCTTCGGATCTTCGCCGCCCGTGCAACTTCTGCGACCGGGGCCGTCCACGTGGTCCCCTCTGCTCGCCGGCGCGCAAGGAGTTCCCGTCGTCGCAACGTCGTCTGCGCTGAGATTGGACTTGAAGGCATCGGTGACCGCAGGGTTTCGCCAACACTTCTATGGGTTGTCCGGTGCCATTCGGGAATCGCAGGAGATTGCCGATCCCAACGAACTTCGACTCGTCACGTCAGGAGCGATCGAACCACTTCGACTTCTCTGGGGAGGTCGGCCGGTGAGGTTTGCAGGTTCCAAATGGAGTGCTCCGGTCGTCGACCTCGATTTGATCGAAGATGGCGCCGTGCGGACGTGGTTCGAGGCCAGGAGCGTGCCGAAGCTGCTGCTGGCGACTCAGACCAGGGTGCTCGAGGCAGTCGTCGACCCAGTCGGAGTGTTGTTGCCTTCTGTCCCTGTGCTCAGCCTCGAACCGTACGATTCAGACGATCTCTGGTTGCTTGCCGCTGCGGTGTCCTCTCCGTTCGCGAGCGCGTGGATGGCGACTCGGAATGCAGGTTCAGGAATGAGCCAGGGCACATTTCGCGTTCGGTCGCGGGAACTCAGCGGACTGCCGTTGCCTGAGAATCAAGACGCTTGGTTCGCTGGAGCTCGCCATGCACAAGATGCTCATGAGGCATCGAGCGCAGGCGACGATGCGGCCTACGTTGCATCGATGCGAGCGCTCGGGGGTTCCATGACAGGGGCTTACGGTGTCGTCAGTCCCGAGTCCGCGTTGTGGTGGTGGGGCCGCCTTCGAATGCCAGAGGGCTTCGCGGCTGAGGCATACTGAAACCTGGGTTCAGTGGCTAACGTCTGTGCCGGAAAGGAGCTCGCGATGTCGATGAACGAAGCTGGTGGCGCACCATCACTCGGGTCGCGACGCGACTGGCCCGACGACTTTCCGGTAACGGGTGCGTGGCGGGAGGGCGACGATCCTGGATCCCGCCATTTTCTTGAATTGCAGCGTCCGCTCGCCCTCGAGGGTGGGGACGTGCTGGACGAGGTCACGGTCGCCTACGAAACGTGGGGTGCCCTCAACGCTCGTGGTGACAATGCGATTTTGATCTGTCACGCGTTGACCGGAGATGCACATGTGACCGGCGGCGGCGGTGGAACCTACACCCCAGAGGGGTGGTGGTCCCGAATCGTTGGCCCTGGGGCAGCCATCGACACGGATCGATACTTCGTTGTGTGTGCCAATGTGCTCGGAGGTTGCCAGGGCACCACAGGACCTGCCTCGATCAACCCTCGATCGGGGCGTCCCTACGGTTCGGGTTTTCCCCAAGTCACCAACCGAGACATTGTCAGAAGCCAGGCCTGTCTCGCAGACGAACTCGGTGTTGAACAGTGGTTCAGCGTCATCGGCGGGTCCATGGGAGGAATGGCAGTTCTCGAATGGGCTGCCATGTACCCCGATCGTGTCCGTTCGATCGCACCGATTGCGACCACGCTGGCCGCGAGCCCCCAACAGATCGCATGGTCTGCTGTAGGGCGCCTCGCAATAGCGAACGACCAGTGGTTCAACGGTGGTGACTACTACGACCAGCAACATGGTCCTGCCAACGGCCTCGCAGTAGCCCGCGAGATCGCACTCATTCACTATCGAAGTGATCAGGAGTGGGTCGAACGGTTCGGCCGCGAGCCACTCGACCGTCTCGATCGATTCGACCCGTGGGGGCGATTCCAGGTCGAGGCCTACCTGGATCATCATGGGAAGAAGTTCCCGTATCGGTTCGACGCGAATTCGTACCTGATCTTGAACCGGGCGATGGATCTCCACGACATCGGTCGAGGCAGAGGTGGTCCGGCCAAGGCGCTCGCACGTTTCACTGGTCCTGGGATCACCGTCTCGGTGACGTCAGACTTCTTGTATCCTGCGCACCAACAAGCCGAGCTCGCGGCCCTGCTCAGCCAGGGGGGTCGATCGTGCTCGTATCACATGATCGATTCCGTCTTTGGCCATGATGGTTTCCTGGTGGAGCATGACAAGCTCGCACCCTTGCTCGATGAATTCTTTGCGAAGGTTCGCGTCGAAACGGCTTAGACGTCGTCCATGCCCGAACTGATCGAGATCGAGATGTATCGACGAGCGTTCGATCCATTGCTCGGGCGTGCCATCGACTTCTTCGAGGTGTGCCACCCGGGCTATGTTCGACCGAGTGGCGCCCCGGCCGAAGCATTTCAGATGCTTGTCGGCGGGCGCCTTTTCGATACCCACCGGCACGGGAAGCTGTTGGTCCTGGTCATCGACTGCCAGAGCGAACGGATCGAACTCGGTCTTCGTTTCGGCATGACGGGGAGGTTGCTCGTGGATGGTGTCGGCCCGATCGATCAACTCGAGTATGCGTCGTCCAAGAACGACCCCGCGTGGGATCGGACCCGCATTTCTTTCGGAGCTGTGACAGTGACGATGCGCGATCAGCGACGGCTCGGCTCGATTGAGCTCGATCCCGATACAAGTCTTCTCGGTCCAGATGCCGCGACGGTTTCTGCGTCACAGATGATCGAGGCGTTTCGTGGTCGACGCGCGTCGATCAAGGGAGTACTGCTGGACCAATCGGCGATTGCTGGCTTGGGGAACCTCCTTGTGGATGAGACCCTGTGGCGCGTGGGTATCGCTCCGCAGCGAAGTGTCAGCAGCCTCGATGCGCTGGAGACGACAAGACTTGCGCGCATCGTCTGCGATACCGTCGCTGAACTCAGCGATCGTGGTGGGTCGCACACGGGGAACACATTTGCCGTGCGTCGATCGGGAGCCGTCTGTCCTCGGTGCGGCGCCGGGATGGCTGTGGACAGCATTGCGGGACGCACCTCGTGGTGGTGTCCGGAACATCAACGGTGACCGGGTACTGTCAGAGCGTGTTCATCTCTGCGGCTCCAGGGCAGGTTATTTCTGCGGTACGAGAACATCTCATGTCGGTCTCGATAGGTGTGCTGCCATCTGGAGCCCCACCGGTATTCTTTGTCGAGCTTGATGAGGGTGAGACGCAGGTTGTGAACATACGAGAGACCGATGGGCGTCTGGGTCCCCTTGTGTTCGCGCTCGTGGCTCTGGGATGTACATCTCTCGTGGCAACGATCGGGTTCTGGTGGCTGACACGGGTGCCAAGGCAAGTATCTGACGAAGCTGAGCAGGCACAAATCGAAGGAGAGCGGTAATGGACGATTTCGACCCAACCGAAATGGTGGCGCGCTTCAAGGAGCGCGCCGCAGCTGTGAAGAAACGAAATCTACCTCCAGTCGGGGGCGACGAACGCGCGCTCTTCATCGCCCAGGCCCAAACAGATTTCCAGGACTTCGCGATCATCGGTGATGCAGAACACGAACTGGTCGATGGAGTGCTCACGCTAAGGATCGATCTTCGTCCCAAACGTGGGGAGTGACCACTCGTCCTGGTACTATTTGCAGCTGTTCGCGGACGTAGCTCAGTTGGTAGAGCATCACCTTGCCAAGGTGAGGGTCGCCAGTTCGAATCTGGTCGTCCGCTCAAGCGTACGGGCTGTCCATATCGTTGGGGGAGCCCGTACCTTTGTTTTTCGCGCGTAGTGTGGTTGTTCATGACAGAACGATGACGGAATTGTGTCGAACTGTGGGGGGCGCGGATACATTTCGCGATTGGCACCCTACGGTTCGATCCGAGTGGGAACGGGTCGATTCATCGATCCTGTTCTCCGTCGCACGAGCGTGTGCGTCCGAAGCGCGGAGGGGCCTTCGGACGCACACGCTGCGACACATCAGCTGAATGTCGCAGGTGTCGGAGTTGAGCGCGAGGCGCTATTGTTGTCAGTCGTGCGTCGGTGCCCGAGCGGCCCAAGGGAACGGCCTGCAAAGCCGTACAGTCGCGGGTTCAAATCCCGCCCGGCGCTCCAGAGGAACACTCGATCGTTAACATTGCGCTGTCTTGGTCAGCGAGGACCCTCATGCAACTGGAGAGGTGTACATGAGTGACATTTTCGAGGGGCCGGGCTACTGGATGGCCTCCGACGCGAAGTGGTACCCGGCGGAGCAGCATCCGGACCCCACGTATCGAGATCGGTTCCTCATCGTCGAATCCTCCGAACCGGCGGAGCCCGAGCCATCAGTCGACTCTGCTGTCGACGCCAGCCTCGCGACCGGTGAGTTCCCCACCATTGAACTCAGGGCGAATGAGAAGGTCTCCTCCAACTCGACGGGGTTGTCCGACATTCACAACACGATCGAAGCCACGGTGCCTGACCTGACGCCGACCGACACTCGCGATGAGCCGATCGACGTTCGCCATGATGAGGATTCGGTGCAGGGTTCGCCATCGACGTACTCGCTGAAGTCGAGTTCGTTGGACGTTGGGTCTGAGCGCCCGAGCGTCGAAGCATCCGCAACTGCATCGGTCGCGGCGCTACCAACGAGGCCAGCACCAGAGAACATCCGGTCGTCGGCTGCGAAGGTAGAACTGGAGATCGAGCACACCTCGGTCAAATTCCCGCAGCCGGGGTCACCCGATAGTGCCGCCGCACCGCCCGGGAGGTTGTCATCGTCTACGGCCTTGGCTGTCATTCCGCCAACGGTTCATGCCGAGCCTGTCATCATGCCGTTCGACAGGTTGTTGGCTGCGCTCGTGTTCTGCGCTGGGGTCTCGATGATCGTGGGAACTTTCTTGAACTGGACGACAGGCTCGTTGGTTCAGACAGGGTGGGATCGCGGGGACGGCGTAGCGACGGTCATTGCTGGTGTAGTGGGTTCGGCCGCCGCAGGGCCGATCTATGTCGGCTATCACCACATCCTGCCGAAGGCGATCGCCATCGCGTCTGGGTTGGTCGGACTTGTAGTGGTGGGGCTCACGGCGATCAGCGTGTTGTCCGACAGCACGTCTGCGAACACCAATTTGGGCGTTGGTTTCCTCGTGGTGTCGGTCGGCGCAGCGGTGCTGACAGCCAGTGGGGTTGCATACCGAGGCGAACTCGTCTCGTAGGCACGCGACTCCAGGCCAGCCTGCTATCCTGATCGTCCTTCGGGCCGTTAACTCAGTTGGCTAGAGTGCCACCTCGACATGGTGGAAGTCACAGGTTCAAGTCCTGTACGGCCCACCGACGAATCTTGCGTCTTTGCCTCCGGCTGGCGTCGGATTCTGCCGGCTCGCTTCGCGTCGCCGTTCGTCCAAAGGCGCTGCCAAGTGCTTCTTCGTTGGTTGTTCCTGGCTCGGTCAAGGCCGGTAGATTGCCAACATGGTCACTGTGCTGTCCGCAGCGTTCCCACTTCACGTCGTCACCGATGGCGACGACAGAAGGCCAGCATTGCTCTTGTTGAACCCACTCGGCACGACGCTGTCGTTCTGGGAACCACTGATTGAGCGGCTCACGGAACACAACTGGGTGATTCGTTTCGATATTCGTGGACATGGACGATCTGTCGGCGAGGTGGCCGCATACGAGATCTCAGACCTCGCCGACGACGCTGTCTCCGTGCTCGATGCCCTCGAGGTGCCGCGCGCCCACGTCTTCGGCGCTTCGATGGGAGGCCTCGTGGCGGCAGAACTCGCAGCCCACCACCCAAATCGCGTTGATCGACTCGTGCTTGCGTCTACAGGCCTTCAGCTCGGCCCTGACTTCTGGTGGCACGAGACGATCGCACGTGCACAGGTGGGAGGTCTCTCGAGTGTGGCAGACCACATCGAGAAGGTGTTCTTCTCCGACGAATGGAGGGCAGCGTTTCCAGAGGCACGACGAGCGGCCCGGGAGATGTTCATCGCTACGCCGGTTGATGCATATGTAGCCGGTGCACGGGCCATTCTCAATGCTGACCTCCGACAGGCTGCCCCGATGATCCGGGCGGCCACCCTTTTGATCGGGGGCGCCGACGATCCTGTATTGCGACACCACCCCTCATCAGATCTGCTCGATGCCATCCCCGACAGTGAAGCCGTGCAGGTCGGTGGGGCCCGTCATCGGGTTCTGCTCGAACAGCCTGCATTGCTCACAGATGTCGTGTGCGGATTCTTGACCGATCCAGATGGACGGTGATCTGTTCTGTACCGCGTTCAGAAATGGTACGGAAACCCGCTCCAGTCAGGAGCTCGTTTCTCGAGGAAGGCGTCTCTTCCCTCTACCGCCTCGTCGGTCATGTAAGCGAGTCGGGTCGCCTCACCAGCAAACACCTGCTGGCCCACCAGTCCGTCATCGACCAGGTTCAATGCGAACTTTGACATCCGCTGCCCCGTGGGACTCTTCGAGTTGACAAGTGCACCCCACTCGAGCGCCTTGTCCTCGAGTTCGTCATGCGGCACGACGAGATTCACCATTCCCATCGCCGCCGCTTCATCGGCGGAGTGATTCTGGCCGAGGAAGAAGACCTCGCGGGCCTTCTTCTGCCCGATCATGCGAGCAAGATATGCCGATCCGTACCCGCCGTCGAAACTCGCGACATCAGTGTCGGTCTGTTTGAAGATTGCGTGTTCTCGGCTGGCGATGGTCAGATCACACACCACGTGCAGGCTGTGGCCGCCACCAACAGCCCAACCGGGTACGACTGCAATCACGACTTTGGGCATGAATCGAATCAATCGTTGCACCTCGAGAATGTGAAGCCTGCCAGATCGTGCTGGATCGATCGTGTCTGCGGTGTCACCGTCGGCGTATTGATACCCGGTCCGTCCCCGGATCCGCTGGTCGCCGCCCGAACAGAATGCCCAGCCGCCATCCTTGGCTGATGGCCCGTTCCCGGTAACGAGGACACAGCCCACGTCGCTTGCCATTCGGGCGTGATCGAGGCATCGATAGAGTTCGTCTACGGTCTGCGGGCGAAAGGCATTCCGAACCTCTGGCCTGTTGAACGCTATTCGAACCGTCCCGTGCGCGAGAGCACGGTGATACGTCATGTCTTGCAGTTCCTCGTAACCTGGAACAGCGAACCACTTGGATGCGTCGAAGATCTCCGAAACCATGTGGCCGAGACTAGTTCTGGTCCGCGGAGGTGGCCTGGATGAACGACCACAAGTTGTCTCATAGGGCTACTCCTTTTGCACTCTGC
>CAJQNJ010000097.1 GCA_905479685.1 uncultured Acidimicrobiales bacterium
ACGGTCGCCCAGCCCGCTTCGAGAATCGCGAGTGGCTTCCCGGGCAACGCAGCGCGAACGCCCTCGATGTTTTCGATGGTGTACGCGAGTCCCTCGTCGATCGTCTTGCCTTCCCATTGGGGGTAGGTGTGCACGCCGAGAAAGTCGACCTCGGCGGCCAGGCCCTGGCCGTCGCGTATCCACCATACATAGTTCTCGGCGACGGTGACGGGTTGAGCGATCGCTGACTTCACGCGACGGACATAGGCAATGACTTGCTCGACGGGCACCATGTGGTCGTTCCAGTCGACCAGAGCCTCGTTGCCGACATTGACGGCCACGACGACGTCGTCGAATTGTTGCGCGAGCTCGATGCCTCGCTGGATCTCTTCGGCGTTCCTCGAGACATTGGCTGCCAACTCAGCGTCGGGTATCGGCTCACGAAGCCACTCGCAGCCCTCATGGTTGCTGAACTCGGCCTCCAACCAGATGCCCAGCATGACTTTGATCGGGAGCTGGTGCTGGCGGATGAGCTGGAGGGTGAGGAGGGAGTTCTCGCGCGAGTCGTAGAGGCGGATCAGATGGAATTGATGCGCGGCGAGGATCTCCAGGTCTTCGAGAACCTCTTCTGCGCTCGGGTTGATGGCGCCGTCGCCCCGATTCGGATGCTGCCCCTCCCGGAACCCCGAGTACGCGACGGCCATGACCTGTTCGCTGATCAGGGCCTCGGCAGATTGCCGGCCGGGCTCATCCGTCACGCTTGCTTGTGTCGTTTCGGGCATCTGGGGCGCCGAGTAGCATCCGGCGATGGCGATCGCCATCGCTGTCAGTCCTACCGTTCCTCTCATTTCGTTCCTCCGAAGCATCGCACATCGAGCGCAGGCCATGGCCGTCCTGAGTAACCCCTTGGTCACGACAAGTGGCTTGAGCACCACCCTTTTTGTCTGTTTTCCATCCCGTGGGGAGGGTCCGCCTCTTGCCTTTGGGCACTAGAGTAACCAGCGATGCTCAGAGAATCCATCGTTCGCTTCGCTCGAGTCCTGCTGCTCCTCGGTCTTCTGGCCGCCGCGGCCGCGTGTGATTCGAGTGGCTCAAACACGGAGGGCCCCGAAACGCCCGAGCCCCCTGGCACGCCCCCAGTCGATTGTGACGCGGCCATCGATTTCGAGGACGCCTGTGGGCCGTACACGTTCGCCGACTTCGGTGGCGGTGTCGCGACCGTGATCGACAATCCCGATCCGAGCGGGATCAACACGAGCGATAAGGTCACTCAGATGCAGAAGTTCGCTGGCGAGGTGTTCGGCGGAAGCGCGCTCGCCTTGGACGCGCCGGTGGATTGGACTCAGGGCACGGCCTTCACGATGAAGGTGTGGGCATCACGCCCGGCCGACGTGCTCTTCAAGCTGGAGGGGCTCAACCAGGAGCGCTCCAACGTTCAGAGTGGGAGCAGTAGCTGGGAAGAGCTCTGCTTCGATTTCGCGGACGCCACGCAGGGCGAAGACGCTACCGATATGACCGTGATCTTCGACCTCGGCACCGTCGGCGACGCGGCGGACGACCCGGAGAACTGGACGTTCTACTTCGATGGAATCACCCAGACCGACGCATGCGAGGAAAGCGACGTCGCGTACGAGCTCGTGTTTGCCGATGAATTCGATTCCGGCACCGCGCCCTCGGGGGACAAGTGGACCATCGAGACCGGCTACGGCCCGGACGACGACGGATGGGGCAACAACGAGTGGCAGCTCTACACGCCTTCCCCCGACAACGTCCGCGTAGAGGATGGCAATCTCGTGATCTCCGCACAGTGCCTGAGTCCGCCTTGTGAAAGTCGCGACGGCTCGATCACGTCTGGCAAGATCAACTCCCTTGGGAAGTTCGAATTCAAGTTCGGCAGGGTCGAGGCCCGTATCAAGCCTCCCGTTGGCAAGGCGGCTTGGCCAGCGTTCTGGAGTCTCGGCACCAATTTCCCGATCGTCGACTGGCCTCGGTCCGGTGAGATCGATTTCATGGAGTTGCACAACGCGTTTTCGAACGAGAGAACGACGCACTTCACGATGCACTGGTGCGATGAGTCGGTGCAGGCACCGGGGCAATGCTCGTTCCCGGAGGGCTGGGTCTTCAATACTCAGAACCGAACGTTCCCCGAGTCGCTCGGCGACGATTTCCACATCTTCGAAGCCGAGTGGGACGAGAGCAAGATCATCGGCAAGATCGACGGCCTCGTGTACTTCACGAAGGCCATCAATCCGGAAACGATGGAGGAGTTCCTTCGGGAGTTCTACCTGATCCTCAATGTTGCGATGGGTGGCACGCTTGGAAGCAACAACCAGCCACCGAGCGGCACCGAGACCTACCCGCAGACGATGCTTGTCGACTACGTGAGGGTCTACAAGCGTGCGGGAGAAGCCAGCGGGGAAAACTGAAGTTCAGAGCGCCAGAGCGCGCGTCTCGCTCAGCACCTGAAGCACGCGTTTGGGCGTTCGGTCGACCTTGAACAGACCCCAGTGTTTCTCCGCTCCGAGCGGGTCATTCGGGTCGCCTTTCCACGGCTCGTCGAATGCCTCGAAGAAAAACACGCTGGTATGGTTGGCCTGCGCCCAATCGCGGAGCTCGAGATAGTAGCGAGTTTGGTTCTCCTCGTTGGCCCGCTCCCCGAACTCCACAGCCACGCTTGCCCAACCGGCCTCGAGAATCGCGATGGGCTTGCCGGGGAGGGCCGTGCGCACGGCCTCGATATTCTCAATGGTGTAGGCGAGGGCATGGTCGATGTTCTTGCCCTCCCATTGGGGGTATGTATGCACGCCGACGAAGTCGACCTGGGCCGCAAGTGCGGCGCCATCACTTGCCCACCATGCGTAGTTCTCGGCAACGGTGACCGCTTGCGTGATGGCGGCTCTAGTGAGTCGAACATAGGCGATCACCTTCGCGACAGGCACCATGTGGTCGTTCCAGTCGACGAGTGCCTCGTTGCCGATGTTGACGGCGACCACGATGTCTTCGAATCGCTGCGAGAGCTTGATGCCGCGCTGCAGTTCGGCCGCGTTTCTCCAGGTGTTCGCCGACAAGTCCGATTCAGGTATCGGCTCATGCAACCAAGGGCAGCCCTCATGGTTGCTGACCTCGGCCTCCAGCCACACGCCCAGCATGACTTTGATGGGG
>CAJQNJ010000098.1 GCA_905479685.1 uncultured Acidimicrobiales bacterium
ATCATGAGCAGGATCTTGCTCATCGTGAAGTCCCAGGCGAGGAACGAAACGTCCACGGTCTCGCTGTTTTGTACGGCGAACGCAGTCGCAAAACCGATCAGCAGCAGGGTTGCAAGTCCGCGGGCGATCGCGCGTCCGCCCCGACCTGAACCCTCATTTGAAGCTACGCCTGTTCCTGAGGCATCCCCGTCGAGTGAGTCGTTCATCACCCGAGGCTCGCAGCAGGTGGAGACCGTGTCCACCTGGACAGATGACGCACCGTTCGCCCGTTTCGCGAACGTCCACGAACGTCACACGGTTCGGACGCGCGATCGGCTCCAAGTCGACGCACACTTGAGGGATGACGAACGTGGTCGACAGCCGTACCGACACTCCTGAATTCGAGGGTGACCTGGCCCTCGCTGCCTTCAGCGACGCGGGGCCCTGGGAAGTCCGACTCGACGAAGCACGGTGGCGAGATCGCGTCGACACCATCCGCGACGCTGTCCGCCGAGAGGTTCCGACACTCATCAAGCCCACCCGGATGCCAGCGGGTCGCCGCCTGATAGAAGTCGCCGGTCGCATCGGCGGCGGGGTTGCGATCTGGTCCATGACCACACGGCGACGCGGCGGCGCCGAGTCGACGGCCGATCTTTCTCGTCGGTTGCGTCAGGCGGCCGAGATCCTTGGTCCCACGTACATCAAACTGGGTCAGATCATTTCGAGCGGACAAGGGATCTTCCCGAAAGAACTTGTCGATGAATTCATCAAGTGTCGCGATCAGGTGCCGGCCGAAGATTTCGCAACCGTCCGCGCCGTGGTCGAATCGGATCTCGGAAAACCTCTCGAGGCGGTGTTCAGCGAGTTCGACCGCGCTCCCCTTGCGGCTGCATCGATTGCTCAGGTGCACCGGGCAGTGCTGGCCGACCACATCACCCCGGGCGGCGGTCAAGAGGTTGTCGTCAAGGTGCAGCGTCCGAGCGTGAGCGAGCTCGTCCATCAAGACCTCCGCGTGATGGCCTGGCTTGCACCATTTCTCATCGGACGGATCCCGGTCACTGCGCTGGCGAACCCACCGGCACTCGTCGAGGTCTTCGCCGAGACGATCACCGAGGAGCTCGACTTCCGTCTCGAGGCGGACAACATGCTCGACGTGGCCATGTCGCTGCGTCAGCTGGGTCAGACGGCCTATGTGATCCCGAGGCCCCACCCCACCTTGGTCACGCGCCGCGTCCTCGTGATGGAACGCTTGAGCGGCTTCTCCTTCGACGATGTGGCAGGGATCAACGCAGCCGGCGTCAACACACACGAGATCGTGCGTACTGCGATGATCGGCTTCCTCGAGGGCGCAATGATCCATGGTGTCTTCCACGGCGATCTTCATGGTGGCAACCTCTTCGTGCAGCCCGACGGCCGTACCGCCCTGTTCGATTTCGGGATCACCGGCCGACTGAGCGAAGCAAAACGACAGGCGTTCCTTCGCCTCCTCATGACGGGAATGATGAGCGACGTGAAGGGACAGCTGGCGGCGATCCGTGACTTGGGCGCACTTCCTCCCGACACCGACCTCGACGTCGTGTTTGCCGATCTCGGTCTCGATCAAGCACCCCTCGACCCAACCGCTTTGACACCTGAGGAGCTCATCGCCGAGCTCCAGCGTTTCGTCAAGCAGATGTTGGGGTACGGAGCGAATCTCCCGAAGGAACTGATGCTCTTCGTGAAGAACATGATGTTCGTCGATGCGGCGATCGGAACCCTGGCGCCCGATCTCGATCTCTTCGGCGAAGTGACACATATCGCCACCTACTTCGCGCAGAACCACGGACAACGATTGGCCTCGGAGATGGGCGTCGCACATGGGCAGATCGAAGTTGACCTCACGTCGTTCAAGGACAGCCTCGGCGTCGATCGATCGACGGAATCGATCACCTACACCGACCTCCAAGCTCGCCGACAACTCATTCAAAGCCGAATGAAGGATCGCGAGCGCCCGACGCCCAAAAGCCTACTCAACCGTATTCGTCGCTCGTGATGAAAAACCCACCACAGGGGCTGAATGGGAGTATCGCGTTTCCTTTTCTACACTGTCGTCGGTGCGTCTCGTTGTAGCTACATGCACCGTCGACTATGACGGCCGCCTCACCGCCCACCTCCCACAAGCAAAACGCTTGATCATGGTGAAGGCCGACGGGTGTGTTGCCGTCCACGCTGACGGGGGTGCGTACAAGCCGCTGAACTGGATGAACGCGCCAAACCGTTTGATCGAGGACGGGGCGGAGTGGCGCGTGGTGAGCCCGAAGGGCGAGACGCTCGTCATCACAATGCACGACATCCACAGCGACACCAACTGGGAACTCGGCATCGATCCTGGCCTACAGAAGGATGGTGTCGAAGCACACCTTCAGGAGCTCCTCGCACACGACCCCTCCTCCATTGCCGAGGGGTACAAACTCGTCAGACGAGAGTTTCCAACCGATATCGGTCCGGTGGACCTACTTTGCAGAGACGAAGATGATGCAGCAGTTGCCATCGAGGTGAAACGACGAGGAGACATCGACGGCGTCGAGCAGTTGAGCAGATACCTCGAGTTCTTGAACCAGGACCCTCGCTTGCGTCCGGTTCGCGGCGTCTTCGTGGCCCAAGAGATCAAGCCACAGGCAAGAGTGCTCGCCAGCGAACGATCGATCGAGTGCATCGAGGTCGACTACGACGAGTTGCGCGGGATCGAATCTCCCCAGATGAGGCTTCTGTGACGCGCACCTGGAGTCGCCGACTCGTTGTCCTGCTCGTCGCAAGCACCGCACTCGCAGGCTGTGGCCTGTTCGGCGATGACGATGAGGCTGCCTCGCCCCAAGCCAGCGACGAGGCCGCCCTCACGTCTGTGCGGGTCGAGTCGGGTGACCGATGGTTCGATATCGACCCATCAACGGTGGTGGTGGACGATGGCGGACAACCAACCGAATCGACCGCTGAGATGCTCGAACAACAGGTCGCCAACCTGTCGCTCGTCCCCGTTCGTCCCATCGATGCAGGCATCGAGGGCGACGGGGGTGAGTTCGTCGTCGTACCTTCCATCGTCGGCCAGGATCCTGACGTACCCGCCCTGGCTCGAGACATCGTCTCGGCGGCCGACACTGGCCAGGACACGGTTCAGCTGCCCTTTGCTCCCGTTTCAGCTTCGGTGTCCAACAGTGACGCGCAGGCCTACGCCGACGAGCTCAACGCCCGACTCTCCGACGGTATCGAGGTCGCGATCGGTGGCGAGAAAAAGATCCTGCCAGCATCGATTCTTGCGCCCGCAACCGCCGTCACCTGGCGGAACGGCGAATGGGACGTCTCGATCCAATTCAGCGGAATTGACGCTGAACTCGCCCGCATGTTCCCAGAAGTCGGCCAGGAGGGCGGCGAGGCTTCATTCGACGTCATCCCTGCAGCGACCGAGGACGGATCATCGACCGTCGTCATCGTCCCCGGCCCTCCGCGAACCGTCTGTTGTGATCCCGCATCGGCACGACGGATCGAACAAGCACTCACCACCGAACTCGAAGTTGCCTCATTGCTCTACAAGAACATCGAGAGCGAACTTGGAACCGAATGGGCCAAGGAGTTGGAGATCACCGAGCTCGTCGGGTCGTTCACCACCCAATACACCCCAGGGCAGAACCGCGTGATCAACATTCGCCGCATCGCCGAGCTGACGCAGGGAGTGATCATCGAGCCAGGCGAGACCTTCTCGCTGAACGAATTCGTCGGTCGACGAACAACCGAGAAGGGATTCGTTCCGGCCGGAACGATCGTGAACGGGCACCTCGTGGACAGTGTGGGGGGCGGGATCAGTCAGTTCGCAACAACAATCTTCAACGCCTCATTCTTCGCTGGACTCGAATTCGATTCCTATCAGTCGCATTCGATCTACTTCAGTCGGTACCCCTACGGGCGCGAGGCGACCATCTCGTGGCCTGCTCCTCAATTGGAGATCCACAACCCCACCCCCCATGGCGTCCTCATCTGGCCGACAAGTACCGAGAGTTCTGTAACCGTCGACCTGTACTCGACCAAGTGGGTCGACGTCGAACAGACCGGCCAAACGCAGAGCACGATCGGTGTGTCCTGCACCCGCGTCACCACAGAACGAACGCGTACCTTCGTCGATGGGAGCGGCGAAGACGTCGACTCGGTCTTTGCCACCTACCGACCCGAGGGGATTGCATGCGATGGAACCGCGACGCAGAACCCGAACGAAGCACAGGTCGACAAGCTCGAAGATGGAGAAGATCCAGACTTCGACAACGGTGGTACGACCACGACGACCACGACTGCACCACCCACCGACACGACGACGGCTCCGGCGACCACAACAACAACCACGGTCGCACCAACGACGACGGCTCCGACAACCACAACCGCAACCACGGTCGCACCAACGACGACGGCTCCGGCGACCACAACGGGATAGGTCGTAGTTCACACCACTGGTCACCGATGGAGCCGGGCAGTGGACACAGACCTCGATACGCTCCGATTCGTGATCACGGTGGATACGGCAATCGTTGGAGCGGGTCCTGCAGGGGCCGCAGCCGCGCACCGATTGGCAGCCGCTGGTCAGGACGTGCTCCTGATCGACAAGGCCACCTTTCCGAGGGACAAGTTCTGCGGCGACGGACTGACGACCTTGTGCCTTCGAGAGCTCGAGGACATGGGGTTCTCCGCGAACGGCCTTCCGTCGTTCACTCCCGTGAGCGGAGTCGTCCTCTGCTCGCCCTCGGGACGCCGCCACGACATACCGTTGCCATCGGGGCCTGGCCAGTATGCGGCCGTTGTGAGACGAGAAGAACTCGATGCAGCACTGGTCGAATTCGCCGCCAGCGCTGGCGCAGCAACTCGGTTGGGGCACAAGATCACCGGCGTCGAGCCTCGGTCCGATTCGATCATGCTGACCGACGAGGGTGGCGAACAGATCGTCGCTTCCCAATGCATCGCTGCCGATGGGATGTGGTCCCCGGTGCGAAAGATGCTCGGCCTGGACATCGACGGATACCGAGGAGAGTGGCATGCGTTTCGTCAGTATTTCGAACATGTCGGCCCGGCCGCCGCTCGCGAGCTCTGGATCTGGTTCGAGCCCGACGTCCTTCCTGGGTACGTCTGGTCATTTCCTCTCGGGGACGGTCGGGCGAACGTCGGATTCGGAATTCTTCGGGGCGGGAGTGTCTCGACGCAGGAGATGAAGTCCCTCTGGCCCGATCTCCTCCAACGGGCACACATCCGCGAGGTCCTTGGACACGACGCACGACCCGAATCGCCACATCGAGCGTGGCCAATTCCAGCACGGATCGACCACGCCCCACTGCGAGGACCCCGAACATTGTTCGTCGGTGATGCCGCGATGGCATGTGACACCCTGACCGGAGAGGGCATCGGGCAGGCCTTGGTCACCGGCCGAGAGGCCGCCACATCAATTCTCGACAGCCCCGACAACTTCGACGAAATGGCCGAGGCATACGTCTCGGCGGTTCGTGCTGACCTCGTTGCAGACCACAAGATGGCGCAGCTCCTGGGTAAGTTGCTCGCGAGACCACTGATCGCTGAAGCAGCGCTGACCGCGGTGGGAGCCAACGACTGGACCCGGCGTAACTTCGGACGCTGGCTGTTCGAGGACTACCCCCGAGCGATCATCGCCACACCACGCCGATGGAAAAGGGGCGTCCTCAGCAGCCCCGGAGCGCAGGTCTAGTCGGGCCCAGTTCTACGGGTCAGCCTTCTCTGCGAACGATGGGTGATCCGTGGTGCACGATCATGTGCCAGCGATGATCCTCGCCCAGTACGAAGACG
>CAJQNJ010000099.1 GCA_905479685.1 uncultured Acidimicrobiales bacterium
GCGGGCGATGTAGCGCTTGACGCAGCGTCGGATCTCGCGGTCGGTCTTGCCTTCGGAGCGTCGTCGGTCGCGGTAGTCGCGGGTGGGCTGGTGGTTGCGGGTTCGCGAGAGCGCGACGACGAAGAGTGCGTTGTTGAGTTGGCGGTCGCCGCTGCGGTTGAGGCGGTGGCGGTCTTGGCTTTGGCCTGACGTCGCGGGCAGCGGTGCAGCACCGCCGAGTCGAGCGAACGCTGCCTCGTTGCGGCAGCGCCCGGGGTGCGACCAGGCGATGTAGAACATCGCAGCGGTGACGTGGCCGATGCCCGGTTCGGCAACGAGTTGGGGTGCGGCTTCGTCGATGAGCTGCTTCATGGCGGTGTCGTGGACGGCGATCTCGTCGGTCAAGAAGCTGATCCGCCGCGCGATCGAGCGCATGGTGTTGCGGGCGCAACGCTGAGCGACCGGCCGTTGCGGTGTGTCACGAAATGCGGCGCAGCGCTTCACCAACGCCTTTGTTGTGAGATGGCGCAGTTCTTGTCGAAGATCGTCCGGGGCGGTCAACACGAGCGCTTTGAGTTCGTTGATCGCAGCGGTGCGGGCCCGGACGACGCCAGCGCGTGTCACGGTGTGCACACGCAGGGCTTCTCGGTGCCCGTCGTGGGCGCGCGGTTGGTGGAGCCGGTCGCGGCCGAGGGCTTCTCGGGCGGCGCGCACGGCATCGAGTTCGTCCGATTTCGCGCCGTCCTTGCTGGCTTTCTCGCGTGGCCGATCGAACTCGATCACCCACTCGCTCGCTCGTGCGAGCGCGGCGGTGAGGCCGCGGCCATAGCTCGCGGTCCCCTCGACAGCCCACGCTCGCTCACCTTCAACGGTGAACTCTTCGGCCCAGCTGATGGCGTCGTCGTAGCCGACGGTGTCGGCGGAGAATTTCTGTTTCGCGACGACACCGGTGGTGCGGGCGTCGACGACCGCTGCGGTGATCCAGTCGCGGTCGGGATCGACGCCGATGACGTGGTCGACAAGTTCTGCAAGCATGGGGTTGGTGCCTCCTTGGTAGGTACTGAATGGTCAGTGCCGGCCTGGGAGAGAACTGCGACGACAGGACTGTGATGAGTCACACCGAACACGGTGGACAGGCTTCTGATCAGGACAGCAACAGCGGGCCAGGCCGGCACCGGCAACACGGCGGACAGATCGTTTACAACGCACCAACCAGCACGGTCGGGCAAGCGATTATCTGGGTCACGCCGAATCACCGACACCAACACTGGCCGACCTCACTCGACCGGCCAACTGATACTCACAGCGATTATCGGGTGCTCGATATGGGTAGTTATGTCGGTGATCCACCCGCCTGTTTCCTCAGAACTTGTCGCAATGCGGCCAGGGCGACAGGAAGGTCGGCGGTCGGGGTCGCTCCGAATCCGATGATGAGTCCGGCCGGCGCGTTGGGTTGCTGCCAACACAGTTCGAAGTTGCCGAGCGCGATGCCGTCGGTTCGGGCTGCTTCCCTGACCGTTGCTTCGTCACGGTCGGGTGGGAGGAGCGCGGTGACGTGCAGCCCGGCGTAGCTCGGATAGGGGGCGACGAGCAGTCCGGCATCGACGGCTTCTCGAACGAAGTCGATGACGATGTGGTGGCGTTCGCTGTAGATCTTTCTGGTGCGGCGCAGATAGCGCTCGAGGTGGCCATCGACAATGAATCGCAGCAACGTGGCCTGCACGGTGGCGGGCGGTTGCCAGTCGATGAGCGACCGCAGCGCAATCGCCGGAGCTGCCAGTGACTGTGGCAGCACGATGAACCCGAGGCGCAGCGACGGTGAGAGCGTCTTGGAGAAGGTGCCGACGTAGATGACCCGACCGTGACGGTCGAGCCTGTGGAGCGGTTCGAGGGGGCGATCGACGTGGCGATACTCGGAGTCGTAGTCGTCCTCGATGAGGCCGACGTCGTGACGCTCGGCGAAGTGCAACAACTCGCGGCGTCGTGCCATGCTCATGGTCACACCCATCGGTGCCTGATGCGACGGAGTGGTGTACACCAGCCGTGCGCGGGTGGGAATCTGATCGACAACGATTCCCTCGGAGTCGACGGGGACCGGCAGTACATCGACACCAGATGCGGCGAGCAGCGCGGCAACCGGCGGATAGCCGGGGTCCTCGACCGCCACGGCCTGGCCGGGTGCGACGAGCAGGCGGGAGACCAGATCGATCCCCTGCTGGGCCCCCGACGTGACGATGACCTGATCGGCGGTGGCTTCAACGGCTCGGGACCGACCGACCCACTGCGCGAGAGCGCGGCGCAATGCAGGCAACCCGGCTGGGTTGACGTACCCGCCCGGAGCGGTCTGCATGGCCGTTGTCATGCAACGTCGCCAATCGGCCAAGGGAAACAGTGCTGGGTCAGGCCGTCCGGTGCGAAGATCGAACCTCGGCGGAGTTTCATCGAAGCCGGAGAGGGCCCACTGGACTGTGGACGACGCCGCTCGGACGACGGGTTTTAAGGCTGCTGGCTGGTGGGGCGAGAGGCTTGCCGATGAGAGACCGGGGCTGACGTAGCTGCCCGCGCCGGCGCGACCTTCGATGTAGCCCTCGGCTGCAAGCCGTCCGTACACGGTGGTGACCGTGCTGCGCGACACCGCCAGCTGGCCAGCGACCTCGCGTGTTGCGGGCACCCGGTCGCCGGCTGCGAGACGCCCGGACACGATGGCCTCGCGAAGTTGTTCGAACAGTTCGCTGGTTTTTGCGCCCTTGAGCGTCGGGTCGAGAAAGAGATCCATCATCCTCCGGGCAAACTTGGTCTGGTAAATCATACCGATCTTGGATCTTTTATCGAGCCAACGATCTCCGTAGGTTTCGACACATGACCAACACGGCCCCCGTCTCGCCGGCGGGCGGAACCTCACAGCCACGCGTCATCGGCGGATTCTTCGCCCTGCTCTTGTCGCCGCGTCCCGGCTTCATGCTCGGCACCGCCGACTGGCTCGGACAAACCCCACATTCGGACAACACACCAATGAGAGAAAAGAAGACCATGACCAGATCCATCAGCTACCTACAGTCCACGATCGTCGACCTGCCAGCAGACGAAGTCTGGGCTCACGTCGCCGACTACGCCTTCGACCTCGAATGGCGCAACGGCCTGACCGACATGACCCCATACCCGCAAGGGCCGCCCGAAACCGGCACCACCGTGCACGAAGAACTGCGCTCGATGGGCACGACCATGGTCAACGACACGACCATCACCAAGATCGGTGACCACGCCTACCGATTCGTCGGCGGCGGCGCCTCTGGACAGGTCGAGGGCGGCCGCAAGGTCGTCGCCATCGACCCCGGCCACAGCGAGTTCACCTACGACATCAATCTCACACTGAACGGGCCGACGCGATTCTTCGGACCCATCCTCGGTCCGATCCTGCGGCGGAACCTCGGAAAGGACCTGCAACGGTTCCGTGCGCTCGTCGAGGCAGCGGCGGTTCCTGTTCCAGATTGCGCATCACTCCGCGCCACATCCGCCCGGCGCCCTTGAACCGAACCTCCCGGTGACATTCCGAGCGTGCCGCCGCGAGCCCGTTGATGGGAGCATGGGCGAGTGACCTTGAGCGCCTTGGACGATTGTGCGTTCGCCACGAGACGGCTATGGGTCGGCCCGTGGCGCGCAGTCGCGAATCGGGCCGGGCGGATTGGCTACGTCATCGCCGAGCCCTCAGCTCACGGGCCCGTCTGTGCGTTCGGTTCGAAGTCCCGTTCCCACTGGGTCGAAGCTCCCGGCGAACACGATGTTTGTGTCAGCGATCATCGATGAACCGCACCCTTCTGCTGACACAAATCACCGGAGCGCACGTTTGTGTCAGCGACGATCGGCGCGATCGCCCAACGTCCGTTGGGCGCCAGTCGGTCAGAGGAGGCCGAGGTCGCGCGCGGCCTGTACGGCCGCCTTTCGGCTGGAGACCGCGAGCTTGCGATAGATCGCGGCGGAGTGTGTTTTGACCGTGTTGGCCGAGACGAACAGTTCGCTTGCGATCTCGCGCTGCGACAGTGAGGTA
>CAJQNJ010000100.1 GCA_905479685.1 uncultured Acidimicrobiales bacterium
CAAGAACGCGACCGGCAAAGACGTCGACATCAAGGTGACCATCGATCCCTCCGTGCTCGGGGGCATTGTCACCACCATCGGCGACACCGTCATCGATGGCAGCGTTCGTAGCCGCCTCGCCCAGGTGAAATCTCACCTCGGCTGACCTGAGAACTTCGCAGAGAGATATAGGACAAATGGCTGATCTGCAGATCAACACTGATGAGATAACCGCAGCGCTCAAGGCGAACCTGGAAGGGTTCTCCCCGTCGGTCGAACAGACCACGGTGGGCCGCGTACTCGAGGTCGGCGACGGCATCGCCCGTGTGTCGGGTCTTCCGGACGCCGCGGTCAACGAGATGCTTCGATTCGAGAACGGGCTCATCGGGCTCGCCCTCAACCTCGACGAGGACTCGATCGGCGCCGTGGTCCTGGGCGACGTCGAACACATCGCGGAAGGCCAGACCGTGGTCGCCACAGGCGAGATCCTCTCGGTTCCGGTCGGCGACGGCCTCCTCGGCCGAGTTGTCAACCCCCTCGGCGAGCCCATCGACGGCAAGGGTGCGCTCACCAACGTGCAGCCCCGCCGCATGGAGATCCAGGCCCCCGGCATTCTCGGCCGCAAGCCGGTGCACGAGCCGATGCAGACCGGCATCAAGTCGATCGATTCGCTCATCCCGGTCGGTCGTGGCCAGCGCGAGCTGATCATCGGCGACCGCAAGACCGGCAAGACGACTATCGCCCTCGACACGATCCTCAACCAGAAGGGTCTCGGGGTGAAGTGCATCTACGTGGCGATCGGCCAGAAGGCCTCCACGGTTGCGCAGAACGTCGCCACGCTCGAAGAGCTGGGTGCCATGGAGTACACCACCATCGTGGTCGCCCCGGCCTCCGATCCGGCCCCGTTCAAGTTCCTCGCCCCCTATGGCGGCTGCGCCATGGGTCAGCACTGGATGGAGAACGGCGAGCACGCGCTCATCGTCTACGACGATCTCTCGAAGCAGGCTGAAGCCTACCGCCAGGTGTCGTTGCTCCTGCGTCGTCCGCCGGGGCGCGAAGCCTTCCCCGGCGACGTGTTCTATCTGCATTCCCGCCTGCTCGAGCGTGCAGCCAAGCTGTCCGACGAGCTCGGCGCGGGCTCGCTCACCGCGCTGCCGATCATCGAGACGAAGGCGGGTGATGTATCCGCCTTCATCCCGACCAATGTGATCTCGATCACCGATGGTCAGATCTTCCTTCAGGACGACCTCTTCAAGTCGGGCATCCGCCCGGCGGTCGATGTGGGCATCTCCGTGTCGCGAGTGGGTTCGGCTGCACAGGTCAAGGCCATGAAGGCCGCCACGGGCACGCTCAAGGGTGACCTCCAGCAGTTCCGCGAGCTCGAGGCGTTTGCGGCCTTCGGTTCCGATCTCGATGCCGTGTCCAAGGCGCAGCTCGAGCGTGGCTATCGTCTGACCGAATTGCTCAAGCAGGGTGTCAACTCGCCGTACCCCGTCGAGGACCAGGTCGTGTCGATCTTCGCGGGCACCCGCGGCTACCTCGACACGCTGCCGGTCGACGATGTGCTCCGTTTCGAAGCCGAGTTGCTCGACTGGTTCCGTTCCCGTCACAGCGACGTCATGGCGACGATTCGCGACGAGGGCAAGATCAATGACGAAGAGGCGTTCGAGGCGGGTATCCGCGATTTCGCGGCCCAGTTCACGGCATCGGTCATCGACCACGACGAGCCCGAAGCGCACGAGCAGGGCGAGGCGCACACGAAGACGGTCGATTCCGACGTCACGTTGCCCGAAGAAGACATCACTCGAGACGAGGGCTGAGGTAACGCACCGTGCCAGGTGGTAAGGAGCGCGAGCTCAAGCGACGGATCGGCAGCGTCCAGACGACGAAGCAGATCACGCGCGCGATGGAGCTGATCGCGGCAACCCGTGTGGTCAAGGCCATGAATCGGGCCGATGCCGCGCGTCCCTACGCCCGGCAGATCACGTCGGTCATCGAGAACCTCGCCGCCGGTGGCGCCGAGGCGAACCACCCGCTCCTGCGCCAGGTCGACGAGGTCGAGAAGGTCGGCTTCATCGTGATGGCAGGCGACCGCGGTCTCGCTGGCGCCTACAACACCAACCCGATCCGGGCCTGTGAGCGACAGATGGAAGCGCACAGGCTCGAGGGCAAGAACTACTCGCTGTTCTGCGTCGGGAAGAAGGCCAACGCCTACTTCCGCTTCCGAAATTATCGCGTTGATCACACCTACGAGGGCTTCAGTGACAGCCCGGCCTACGAAGATGCCCGGCGCATTGCCGAAGACGTCGCCGATGCCTTCGTGAGCGGTGAGATCGACGAAGTCGAGCTCATCTACACCGAGTTCATCTCGATGGGCACCCAGAAGGTGTCGGTCCGCCGGTTCCTCCCGCTGGAGGATGCCGAGACCCTGGCCGCCGAGGGTGGCGGCGACGCGGCGGCCGTGGCCGCCTTCGAGTTCGAGCCCTCCCCCGAGGCAGTGCTCGCATCGCTGCTCCCTCGCTACATCGAGGCACGTCTGTTCGGCGCGCTGCTCGATTGCGCCGCATCGGAGCACGCCAATCGACAGCGGGCCATGAAGTCGGCCACCGACAACGCCGAAGAGCTGATCACCAAACTGTCTCGCGAGATGAACACCGCTCGACAGGCCGCGATCACCACCGAGATCATGGAGATCGTCAGCGGTGCCGAAGCTCTGGGCTCCGGCACCGATGCCGACGGTCTCGCCGCTGCACTGCTCGAACTCAACAACCCGATGGCTGCTGCGGCAGCAGGCGCCATCAACCCCTCTCCGGAATCCTGATCAGGAGCACCACCCCATAATGACCGTTACCGAGAACGATCTGAAGAGCGGCCGCATCGTCGGCATCGCCGGCCCTGTGGTCGACGTGGAGTTCCCTCCCGGGCATCTCCCCGAGATCAACACCCAACTCGAGTTCGACGTCACCGTCGCCGGCGAGACCACGCGGGTTCCCGCCGAGGTTGCGCAGCAGATCGGCCACAATCGG
>CAJQNJ010000101.1 GCA_905479685.1 uncultured Acidimicrobiales bacterium
CGCCAAGACACCGCATCGAACGGTGAGATCATCATTGCCGGAATTCCCGGCGAGGAGGCGACCGTCAAGACGTTCACGTCTCAAGGCTCCACGATCACGTTGCTTCCAGCGAACGACTCACTCGAGCCAATGGTGTTCGATGCCTCCGATGTCTCCGTCTTCGGCAAAGTCGTCACCGTCATGCGAAAGTACTAGTCGCCGTTCGCTTCGCTCACCAACCGAGTTGCTCGCCTAACGGCTCACAACATCGACCCCGCCGTTCGCTTCGCTCACTAACCGAGTTGCTCGGCTGCGCTCAAACCCCAGTTCGGAGAAGCTCCTCGAGCGCCTGATAGGTCATGACAAGCGGTATCTCGTTGAGGTGTTCGTTCTGGGTGTGGGCCAACGTTGCATCTCCCGGTCCGAAGTTCACTGCAGGAATACCTTGTTCGGAGAAGAACGCAACGTCGGTCCACCCGAGCTTCGCGCGAACGATGAGGTCGTTTCTGCCGATGAAGGCCGCCATCAGTGGGTGATGCAAATCCGGACGGGCCGCCGGCGACATGTCTGTCACTTCGAAGCGGTCGCCTTCCTCCATGAAGGGCGACACGATCGAGCGAACGTAATCCTCGGCTTCGACCGGCGAGCGATCAGGAGCGAACCGGTGATTCACCGTCACGGTCGCAGCATCGGGAACGACGTTTCCCGCAACTCCACCCTCGACGAACACGGCCTGCATCGCCTCGCGAAATTCACATCCATCGATGATCGGAGTCCGGTGCTCGACCTCTTCGAGCGCTGCCAGCAGCCCGCCAAGGCGATGGATGGCGTTGCGGCCCATCCACGGCCGAGCCGTGTGCGCACGTGCGCCACAGAAGGTCACACGTGCTCTCATCGTTCCCTGACAGCCTGCCTCGAGCACTGCATCGGTTGGTTCGCCCAGGATCGCGATATCGGCTGCCAGTAGATCCGGAACCTCACGGAACAACTCCCGTAGCCCGTTGTGTTCGAGCGATACCTCTTCTCGGGCATAGAACACGTACGTGACATCGACGGCAGGTTCACGAACCGCACGAGCGAGCTCGAGCATGATGGCCAGCCCACTTTTCATATCGGCAGAGCCCAGGCCATACAGGATTTGACCCTCGATCCGAGCGGTTGCATTGTCGTTGACGGGGACGGTGTCGAGGTGCCCAGCCAGCGCCACACGAAAGCGACGACCAAGATTCGTTCGTGCGACGACATTGTCACCAACGCGAGTGACCTCGAGTCCATCGATCTTTCGAAGCTCAGCCTCGAACCAGGCCGCGATTGCGCCTTCCTCGAAACTCACCGACGGCATGTCGACCAGGTCAGCGGTCAACTGAAGAAGCGGATGCACCATCTCAGTTCGCCAGCCTGACGTGGAGTTCGGCGATGGCGGCATCATCTTGTACGACGGCCACACGTACATGGCCCGAGCCTGCCTCCCCATAGAACTCTCCAGGGGACACGATCAGGCCGACATCGTGAGCGAGTCGGTTCGTCAATGCCCACGCATCACCATCGGGGGCGGGCACCCAGAGGTAGAAGCCCCCCTCGGGCATCGGCGCATCGAGCCCGAGTTCGGCGAGGAAGTCCTGCATGGCGATGAGTCGCCGGCGATACGCCGCCTTCTGCTCAACGACGTGCTCCTGATCGGCAAAGGCGATGGCTGCAGCAGCTTGCGTCGGACCCGGTGGCATCGATCCAGCGTGTTTTCGGATCTCCTGCAACCAGTGGACCAATTCGGGATCGCCCGCGTAGAAGCCCGCGCGAACGCCGGCCAAATTCGAGCGTTTGGAAAGGCTGTGTACCGCCAACACCCCATCACTGCCACTTTGCAGGATCGTCTTTCCTGGCCCGTTCCACGTGAACTCGATGTAGCACTCGTCGCTGATCACCGGCACGTTGTGCTTTCGACCCCAAGCAGCGGCTCCTGGCAGATCCTCGAGTGCTCCTGCCGGGTTTCCTGGGCTGTTGACCCACAACATCGATGCCCGCTCGATGTCCGCCGGGTCGATTGTGTCGAGGCGCATACGCCAGTTGTTGTCCATCGCGACCGGGACAGCCCGCCCATGTGCGAGTTCGGCACCCATTGCATAGCTCGGATAGCTCACCGCCGGGTAAAGCACCGTGTCACGCTCAGGGTTCTTCAGGCGCAACCAGTGCGGGACGCCCGCGACGAACTCTTTGAGACCGATCGTGGCGCCCAAGTGCATGGGGTCGATCTGGACACCAAACTGTGTATCGAGCCAGTTCGAAGCTGCGCCACGAAACGCGGGTGATCCAATCGATTGGGGGTATCCACGCTCACTGTTGGACGTCGACAGCGCATCCACCACGGCCTGTGGTGGCGCGTCGTGCGGCGTGCCGATCGACATGTCGATCACCGATGTGTGGCGCTCCTTGGCCACCTCGCGAGCGTCGTTCAGTCGGTCGTACGGATACGGCGGCAAGCCGAATGTCTTCATGGCGCCGACTCTATTGTTCCCACGGCTCCACCGGGGGTTTGAGACTCGATGTATCCCCGATGATCCAATCGCCCAGGCGCCCCTTCGAATCTGGGTCCAGACGGGCCCGCACCCGAAGGCCGTCTTCTCCGGCAACTTCGCTGAGGACTTTACCTTCTCGATGGATCTGGGCCAGCACGTCACCCCGCTCGTAGGGAACAGCCAATTCGACCAACTCGGTCATCGATCGAATTCGGCTGCTGACAACTTCCAACAACTCGTCGATTCCGACGTTGTTTTGCGCCGACACGGCAACAGAACCCGGGAATCGACTCATCAGGCCGTCGATCTCGGGTTCGAGATCGATCTTGTTGAACACCATCAATTCCGGAACCGACGACGCGCCGATTGCGTCGAGCGTCCGGCGCACGGCATCGATGTTTCCCTGCGGGTCCGGTGCAGACGCGTCGACAACATGAACGAGGATGTCTGCATCGATGACGACATCGAGCGTGCTCTTGAATGCTTCGACCAACTGCGTAGGCAGCTTTCGGACAAACCCCACCGTGTCGGTCAGGAACACCGATTCCCCTCCGGGCAACTGCAATCGGCGCGTTGTCGCATCGAGGGTTGCGAAAAGTCGATCTTCGGCCAGGACTCCGGCATCGGTGAGTCGATTCAACACCGAGGACTTTCCGGCATTCGTGTACCCCACCAGTGCAATGCGCCGATTCGAGGTCCGCTTTCGTGCCTTGGACTGCACCGCACGATTCTTCTGAAGCTTTCTCAGATCGCCTTCGAGCTTGTGCACCCGGCGCACCAACCGGCGTCGGTCAACCTCGAGTTGTGTCTCGCCCGGGCCCCTCGTACCGATGCCGCCTCCCTGTTGCGAGAACGTTCGGCCCATTCCTCGCAGCCGGGGCAGTCGATACTTGAGCTGCGCGAGTTCAACCTGTGCCTTACCCTCTGCGCTCGACGCGTTCTGCGCAAAGATGTCCAGAATCACCGCAGTCCTGTCGAGGGCCGACCGTCCGAGGAGCTTTTCGAGTTTTCCTTGCTGCGCTGGGCTGAGTTCGTCGTCGAACACGACGGTGTCGGAATCGACGCTGACGGAAAGGTCTTTGATCTCCTCGGCCTTCCCCTTGCCCACGTAGGTGGCTGGATCTGGCGCCTGACGCCGTTGATGCACCCGACCGACCTCATCGGCGCCTGCGGTGTCCACGAGCAGCGCGAGTTCGTCGAGTGAGGCGTCGGTTTCATCGGCGCTCAGCGGTGGAATCGTGACGCCGACCAGAACGATGCGCTCACGGAACGTCCGGTCGATGAGGCCCGACGATTCACCGCCATAGTCACCAAAGGCACCTCGGTGGTTTGTTGGGCCCGATGTTGGCTTCTCGCGATCACCCACGTGGCACCTCGATGCTCGCGACGAAGGTTGCAGTGCCGCTCAAGACGGCAGTGGGGCTGCCGTCCCTGGCAACATCGACGATGGCTGATCCGCCAGGCATCGAAACCGTGACACGTTCCCCAACGAGGCCCCACTCATGCATCCGCTGTGCCGAAACTGTCGCTCCGGAGCCACATGCCTGCGTGATCCCTGCCCCGCGTTCCCAAACTCGCAGCAAGATTTCATTCGAACCGGTGGTGTGAACGAAGTGAACGTTCACCCCGTGTGGGAAGTGGCTCTCGATCTCGGGTCCGACACGCGCCAAATCGATTGCCTCCGGATCGTCCACCTCGAGCACAACATGCGGATTCCCGACAGCACCCACGGCCCATCTGGTGACCAACGGCAAGCCGACAACAGCGTCCAAGAAGGTATCGGTATCGGGGGCGTCTCCGGCCGACACCTCCCCCATGTCCGTCCTCGCAAACACGATCCGCGAGTCGCTGGTGGACTCGAGCGAACAGGCTCGGGTGCCAGCGAGGGTATCGACATCGATCTCCAGGTTCTGCACGCCTCGTCGCATCGCAACAGCCTGCACGAAACATCGAAGGCCATTTCCCGAGACCTCAGCGCTCGAACCATCCGAATTGAAGAGCCGCATGATTACAGTCGATCCGCTATCGATTCCGAAAATCAGACCATCAGCACCAACCCCTGTTCGTCTGTCACAGAGACAGACAGCAGCCGAGGGCGCGTCAAGAGGAACTTCGTCGACGAAGGTGACCAGGAAATCGTTCCCCAGGCCATGGTGTTTCGTGAGGTGCATCAGCTCCAGTATGGCGTGGCGATGATGCACCTCATGTCTCGGTATGACCAACGAGAGAAAGCGCTCGTTCGATTGCCGCCCCGTGATCTACCGTTCCACTCGAGTCGAGATCGATCCATTCGATGCGCGGGTCACGCCGGAACCACTTCATCTGTCGGCGAGCAAACCGATGTGTTCGAACTTTCGCGTCTCGGAGAACTTCGTCCAACGGCACGCCCTGCTCGACGTGATGAAGGAGTTCGCGGTACCCCAGAGCTTGCCTTGCTGTTCGGCCCACCCCTTCGGGGCGTTCGCTGAGCGCAACCACCTCGTCGAGAAATCCCTGCTCCATCTGCATGTCGTACCGCTGGTCAACTCGGTCGTCGATGAGATCGAGGTCCATGCGCAGACCGAGGAGCGTGAAGTTCGTGTCAGGGTACTGAATCAGCCCAGGCCCAAACGACGAGAATGGCCGCCCCGAACCCAAGGTGACTTCCAAGGCCCGAGTCACCCGTCTCTCGTTGTTTGGATCTATCCGCGACGCTGCGACTGGATCAAGGGTTTTGAGTTCGCCATAGAGCACGCCGAGGTCGCTGACGCGCCCTTCGAGCTCCGCTCGCACCTCTGGAAACTGACCTGGAAACTCGAGTTCATCAATGACCGAACGCAGGTAGAGCCCAGTGCCACCAACGAGGAGTGGGATTCTCCCGCGGGCCCTCAGATCTGCAGCCACAGCATGCCACGCATGCTGAAACGTCGAGACAGCGAAGTCCTCGGCCGGATCGGCGATATCGATCAGGTGATGACGAACCAATTCCTGTTCGGCAATGCTTGGTTTCGCCGTCCCGATGTCCATCTCTCGGTACACCTGCATGGAGTCGACCGAAACCAACTCGACCAACGGCATCTGTTCGGCAACCGCCATTGCGACGCTCGACTTACCCGACGCTGTCGGACCGAGGATACAAACGGGGCGCACCATCAGCGGAACGCTGCCACGACGCCGTACCAATCGAGCGTTGGACCGTGCGGGAGCCGCCCACCTTCTTCGACGTAGCCCTCGAGAAAGGTAGCGGCTACCTCAGATGTGAAGGTCTCTGCAATCGACCGAATAGCGATCGCCAAATCTCGTTCGGCAGGATCGAGCCCCCAGGTTCCCGTTTCCTCGAAGGTCACGACGCTGTCGACCAGGACCGCTGCATTCACGATGGGCGCCCCGTGGGTCAGAACCCACGGGAGATCTGATGGCCTGTTCTCGAGCATCGCGGACAACGTCTCGTGACGAACGCGTGAGAACGGCGAGGGCGGTGTCGCTCCTGATCGGACGACCGCAAGGGCAGCTCGGGCCTCCGAGTCCGTCCGAGGTTCCAGATCATCGGGAGCCGAGGATCCATGTAGAACGCCAAGAGCACGGCCCATCGCCCTCGCTACGGGCAAGGGATTCTGCGCGAACTGAGCGTCGTTTGCGCGGCCGTTCAGCCGTAGCTGCAGAAGCTCATCCTGCAGCAACAGGTATCCGTGTTCTCGTTCGCGGTCCGCGCAACACTTCGCGCAGTTCGCCCTTCAGATGATGTCGCGCCGCCTCCGTGACCTCGACCGTGGCCAACGCACCAGGCTTGAGATCCCCTGCAAAGTGCACCAGTTTGTTCTGGCGCGTCCGTCCTGTGACGACGCCTGGGTTCTTCCTCGAGGGCCCTTCGATCACGACTTCTTCGACTCGCCCTATCCGAGCAGCGTGCTTCAAACCGGCGGACCGTTCAACAACATGACGGAGCCGCTCCATCCGATCCTTGGTGATCGACTTCGGGACGAAATCTCCCTCCATCAGAGCTGCCTCGGTTCCTTCGCGCGACGAGAAGACGAACGTGTACGCCGAATCGAATTGGGCTTCGGCCGCCAGCTCGAGCGTCTGCACGAAGTCAGCCTCGGTTTCCCCTGGAAACCCGACGATGATGTCAGTGGTGATCGCCAGGTCGTCGATTCCATCCACTGCGGCGGAAAGGCGCTCCAGGTAGCGCTCAGCGGTGTATCCACGGTGCATTGCCGAAAGCACCCGATCACTACCGGACTGCACCGGGAGGTGAAGGTGATTGCAGACAGCCGCGACCTCAGCCATTGCCTCGATCGTGTCGTCGCGGAGGTCCTTCGGGTGCGGGCTCGTGTAACGGACCCGCTCGATCCCGTTCACCTCGCCGGTCGCTCGGAGAAGGTCTGCGAACAATGGGCGGCCCCTACGACGACCACCTTCGGCCCAGAGCGACCCAGCCTCGAGCACGTCGCTTTCTTCTCGTTCGCTGCCCCCGAGTCGCAAGGTGATGTCTCGTCCATACGAGTTCACGTTCTGTCCCAAGAGCGTGACTTCAGCGACTCCGTCGCGAGCCAGGAGCTCGACCTCGCGGATCAGGTCACCAAACGGTCGAGAGAATTCGGGTCCTCGGACCGCAGGCACGATACAGAACGCACACGAGTTGTCGCAGCCGATCTGGATCGTCACCCACGCTGCATGGTCGACTTCGCGCTTCTCGGGGAGCGCTGACGGAAACGCAGCATGTTCTGCATCGATTGCAGCCTCAAGAATTTCCACGATCTGACCGCGTTCGCGGCTCTCTTCGAGCAATTCGGCCGCCCGATGGACGTTGTGTGTTCCAAACACGACGTCAACGTGTTTAGCCCTTCGCGCCACGAGGTCTTTGTCCTTTTGTGCAAGGCAGCCACCCACCGCGATCTGTAGGTCGGGGCGACGTTCTTTCTCTGCTTTCAGATCGCCGAGAGCGCTGTAGAGCTTGTTGTCTGCATTCTCGCGAATGCAGCACGTGTTCATGAGTACGACATCGGCCTCGTCAAGTGCGGTTGTCGCTTCATAGCCGTCGGCCTCGAGCAGCCCCGAAATGCGCTCGGAGTCGTGCTCGTTCATCTGACAGCCATAGGTGGTGAGCAGGTACTTGCGGGTCACGAGAGTCCAGCGTAGTGGTCGCCCTCAGCTGCGAAACCGGTTCACTCCCTCAAAACGCACCAGATGCCCGCTACAGCTGCAGCGGGCATCTGGCGTTTGGAGGGGATACGAACTCATCGGTCTGAGACGAATGAGCCCGCTATCTTCCTATCCTTCGGACAGGGTGTACGTCAATGAAGTTCTTCACATCAATTTCGGCGGGCTTCGTTGCAAGCCGTACCGCGAGTCGATGAAACGTCCATGGTTCGACCAGGAACGGGATGTTTGCGAGGGACTGATCCTGGCCAGCAGATTCAATCCGAAGATCACCGAATCCAAAAGTCTCTCCGGCAGTTGTCCGGTTGAGCACCAGATCGGTCACACGCGTCACCGGCATCGATGCAACTCGAAGTCCCAAGAGGCCTCTCGCTTCGATGATTCTCCTGTTCGTGAGGTAGCGCACCTCATAGCGATACCAACGCAAGATGAAGACGCCGAGCCGACCGATGAACAGCAAGCCGACGGCGGGAACGAGGATCAGTGGATCGAGCTGGCTCGTCGCAAGCACGTACAAGACGACCAATGCCGACCCGAGCGCAGCCCAACCCCAGCTCCGCATCTTCGCCCAGCGCCACACAACCAGAACGGACAAGATGAGGAACAGCAGTCCGAGGTTCAGCCCGTCATAGTCCGGCCGAGCCAAGATGACGCTCACGACCACCAACACGGCCAGCGTCTCGAGAAAGGGTTCCGCCAAGCTCATTACGTGTTTTGGAGCTTTGTAGTACACGATCTCGTCGGAGATCAGAACATCGGTGTCGCGCGGTGGAGCAAAGAGCAGTCGGATGTTGTCGCCGCGGGACGGCCGCTGAGAGACATAGCCGGCCGCCGGCGCCTGACCGGGAACCGGGTCGGTCACAGCCCGAGCGCTTGGGTGACTCCGCCGTCGCCAGCGACACCGCGGAGAAAGTCGAGCGATGCCCCTGCGAGGCCAACGACAATTCCAAGGAAGTCGTTGCCTCGGTCTCCGGTTTCAGTTGCGTTCAACGAGATCAGATACAGAACGAATAATCCCAGAAGTGGGTAGCCAAATCGTTTGGTCATGGGTCCTCCAAAGGTACGAGAGCCCGAACTGACGATCCGTACGGATCTTCAGCCTCCACCTGCCGTAGACAAATCTAGCACCACATATTCGCGCGTTTGGTGCATATCTACGCGCTCTCCGTGTTACATCGATGTAGTTTGCACGAAGGGCCACACACGTCCAATGCTCAAAACAGCAACGATCCGGGGCGAGTATTCGCCCCGGATCGTTGCTTGTTCGTTAGGAGAGTTCGATGGGGGCGTCGTCAGCCTCGCTGAACCCTGGGTCGCCAAGGTTGTCCATGGATTCATCCGTGAGGTCGATCGATTCTTCTTCCTCTACTGGATCGGGCATGACAATCTTGGTGACGCGATCGGTGATCTCCACCATGACCTCGGGATTCGCCGTGAGGAACTCTTTGGCCTTCTCTCGACCCTGTCCGAGTTGTTCGCCCTCGTACGTGTACCACGCCCCAGATTTCTTCACGACGTCATGGTCCACGGCGAGATCGAGCACTGACCCCTCCCTGCTGATGCCATGGCCATACATGATGTCGAACTCGGCCTGACGGAACGGTGGAGCAACCTTGTTCTTGACCACCTTCACTCGGGTGCGGTTACCCACGACTTCGGCGCCCTGCTTGATCGACTCGATCCGACGGATGTCGAGACGAACCGACGAGTAGAACTTGAGCGCACGCCCTCCAGGCGTCGTCTCGGGAGACCCGAACATCACACCGATCTTTTCCCGCAACTGGTTGATGAAAATGCAGATCGTGTCGGTCCTGTTCAGGTTTGCAGTCAGTTTGCGCAACGCCTGGGACATGAGACGGGCCTGGGCACCGACATGGTGGTCCCCCATGTCGCCTTCGATCTCCGCCTTGGGGGTCAGCGCTGCAACCGAGTCGATGACGATGACATCGAGCGCTCCAGATCGCACGAGCATGTCGCAAATCTCGAGCGCCTGCTCACCAGTGTCGGGCTGAGAGATGAGCAGACTGTCGATGTCGACCCCGATCGCCTTTGCGTAGATCGGGTCCATTGCGTGCTCGGCATCGATATAAGCGCAGGTCCCTCCGTTGCGCTGGGCTTCGGCGACAACGTGGGTGGCCAATGTCGATTTACCGGAGGACTCTGGGCCATAGATCTCGGTGACACGTCCACGCGGGAGGCCACCGATGCCAAGGGCAAGATCGAGTGCGAGGGCACCGGTGGGGACCGAGCCGATCGCCAGCGAGCCTTTCTCGCCCATCCGCATGACCGAACCCTTGCCGAACTGCTTTTCGATCTGACCAAGGGCCATCTCGAGTGCCTTTTCACGCTCCACTGGAATCTCCTTCTTGCCCGCCCGTGCGGGGTGTTGAACTCGTGTGAGGAAGTGGTGACCACCGTAGATACCTGGTGTGACACGATCTCGGGAACGACACGAATGTAATTGCGAACAACTGTTCGGTGCAAGCCTTTACGTCAAATTCTCGTAAACACCCCCACGATGGCGATTCGGCCCCAACGACTTCCGATACAGCCGAACTGCGAACCACAAAGCGACGTACGTGAGTGCTGCAGCCAGCGCAGTCGAAACGGAGAATCCCAACGCGAGAGCGTCGATCGAGTCCTGAGCTACGTCGAGCGGTTCGTCATCGAGGAGGGCCCGAATCACCTCGGCATCGCCCAATTCAGCCTCGACCACCCCGAACAGAACCGCTCCCCCGATGGCGGCGCCATAGGTGAACCCGAGGGTCCTGATGAACTGATGGGCCGAATTCACTCTGCCCATCTCGGCGGGGATTGCCTTCGATTGCAGCACGGTGAGACCAGAGCTCGACACGCCCCCGAGCCCGAACCCGACGCCGGTGAATCCGACAAAGATGATCCACAACGGCCATGTCAGCCAGACCCCAGCGGAGGCAACCGTGGCCGCCCCGGCAAGTATCACCGCCGAAAAAGCCATCGCGAACTCACCCGACCGTTTCTCCGATGCCCGGCTCGAGGCGAAAGCACCAGAGGTCCAACCCACCGTCAGAAAGACCACAGCGAACGCGGCCTGTGACGTCGTTGCGCCGCGGGCCCCCTTCACATAGACGGGGAGGAACGTATTTGACGCAACTCCGCTCGTGATCACCAAGAACGCCGTCGCATGAAGAATCCGGAACTTCGACGCCGTGATGTGTCTCATGCGCAGAAGTGGCGGTTCGACCCTCGGTTCATGGCGCATGTAGAGCCAAACGAGCATGCCCGAGACGAGCACGGCGATCGGGGTCCACCACGAAATCGACGAGAGTGCGGCAAGGCTCAGAAGGGTGAAGACCGTGACGAGCGCAAGGCCTCGACGGTCCGACGGCGCCGACGTTGCGTGCTCGGTTGGCCCAGGAAAAGCATTCCATCCAACGACGGCCGCCAATGCCGCGACCGGCAGGTTGACGAGGAAGATCCCGGACCAATCTGAGAACGTCAAGATCAACGCAGCGATGCCAGGCCCTGCCACACCCATGATCCCCCACACCGACGAATTCGCCGCGTAGGAACGAGGCCGTAGAGCCTCGGGGACACCGAGTCCGACTGCCGTCATGACATTGGCGATGATGGCTCCGCTTGCCAGACCTTGCACACCGCGGGCAACGATCAGCGTCGCTAGCGTCGGTGCGAATGCACAGGCCAAGCAGGTGAGGCTGAATGCGGCAAGACTCCAGCGAAACACCGCCCGCGTCCCGACCGAATCGATGACGGGGCCGATTGCCAGCACCGCAATCGCCGACGTGATGAGCTCGATCGTGACGATCCAGGGCAAGAGATCGATGTTGCCGAGGTCATCACCGATGGCAGGGAGCGCAGCGCTCACGGAAAGGTTGTTGTAGGCCGCAACCGCGATGGTCGTCATCGTGGCAAAGGTGAGGCCACGTTGATCTGGTCCGAGCAACGTTTGGGTCACGTTCTGGGACGCTATCTTGTCGAGCCCGAATGGGAGGAGGCGGACCGGCGAACGCAGCCAGCACGTCCCTCGTCGACGTCCCTAGCTTCCCGAACCATCCCGAAATTCGACGCCGGGCAACACGCACAACATCTCGTACAAGAGGTTGGCAGCAGTCAGCGATGTCGCACCGGACGTGTCGTAGATCGGAGCTACCTCGACGAGATCACATCCAACGAGATCGAGGCCACGGCATCCGCGGATGATCTCGAGAGCCTGTGGGACCGTGAGTCCCGCGACCTCGGGAGTGCCAGTTCCAGGTGCAAACGATGGATCGAGGCCATCGATGTCGAAGCTCAGATAGACAGGCCCATTCCCGACCTTGATTCGTACTTCCTCCATGAGCGGTTCGAGCGTTCGGTGCCAGCACTCCTCGATCTGAACCACCCGGAAGCCCTGCTCTCTACTCCAGTCGAAATCATCGGCCGCATAGCCTGTCCCACGCATCCCGATCTGCACGACGCGGTTTCCGTCGAGCAAGTTCTCCTCAACCGCACGTCGAAAAGGTGTGCCGTGTGTGATCTTCTCGCCGAACATCGTGTCGTTGATGTCCGTGTGCGCGTCGACGTGCACCATGCCCACCGGTCCATGTTTCTTCGCGACCGCTCGCAGGATCGGCAAGGCAATCGTGTGATCACCGCCAATCGACACCGGGATCAGATCGTGTGCCAACAACTCGTCGTAGTGCGCCTCGATTCGAGCAACCGAGTCGGCCAGATTGAATGCATTGGTTGCTACGTCGCCCGTGTCGTCGATTCGGAGGCTGTCGAACGGAGCGGCCCTCGTCGCCATGTTGTAGGGGCGCAGCAGAACGGATTCGGAGCGAATGTCTCTCGGGCCGAACCGTGCGCCCGGCCGGTTCGACGTACCGAGGTCGAAGGGAACGCCGACCACGGCGACGTCGAGATCTGCGGGAGACGTGTTGCCTGGAAGGCGCATGAAGGTCGCGATGCCACCGAACCGAGGCATCTGGTTGCCGCCGAGCGGCTGTGGATTCGTCATGGCAGAACAGTAGTCCTCACGCGCGCAACACTCGGAAGAGGATGAGTAGGCCGAGCACGATGAGAATCAGCCACCACCACTTGGCGAAATAGCCCACCCATCTGGCGCCAGCATCCTCGAATGATGTTCCACCATCGCCATCGCTGACCTCTGGGTCCCCGAGGTCAGCGCCTCCTGTCGCAGCAGTGATTTCAGCTGCTTCGGCTGCTTCGGCTGCGACGACCTCGGGGCCTTGACCTCCGCTCGCGTATCCAGCAACCAGAGCAAAGCCACCGCTCGCTATTGCGGCCCTGCCGATGACCCCCGTGCGGTTCGCGTTCACAGCGACTACCGGGCACGGGTGGCCGGACCCACCGGGTTCATAATCAGCTGATACCCCATCGGCGGAATGACGAGGAGCAAGCACAAAACCCACAGCCTCAGCAGCCGAAGGACCGTCGAACCACACCTCAGCCACCGTCGCCCCAAAATTCTGCGAATCCGGCCGGTGGTACAACATCGAATCGACATTGCCCTTGATCGGATAACACGCCGGCATCTCACCCACGTCCGCCAACGGTGCATGAGAACCCGCACCATACGGATGTCTCGTCAAGTCAGTGGCCATTCGGATTCCTTCGGTTCGATACGTTCGATCCTGTTCGAGACGCTGCAACCAAGCAACTCCGGGAGGTGCCACCTGTCATGGCGCCCTGGAGCATTGAACAGTCGCGGATAGAATTGGGTTCATGCGGAGACTGGACTCCCTCTTGCTCATCGGCGTTGGTGTGCTGCTCGTTCATCAGAGCGCGTACGCAGTCTCGTCGCTCGGCGGCTACAAGACCGCAGTGACGCACGGCCATCTCGAAATTGCGTGGCTCTTCGGTTCACTCACCGCAATCGGAGCGCTCGCTCGAGCGGTGACCCGAAGCCTCCGCAAACGTCGATATGCGCATGATCATCTCGCCACACTCACGATGTGGATCGTCTCTGGATACATGGTCCTCGAAACCTTCGAGCGCGTGGCCAACGACCTCGCAGCGACTTCATTGCTCAGTGAACTTGTGTTCTGGTTGGGTCTACTGTTCGCGCCCCTCGTTGCGCTCGTACTTCGATGGTCGATGCAGACCGTAGCGAGGATCGTTGCCGACGCAGTCACCTCCCGCGACGACACAGTTCGCACCGGTCCGCCACCTTCGTCGCTGGGCAGTACCTCGGTTCGCCTTCCTGCCCACATCTTCTTCGCGTTCACGGTGTCCCGACGGGGACCCCCGCGGTTGTTGCACATCTGACCAGCGGCTCTGCGCTGCACCTGTGAATCAACTGAACGAAAGGAACCCACACGATGTGGAACAAGAGTATTCTTCGCGTGCTCGGCGCGATCTTTGCTGTGCTACTCGCGGCAAGCGCATGTGGCAGTGACACCGCCACCACCAACACCGGCGCTGATGCGGATCCGGATGCAGTAACCGACGACACGATGTCAGATGAGATGTCTGATGACGAGATGCCGGAAATGTCCGACGAGGCGACAGACGACCACGACGATGGACACGACGATCACGGCGCCGACACGATCGACGTCGACCCGAACAAGCCGATCCCCGACATCGCCGTGACCCTCAACGAGACCGGAGTACCAGGCCAGTTCGATCTCAAGATCGTCCTCACCGACTTCACGATCACACCCGAAAACGTGGACGGCGACCCGATCGACAACGAAGGCCACATGCACCTACTCATCGACGGCGAGAAGGTCGAGAGGTTCTATGACCTGGAGCGTCAGGTAGAGGTGCCCGAAGGTGAGCACCTTGTAGAAGTCGAGCTCAACGCGAACAATCATTTGGCATATTCGGTCGACGGAGTGCCGATTCGGGCCGGGATGACCGTTGTAGGGGCGGGGCAGGCCGACCACGATGATGACGAGGAGCACAGCCACGGTGACGACGCGATGGGATCCGTCGAAGATGGCCTGAACGCAGACGACGCCAACGTCACGCTCACGGCGGGCCTAACCGGAGGCCGAGTGAGCATCGAGGGTGACGAACGAGTCGAGGTCGCCGTCGGGGACGTCGTCATGATCATGGTGAGCGCAGACGTCGACGAAGAAGCCCACCTGCACGGATACGACATCCTCGTCGATGTCACCGCTGGAGATAGCGCAATGATGCTGTTCACCGCCGACACACCAGGCCGCTTCGAGCTCGAGTTCGAGAAGTCCGGTGTGTTCATCGCCGAGCTGATCGTGTCCTGAGCACCCATGTTCAACGGAGTGCTCCTGGCACACGGCGTGGGTTCACGGGGCACACTGCCCCTCCCACTCTGGCAGTTCGCGTGGGCTGGGATCGCCGCGCTCGTCTTGTCATTCGTCGCACTCGGCGCACTCTGGCGATCCCCCAAACTCACGTCCGCATCAGACCGCGTCGTGCACGGCACACGAGGTCCGATCACCGCAGGAATCTGGCTTCTGCGGATGATCGGCCTCATCGTTTTTGGCATCACCATCGGTGCGGCGTTGTTCGGGGCAGACGTGCCGGGCGAGTCGGTGAATATTGCTCCGGTGACGATTTACGTCATGCTCTGGGTCGCCGTGCCGATTGCGTCGGCGATCCTTGGTGACATCTGGTCTGCGCTCAATCCCTTTGCGACCATCGGACTCTTGGTTCCCGATCGGACCCGCCATCAAGCCCCGAACCATCGGTGGGTGGCGGTTGTGACCATCTTTGGATTTCTCCTTCTCGAGCTCGTACACCCGAGCGGAGACAGCCCCCGCGTCCTCGGATGGGCAATGCTGATCTACAGCGTCATCATGATCGTCGGGTTGGTGCGATTCGGCAGATCATGGCTCGACCGAGCAGATGGATTCGG
Organism: uncultured Acidimicrobiales bacterium; assembly: GCA_905479685.1. Taxonomy (GTDB): domain Bacteria; phylum Actinomycetota; class Acidimicrobiia; order Acidimicrobiales; family SHLQ01; genus SHLQ01. The sequence continues at coordinate 15,475 of CAJQNJ010000101.1, forward strand.
CGTGCTGTTCAGCCTGATTGCAGCGATGTCGCCGTTCACGACCGACGATCGCAACAGTTTGGTAGTGCGCCGACCGCTCTCGGGTTTGGCAGCGATCGTGGTTCGCCCTGGTACCACCATGCTGCTCCTCACCGTCCTTGGTGGGACGTCATTTGACGGATTCTCGGAGAGCCCGATCTTCACCGACATCATTGGCCGGCCAACCGGCTGGGGGGCTGTCGTTCCGAAGACCATCGGTCTGATTGCCCTCATCGGAATCGCCACCGTGCTCTATTGGATGGGTGCCCGCGCGACAGCGAGGGTCACCGGCATTGAACACCGCGAGGCCGCAGACCTCTTTGCGCCGTCGCTCGTGCCGATCGTGTGGGCATATGCAGTTGCGCACTACGCCCAACTCCTCGTCGATCAGTCGCAGAGTTTCATACATCGACTCTCGAACCCATACGGAAGATTCGACGCAAACGGCGAGCCTTCACAAGACTGGTTCGGCACTGCGACGAACTCCGTCGACCTGAATGTGATCAACGTCGACATCGTGGCCTGGGTCCAGGCGGTATCGATCGTCATCGGACACGTCCTCGCAGTGCTCTACGCACACGACCTGGCGGTGACACGGTTCTCGAATCGAGATGCGGCTCGGAGCCAACAGACCATGCTCCTCGTGATGGTCGTCTACTCGGTTGCCGGTCTCTGGCTGCTCTTCGCTGCGTAGCGAAGCGACGATGCGATTGCCGGGAGCGAGGAACGAGCGGGACCTATTGCGCCGTCCATCCACCGTCGACGTGGAGGATCGAACCATTCACCATCTCGCCCGCTTCGGACGCAAGGTAGACCACAGCTCCCGATACGTCCTTGATCTGACCAACGTGGCCAACCGGAATCCGGTCGACAACCGTCGCCAAATACGCCGGATCGTCGAGACGTTCTGCGGTACCAGGGGTATAGATGAACGTCGGAGCGACGGCATTGACGGTGACACCGAGCGGCCCCCACTCCAGCCCGAGCACGCGAACCATTTGGTTGACGCCGCCCTTGGACGAGGAGTACGCAACATGATCCCGAATCCCGACGACTCCAGCCTGAGAACTGATCGCGATCACTCGACCGCGTCCGGCCGCGATCATGGCCCGGGCACACGCTTGTGCCGTGAAGAACGCTCCCTTCAAGTTCACATCGATCATTTCATCCCAGTGCGCTTCGGTGACCTCGAGAGCTGGAAGGTTGGAACCGATGCCTGCATTGGCGACCAAGACATCGAGTTGACCATGGGCATCGAGCACCTCGGCGACCGCACGATCGATGGAGGCGAGGGTGGTGACGTCGAGTTCGTGTGCCGTCGCGGTTCCACCGGCTGTCGATATTGCATCAGCAACGAGAGACGCTTCAGCACCTGATCGTGCAGTGACAGCAACCGTTGCGCCAGCCGCGGCGAGGCCAAGGGCGAGGCCTTTGCCGATCCCGCGACTTGCACCCGTGACGATCGCGACCTGACCATCGAGGCGGAACGATGGGAGCATTTGGTTCATTGGATCTCCTGCTTGATTCGACCGGCGACGCCGATGAGTCATCGGGCCACACTACCGGGAGCATGCCTGGCCGTCCGCTGGGTCGAAGGAAGCACGCGGTGACGGTTGACCGGAGGGTCTATCACCTCGGCTGACCTAGACTTGCCTGTTGGCTCTTTGGGAAGTTGCATGATGGAAACACCGATTGAAACGAGCGGCTTCGAGTCGCTCGGGCTTCGCGAAGAACTCTTGGCATCGCTGAACGAACTCGGATACGAGGAAGCGACCCCGATCCAACGTGAGGCAATCCCTCAAATGTTGGCTGGCAATGACGTGCTCGGTCAAGCAGCGACAGGGACAGGCAAGACCGCAGCATTCGCCCTACCCGTCCTTCAACGCATCGACCCGGGGAGTCCGGCGATTCCCACAGTTCTCGTGCTGACTCCTACCCGCGAACTCGCGGTTCAGGTGAGCGAGGCCTTCAGTGTCTATGGACGGCGTCTGGGCGTGAAGGTCGCTCCGATCTACGGCGGCCAACCGATCGGACGTCAACTCGATGCACTCCGGCGGGGCGTACACGTCGTGGTGGCGACTCCCGGACGAGCCATCGATCATCTCAAGCGAGGTTCACTCGACCTTGACGGCATCCAGACCGTCATCCTCGACGAAGCTGACGAGATGCTCGACATGGGTTTCACCGAGGACATCGAGACCATCCTCGAGAACACCCCAGCACAGCGACAGACGGTGATGTTCTCTGCGACGATGCCTCCGAGAATCAGCTCGATCGCCGAGCGCCACCAACGCGACCCGGTTCTGGTCAAGATCAGCGCAGCCGACTCTGCAGCAAGCCGAGATCTCATCGATCAGAAGGTATTCGTGGTCCATCGGGCGCACAAGGCCTCTGCGCTCGGTCGGATTCTCGACATCGAGAATCCGAGTTCAGCGCTTGTGTTCTGCAAGACGCGGACCGATGTCGACGAACTCACGGTCGTGATGAACGGCCGAGGGTTTCGTGCCGAGGCTCTGCACGGAGGCATGGATCAGGCACAGCGGGATCGTGTGATGGGTCGCCTCCGTGATGGCACTGCAGAGCTCTTGATCGCAACAGACGTGGCGGCCCGAGGTCTCGATGTCGACACTTTGACCCACGTCGTCAACTACGACATTCCTTCGGCGCCCGAGAGTTATGTGCACCGAATCGGCCGTGTCGGACGAGCCGGCAGAGTCGGGGTTGCGATCACGCTGGCAACCCCGCGTCAAAAGCGGCTCCTGCAGAACATCGAACGACTCACGAAACAGACGATCACGATCCACAAGGTTCCGACCATCGCCGACCTTCGCGATCGACAGATCGAAGCCACGATCGAGGCGGTGCGAGAAGCCCTCGCCGATGGAGACCTCGACGACTATCAGGGGGTCTTTCATGCGCTGAAGGGTGAGGACTCCGATCGCAATATCGCTCTCGCTGCAATCAAACTCGTACATTCAGGACGCGGCGCGGTGCTGGACGAGCCAGACATTCCTGATGCGTCGAACGGATTCGAATCCGAGCGAGGCGGCGACAAGAAGGGCCGGAACCGGGATCGGCCGAATCGCCGTGACCGGGGTGAACCCTCAGACCGTGGAGATCGCCCGGACCGCAAGGAACGCTCACCTCGCCAGGCGGACCCCAATACCGGGTTCGTCTACATCGGGGTTGGTTCCCGAGGCGGCGTTCGACCCGGTGATCTCGTCGGCGCGATCGCCAACGAGACAAGCCTGTCCGGACGCGACATCGGACCGATCAAGATTTCCGATCACTATTCGGTCGTCGGTGTTCCCGATGCGTCGGTCGATGAGGTCGTCGGCGCAATCAAACGCTCGACGGTGAAAGGCAAGAAGGCCAAAGCTCGCCGGTTCACCGAGTAGCAACGACGACGTGTCGTCAGCTCGGAGCTACAGGCGTCATCGTCCATTCCAGTCGATACGTTCCGGGGCCGATCTTGAATGCAGCGGTTGTATCGGGCCCGCACGCGGCAGTGCCGAGTCCGCGGGTGGCAACATCGACATGCACTTCGATCGACTCACCTGCAACCAACTCTGCGAGGGTGGATGCCGCGGTCAGTGCGGCATCGGAGTGTGAGCGAGCGGAAAATATCACGGTCGGATGGCCAGATACCCGAAACCCCACCCCAGAATCGTCGGTGAGTTCGAACCAGTTCACGTCCATGTGGGCGCCGTGTTCTTGTGGCACCACAAACGGGTGATACTGCTCGGCAACCGTTGACGTCCAGATCGAAATTCGCGACGCCGCTCGTCGATCGGGGTACGTCTCCATTGGTCCAGGGCCAAACCACCGCAGATTTTTCAGGCTCGGATCGACATCGGTCACGAGACCGACCCTCGGGATGTCGCTCCACTCCTGCGGGATCACGATCTCGTCGACTCGATGAACCGCGCCGCCGTCAAGCATCGTGATCTCTGTGTTGTGTTCGAGTTCGGCGGCTTCCAGGCCCCACCGAAGCCATTGCGGACGTACGCCACTCCATTCGGACATCCAGCCCTGCGCGACACCGTCATTGTCGGTCGGCGCTCTCCACACGGTGGGACGAACCGCAAGGTCGACCGGTGACGATGTCTCGGTTCCGGACCGCGCCGGGACCGTCACAGACTCGGCGGCAACGCGCGCTTCGGTGTCGATCGCTTGATCGTGACCCACGACATGCCCGACATCGGCCCACGACACATCATCCTTCAAC
>CAJQNJ010000102.1 GCA_905479685.1 uncultured Acidimicrobiales bacterium
TCAACTACCACCCACAAACGGATTCGCTGGTCGCGCTCATGACGGGCGGAGAGATCCTCGCGTTCAGCCGCGCGACCGGTGAAAGCGTCGCACCTGTCGGGCAGATCCCGGGCTCGCCTGCCGTCAGCAACGATATCGGCCTACCCCCGGCCATCGTCGAGGCCAGCAACGCGATCACCGATGAGGTCTTCGGCAAGACCCCGAGTGGGTTGAGCTTCTACTCCTTGATCGTCGATATCATCTTCGGAGGGGGCTCGGTGGTCACCAACTACTTCGGAATCGACCCCAATTCGGGCCTGATCTACGTCGCAGCGACCGCACCGGACGAAGCCGACGGGACCATGGACGGAATGTCGGAGTTTGGCGCCATTTACTCGCTCGATTTGGTCGACGACGGCAATGGCGGTCTCGAGTTCAAGATCCTGAACCAGGCTCAATTCGCCGGTGGCACCGGCTCCACCCCATCGATCAGCGAAGACGGCAGCCGGGTGTACGTCTCGGACAACCTCGGAGACGTCATTGCCCTGGACAGCCAGCTCGAAGAGCTCTGGCGCCACGACCTCGGCGAACCTGCAGCCGCGTCGATCGCAGTGTCGCCCGACAACCAAGAGCTGTACGCCGTAACGCGAAAAGACGTCTTCAAACTCATCGACCGTGGCGACAGCGCCAGCCAGGAGTGGGTCGCCACTCTGGACGCATTTGCTGGCTACTCGGATGTCGACGTAGAGTTCCAGGCGCTTACACCCACGATCACCGCCAACGGCATCGCGATTAGCGTGGGCGGTGGGCAGTCGATCAACGATCGCGGGCTGATGCTGCACGTAGGCGTGGGCCTTCTCGATCGGGTAACCGGTGAGCTGCGCTCCTTCACCGTGGGCCGCGAGGAGTCGATCGCCGTGACCAGCGTCGGCCCGGACGGGGGCATCTATACCGCAAGCTCGCCCGTCCGGCGCGTCTCTGGCAAAGCGGTCAATCCAGACATCGACGACATCATTGGCGGAATCTCGCGCTACAAGCCGGTGCGCAACGACCTCCTAGCCCGGGACGCGACCTGCGCAGCGGGCGTGCGCGCCCAGAACGCGGCAACCGTGGCGGACTCCGCACCGGCCTCGGCGGAGGAAGACGTTCGCCAGATCCAAGTCTTGATCGACCAGAGCCGCGCGGCGATTGACCGCGCTGTTGCCGACGACGACCTCGATTCTGCGTCTGCTGACGAGCTCAACGCGGACCTCGACGACGCGGAGGCTAACCTGTCCGCATCGAAGCTCGCGAACGCAGCCAACGATCTAATCAGCGTGTGTAACGCGTTACCGGCCGACTGAGGCTGGCGCCGGCGGGGAAAGCTGATAGGCCTCCGCCATGGCTAACCCGACAGCAACGCTTGAAACCTCGCTCGGCAACGTCGAAATCGAGCTGTTCACCGACCTGATGCCCGTCACTGCGGGCAACTTCATCGAGCTCGCCAAGAGCGGCTTCTACGACGGTCTACACTTCCACAGAGTCATCGACGGATTCATGATTCAGTTTGGGTGTCCGCACAGCCGCGACCCCAACAGCCCGCGCGCCGGCACTGGGGACAGCCCGAATGGCACCATTGAGGACGAGCACCCCGAGAACGCCAAGCTCTCCAACGAGCCCGGCACGCTATCGATGGCCAACACCGGCCGTCCCAATAGCGGCGGTTGCCAGTTCTTCATCAATACGGTGCACAACGCCTACTTGGATTGGTTCAGCGCCGGGCCGTCGAAGCACCCCGTGTTCGGCAAAGTGACCAGCGGCATGGACGTCATCAAGAAGATAGAGTCGGCCCAGACAGGTGCCGGCGATCGACCCATGACTCCACTGCAGATGGTCAAGGTCACGGTTCACGACTGAGCCTTCTAAGTGGGTGCGACCGTGACGGGAATGCCGTTCACGACCGCGTTCCCGGACGGCACATCGACCAAAGCTCCGGGAGCCAGAACATTGCTGCACACGCCTGCGTGCTGAGCAGCGACGGAGAGTCGCGAGCGCTCCGTCAATGGCAACGGAACTAGCTGCCCTTCGACTGCCAGCGGCTTTCCGTCAGCGTGAGGCCCTCGACTGATTTCCGTGGCAGCATTTCTTCGTAGGTGCGCTGGTAGCCCGTCTTTGCGATTCGCCAGACTCCGTCGTCGCCCTTGCGATACTCGTCCTCGTAGAACGCCGCCCCACGGATGATCATGTCGAAGCTGGTATCGATCACGTAGTCTTGAAGGCACCAACGCCCGGTCGCGTGGCGCTCATCGACGAAGTCGATCTCCGGCTGGCTCACCACGTGGCTCGAGTGGAAGCTGTCCGCCCCCATCGCGCCCTGGAGGAACTTGAGAATCGCGTCGCGGCCATCGAAGGAGAACTTGCCGCTGCTGTAGGCCGCCTTGGCGTCCTCGGTGAAGCAGTCGCGCAGCTCGTCCCATTGCTTCGTATCGATGCAGCGCTGGTACTTGTACTTGAGGCGCTTGATCGCCTCGAGGTCCGCCCAGTTGATGTCCGCCATAGGCGCAATCTAGGGCTGGCCGGGCGCGATGGCCACAAGCATCCCACGCCGTTCCCTCGGGGCGCGACGGGTGGGTGCTTTCATTTGCCCGGATCGTATGGCATCACCCGATTTCTACGAAACGAGGGTGGTCGTGAACGCACGTACAAGGACATGGTTGTTGACTGGCTTGGCAATTCTCTTGCTGGCGCCCGTGGCGGGCGGTTGCGGCAACAGCAAGACGATGAAGGGGCCCGAAATCGGGGGAGCCGGCAAGGGCTGCTACCAGTACACGACCAACGACAAGGAATTCAAGCACGTCAGCCAGCAGGCGACGGTCGAGACCAAGTGGTACGACGAGTGGACTTCGCGGCACGGCAAAACGCTTCCCGATCCGCTTCCACCACCGAATATCTGGCAGCATCCGCATCTCTCGAATCGCTATGCCGCAACGATGCACGAGAATAGCTTCGCCACCGATGTGAGCATCGAGCCAGGTCCGATGCCCAACGAGGCCAAGGTGGAGTACTTCCACGTGCTCGAGAAGGGGACGAAGTTGTCGGGCATGTCGCCCTTCTACACGTTCCTCGATGACCACACCGTGGTGACGATTTCGTTTGGACGCGACTCGGCGATGCTGCTCATCGTCGACATCATGGGCGAAGCGCGCGTGCTCGACCACGTTGCCCTGCCGGGGCGCGGAAGCAAGGCGCTCGAGCTCGCCAAGAAGTCGGCGCGCATGGCGATGTTCCGAGACACCTCAGGCGGTGCCTACTCGTACTTGGACGCGGAGGGCGACGTCTACGTTCCAGGTGCGGACAACACCGTGATTCGGATCCCGATCCGGAACCACAGAGTCGTGCGCGACGAGATGGTCCTCTTGGACCTCGCCCGGGAAATCGAAAAGGGCAGCTGGGCCGGCCATGCGATGGATCACCCGGAGAACCACCTGACCGCGCTCATGCCAGACGCGGAGGGTCGCGTCTGGTTCACCTCGAAGTTTGGCGTTGTGGGGATCATCCACGTCGACAAGGAAAAGGGCGTTTGCCCGCCGGTTTACACGACGTCGATCGCCCACTTCGCGTTGAGCGACAAGATCCATCACTACTACGGGGACCAGATGCCCGAGGGAGCCGAGGGATACATCGCCCGCGTCGCGGAGGCCGAGAAAGACGGAACACTGCTCGACAAGACGACTCAGTTCCGGAACGAGGCGGCGGAGATCTTCGATATCGTCCACGACGAGCCCTTCGAGCAGATCCAGAACTCGTTCTCCGTCGGCCCAGATGGAGTCTACATCGTCA
>CAJQNJ010000103.1 GCA_905479685.1 uncultured Acidimicrobiales bacterium
TCGCCTCTCCGCACCTGGATTGCTCGAGGAGGGCTTTGCCTCTGCTGGACTCGAGGTGTCGTTGACAGGTGAAGCCGATTGTCCGTTCGAGTACGGAAGCTGGGATCAGTTCTGGCGGGGCACGCGGGCGGCTGGGCCCACCCAGATGGCCATCGGTCTCGCCGGACTCGAAGCGGTCGAGAACGCAACCCGACAAGCCGTCGAGCCGCTCACGGCCGAAGACGGCCGCGTGACGTTCGACAGGAACGTGTTCATCTACGTAGTTGGGCGGGCCTGATCCAGCTGTACCACTGCAGCGGTCGAGGCTGTGACTTGTGGGATAGTGGTCTCTGGCTGGCATTTCTGCCTGGCCGGGGAAAGGCCATCATGGCCGGCAAAGACAAAGGTGGGCGGGCCAGCAAGACGCCCGCCGCCAAAACCGCAAAAGAGAAGCGGCAGTCCAAGAAGGACAAGAAGGCATCGAAGATGACGATCCCGACCTGACTAACAGCTGTCCCGCAGGCGGGTGCCTGCTGGGCGGCAACGGGGTCGCCTTGGCGGCGTTTGTACAGCAACGCTGTGCAGACGCCAGATGGGCGCACGGTAATGGCACTCTCGTTCGATGAGTCTTCGCACCCTCCGGTGAGTTCGACACGAGCCCGAACTCGAACTCTTTCTCAACTTCTTGTCCGCCTAAGCTTCGTCGATGGATCACAACAACATTGGCCCCCTGTCGGTCTCGAGCGTCGGGTTGGGTTGCAACAACTTCGGTCGCAAGCTGGATGTCGCTGACAGCGCGGACGTCGTGCATGCTGCGCTCGATGCGGGTATCAACTTCTTCGATACCGCCGACGTCTACGGGTATGGCGATCACGCCTACTCGGGCACGGGTAACTCCGAAAGGTTTCTAGGCGCTGCGCTCGGTTCTAGGCGATCCGATGTGGTCATCGCCACGAAGTTCGGTATTTCGATGAGCAAGACCGACCGTACGATGCGGGGAGGCGGTGCGAAGTGGGTGCGACAAGCCTGTGAGGACAGTCTTCGTCGGCTCGGCACCGACTACATCGATCTCTATCAACTCCATCGTCCCGACTGGGATTCTCAGATCTCGGAGACCCTTGGCGCGCTCGATGCGCTCGTCGAGGAAGGAAAGGTCCGGGTGGTGGGCTGTTCCAACTTCTCGGCCGAGCAGTTGGTCGAGGCTGATGTTGCCGCCGCTGAACTGGGATCGGTGAAGTTTCGGTCGGTGCAGAACGAGTACTCGCTGCTCAGGCGCGAAGTCGAGCCCGACGTGTTGCCAGCGTGTACGGATCTCGATCTTGCATTTCTTCCGTTCTTTCCGCTTGCGAGTGGCCTCTTGACCGGTAAGTACCGAAAGGGCGAGCATGCCCCTGCAGGAACTCGGCTTGCGTTCTGGGAACCTCGCGAACATCAGGCGCTGACCGATGACGTACTTGATCAGGTCGAGCAACTGTCCGAGATTGCCGAAGACTCCGGACACTCGATTCTGGACCTTGCGTTCTCGTGGTTACTGTCTCGACCCAAGGTGGCGTCCGTGATCGCTGGTGCAACATCGCCCGAGCAGGTGCGAAGCAACGCGACTGCTGCCTCATGGGTGGTTCCCGCCGACGTCCTTGCGAAGGTGGATGCGCTCTCGTCGAGCTGGTGAGCGAGATCGCTAGTTACTCCGGAACGGAGCTGAAAGAGACGTCATCTTGTGTAGGTGTCGGGATATCGGTCGCCCTCGCTATCCACTCGGGGTACCCGTAGGACCTACCGATGTGGAGTCGGAGCTCATCGGGGCGCGGTTGCTGTTCGACGAGGGCTCGCCATGCCGCGCCGAGAGCATCGCGATGTGTGTCGAGTTCACCAAACGCGGCGAACGCGAACGTCCAGGCCTCTTGGCCATTCATTGAGAGTGCTGCAATCTCGACGTCGCATCCGTCTCCGGTCATGGCTCGAGTTTGGTTCGATAGCGGTTGCTCCCGTCCATCGGTCCTGAATCGTCGCTTCACGATGGTCTTGTCGATGTCGATCCAGACGGCGTCGTCATCGAGGGACAGCAGACCATCGGCAGGGCTCCACCGTTGCCATGTCTCTATCCGCCCGTTCACGTCGTCAGCGACCGACGATGGTTCCGGCTGACGCATTCGCATCTTCAATTCGAGCGTGCGACCAGAGCGCTGTTTCACACCCACGTCGAGCCGTTCGTCGAGTCGGTACGTGTCACACCGATGCTCGACCAGGCCCGCGTCGTTGCGCGTGAACCAAGACCACACCTCGGTTGGGAGGGGACCATCGAAAAACCACCGAAGCTCTGCGGTCAAGTCGACCGAGACGCCTGGCAGGTCCTGATCCACCTGAGTCGCGACGGGTAACATGACGGCGCTCATGAACCCCTGACCATAGTTGTCTTTGAGCGTGTACGCCATTTTCACCATGTTTCTGGGGTTCACTTCGGAGGCCGCCAGCAGAACGGTCGATGACCCACAATTCGATTCAACTATGAGCATCTGACTGGTTGAAAGGGTCGAAGGTCAGTTTCGTTGCGGCACTATGAGACGAGCAACGTCTCGTATCGGCGCTGCGGTGACTAGCGTGTCCCGGGTGACAAGTCAGGCCTGGGGGATACTCGCAGCCAGCGAAGCGGCAGTTGATGCCGGTGAGGGGATCGATTGGTTCATTGTTGTCACCGGGCTGTTCGGCGGCCTAGCGGTCTTCCTCTTCGGCATGGACCGTATGACCGAGGCGCTCCGGGTTGCAGCGGGTACTCGTATCCGCTTCGCATTGGCCAGGATGACGAAGAATCGGGTCGTTGGCGCGACGTCTGGAGCAGGCGTGACCGCCATCATCCAGTCATCATCGGTCACGACAGTCTTGGTGGTGGGCTTCATCTCGTCGGGCGTGATGAACCTCAGCCAGGGAATTCCCGTGATCCTCGGGGCGAATGTCGGCACCACGATCACCGCCCAAGTGGTTGCGTTCTCCATCTCACGTTACGCACTGATGATCGTCGCAATCGGTTACGCATTGGCATTCTTCGCCAAGACGGAGAAGCGGACCGTGCAGGGCAACTTGGTTCTCGGTGTGGGATTGATCTTCTTCGGGATGTCGGTGATGGGCGCGGCCATGGAGCCTCTCCGGTCCTATCAGTCGTTCATTGATCTGATGGCGGCGATGAAAAACCCGCTGCTGGCCTTGCTCGTCGGGATGGCCTTCACTGCGCTCGTACAGTCCTCATCGGCGACAACGGGCATCGTCATCGTCCTGGCCAGCGAGGGGCTCATCAGCGCCGAGGCTGGTATCGCTCTGGTACTCGGAGCCAACGTCGGCACGTCTATTACGGCCCTCCTCGCAGCGATCGGAAAACCCCCAGATGCGATGCGTGCAGCTGTGGTGCACACCATCTTCAATCTCCTGGGTGCCTTGGCCTGGCTCCCGTTCGTTGGCGCGTTGACAGGAATGGTCGACTCGATTGGCGGTCCCTTGGCCCGCCAGATAGCGAACGCTCACACCATCTTCAACGTGGTCAATACGATCGTGTTTCTCGCGTTCGTGTCTCAGTTGGAACGGTTGGTCGTGCGACTGGTTCCCGATCGCCCCGAAGACGAGCCGCTACGACTCAAGTATCTCGACGATTCTCTGCTCAAGACACCGACGATTGCGTTGGAACGGGCCAGACTCGAGCTACTTCGCATGACGAGTCGGGTTCAAACCATGCTCACCGATGTGATGCCGGCGCTTCTGGACGGGTCTGCCGAAGCGTTGACAGCGGTCGAAGACCTCGACGACGAGGTCGACGACCTCCATGGGCAGATCATCATGTACCTCGGTCGAGTCGCAGAACGCTCGCTCAGTGCCAGCTCGACAGAGGAACTCATGCGCGTCATGGAGGCGACGAACAACCTCGAGGCCATCGGAGACCTGATCGAGACCAATCTGGTCACCCTCGGCCGGGATCGGCTCGCAAATGGATATGTCGTCAGCGACGCAACCCGTGGGCTGATCGAGGACTATCACGGCCAGGTCAGTCTGGCCCTCGACCTGGCCGTCAGCGCGTTGGTTCAAGCCAATGAAGAGGACTCGAAGACTGTTTCGGACATGAAGGAGGATATGAACACCCAAGCCCAGGCAATTGCCGAGCACTACGTCGATCGGCTGACGGCTGACGAGGACAATCGAATCGAGCTGTACCGCTTCGAGACAGACGTGGTGACCAACCTTCGTCGTATCTACTACTTCGCGAAGCGGACCGCGCGTCTGGCGATCCCGACCGAAGAACAGGCGACGAGCTGACGTCGCACAGTTGGCGGTGACGCTCACATGAAGTAGCCGAACTTGTCTGCGATCCATGCAATGGTCGTGTCGCGAAAGCCGGTGAGCGGCTGAGCCGGAGCCGATCGGGCGATGTCGGGCCCGAAGATCCGCTCCTCGAACAGATCTGCCAGCTCCGAACTCTCCACCAGCATCGACAACTCGAAGTCGCGGTACAACGCCCACGCGTCGAAGTTGAGAGTCCCGAACTGCACAATGTCGTCGGCCACGACGAGCTTGGCGTGGACCACAGCACCGGGGTACTCCCACACCTCGACTCCCGCGTCGATCAGCCGGCCATAGTGGTTCTTGGCGATTGCTGTTGCGCTCTTGTTGTTCGATTTCTTGGATACGACAACGCGGACTTGCACACCGCGTTCGGCGGCATTCGCGAGCCGCTTGATCATGTCGACGTCGGTCAGGTACGGGTTCATGACGTCGAGTCGTTCCTCGGCATTGTCGATCATCTCCCGAACAGCCTGTGGGCCCGAGGAGAACCCGCCTGGGATCACCTGCAGCAGGGCGATCGGGATCGTGCCTGGATCGGGTTGGTCGGGGAAGTAGCGGCTCAGGTCCGACGGCAACGAGGCACCGTGGCTCGCAAAAGCGGTCAAGAACACGGCCTGGCTCTGGCGCACCACATCGCCGGTGACCTGCACCATGACGTCGTGGAAACGCCCATCGAAGAAATGGTCCTCGATCCCTGCGCCACCGTTCCACGCGATCACCCCGTCGACGACGAACAATTTGCGGTGCTCGGCGCGGCCCACCTCGTCCTGACGCCAGTCGAAGGATCGGTCGGGGTACAGGCCATCTCGGTCGACGGGCACCACGTCATTGATCACGACTTCGGCGCCGGCCTCGGTGAGGGTTCGGAAGACAATCTCGTGGTCGCCGAACGCCCTCGAGCCGTAGGAGTCGACGAGAACTCGCACCTCGACTCCCTGCTTCATTTTGGTCACCAGGAGGTCGACCATCTCGGATCCGATCTGCTCGGAGTTGAATCCGAACATCATGATGTGGACCGAGTCCTGGGCTCCTTCGACATCGGCGAAGATCCGGGGGAAGAATTCGGTGCCCTCGGGCCAGGGATCTATGCTGGCTGCGGTCGACCATGCGTAGTCGATGCCCAGATCACGAGGCCTTGGATCACCGGCGATGAAGGCTTCGGTGGCGGCCTGAGCCTCGTCGGCGGTGATTGCATCAGGGGGAGGAGGCCAGCTCGGATCCTCTTTCACGGCCAATATCTGGCTTGTGAGTGGGAACGCCACGAACATCAGGAGGAGGCCGATCACAGCCATGACCGTGCCGATTCGATGCCATGCCCCTCGAGAGGCCGCAGTTTGTTCACCCGCGGCGCGCCGGTTCGAGCGGTAGAGGACCGCCCATCCGAACGCGCCGAGGAGGAGCATGCCGCCAACAAGGCTGACCCACCATCCCCAGGCTCGGCCCAGATCAGGTGGTCCCTGGGTGCCGATGACGGTCGTCAGAATTCGCATTGCTGCCAGCCCCTCGGCGATGATCGCAAGGAGCGACCCACGTGCCAACGGGCGAGCGACAGCGGCGGCTATGAGGGCGGCGAACACGGCGAGCCATCCGTTGTGTGGGCCCTCGACACCGTTCAGTGTCACGCCAGACCCCGACGCCCACGTGCAGAAGACACCGAAGATGGTTAGTGCTGCTCCGACGAGGGCGACCCAGCTGATCCGGCTGTCGCGTGCGGGTGGGTCATGGGCAACTGCGTCGGCCTCGGACGTGACCACGTCGTGGTCAGACGCGACAGCGGTTGCATCGAAATCAGTCATTGCGGCCTGTCACCCACTCCATGGTGCCACGCGGCGTCAGGTATCGGATCGACCGTGCCCAGATACGTGGCTACGCCGGTTTCGGGGGGTGGGTTTGCAGCACGCATCGGTGGCACACTGTCGCGAGAGGAGTTCACCAATGATCCCAGGCATTCTTCTTATTGGATTCGCAATCGGCTTCTTCTTGCGAAGGTACGTCTCGGTTCGCGTCGCTGTTCTCGTGGGTCTTGTGCTCGCAGCTGCGTGGGGGATTGGCGTGGGCGTGAGCGACGCAAGTATGACGACTGCGATCGGTGGCTTTGGGCTTGCGGGACTGAACCTGGTGGTCGGCGAGTTCGTCGGTCGTCTCGTTCGGTCTGGTCGCGGTTCTGCCGGATCGGTGCCAAAGGCCTAGGTGAGACGTGGACCGGTTGCCGCACCGGTTTCTTCAAACCGTTTGGCCATGTGGTCTCAGGCCCGTTCCAGACTTCGCATCCAACCGGCGAGCGCCTCGCCGATCTCAACGGCGCCGTCTTCCTGGATGAAGTGGAGGCCGGCGACCGTGATTTCTGTCTGGCTGGGCCAGGTACGACAGAACTCACGCTGGGCGCCGGTGAGGATCGCTCCCGGGTCCGCGTTGATGAACAGCTTCGGCAGGTCCGAGCTCGACAACCAGTCGCCGTAGGACTGGACGATCTCGAAGACGTCGGCGGGTTCGCCGTTGATCGGGATCTGCCGGGGCCACGTGAGCGTGGGCCGACGGTCTTCTCCTGGTTCGGTGAATGGGCGTCGATATTCGTTCATCTCTTCGTCGCTGAGGGTGCGCATGATCGACGATGGCAGGATCGCTTCGACGAACAGATTCTTCGTCAGCACCATCTCTTCGCCGGCTTGTGACCGCATGGCTTGGAAGATGCTTGTGGCTGCTTCGGGCCACTCTTCCCATGTCACCGGGCGCACGATGGCTTCCATGTAACAAATGCCAGCGACGCGGTCGCGGTGTCGGTTGGCCCAGTCGAAGCCGAGGGCTGAGCCCCAGTCGTGAATCACGAGGGTGATGTTGTCGCCGAGTTCGAGCTGATCCATCAATCCATCGAGGTACTCGCGATGTTCGACAAAGGTGTACGAATCGGCGCCGGGATCGTCGAGCTTGTCGGAGTCTCCCTGTCCGATCAGATCCGGCACGATGCAGCGAGCCCGGTCCGAGACGTGGGGCACGATGTCACGCCACAGATAGGACGAGGTCGGGTTTCCGTGCAGGAACACAACGGCGTCGCCTGCTCCAACGTCGTGGTATGCCATCTGCTTGCCATTGACGGCCTTGTACTGCTTGCTCAACGGTGCGCTGCTCATGATGGGAGTCTGACGGCGACGGCGGCGCGATGTCGAACCGCAGATGATCAAAGGGCTCCGGCATCGAGTGCAGCCAAGATGTCCACAGCATGTTCACGTACATCGGGCAGATCGCTGAGGCGCCGCATGCCAGCAAGTTGTCTCGCCATTCGGTGGTTGTGTGCAAAGGCTGTCTCGTTGCGAGCGAGGAAATCCCAATAGAGGGTGGTGAACGGGCACGCGTTGTCACCGACCCGCTGTCTGGGGTCGTAGCGGCAGCCCTTGCACGAGTCGCTCATCTTGTTGATGTACGCCCCACCAGAGGCGTACGGCTTGGTGGCCATCCGACCATCGTCGGCATGTAGCGCCATCCCGATGACGTTCGGCACCATGACCCACTCGGCGCCATCGACGAAGCTGGCCCACATCCATTCCGTCATCGCTTGGGGATTGACACCTGCAGTAAGTGCAAGGTTGCCGAGCACCATCAGCCTCTCGATGTGGTGCGCGTAGCCGTGGCGCTCCACGTGGTTGATGGCATTGGCCACACACGCCATCGATGTCGATGATGCACCAGTGAAGGCCGGGGGAACCGGCCTCTCTGCGTGAAGTCCGTTGGCATCTCGATAGGAGGGCATCCAGAGCCAATACAAGCCCCACACGTATTCCCGCCAGCCGATGACTTGCCGGACGAATCCTTCGACAGAGTTGAGCGGGGCCGTACCATCCCTATACGCCGAGACGGCGGCATCGACGATCTCTGCGGGGTGGAGCAGCCCGAGGTTCATCGATGACGCGAGTACGGAGTGCGCCATCTTCCATTCGCCACCGAGCATTGCGTCTTCGTGTGTGCCGAACGGGGCCAGCCCGGTTGCGATGAACTCGTCGAGTCGGACGAGTGCCTGCTGTCGAGATACCGGCCAGGTACCGTCGGGCAGCGCGCCCCAAACATTGTCTCCGAGGTCGGCGATCACGGCCTGGTCGATGTCGTCGAGCTCGAAGCGAGTGATCGATGGCCAGGCTCTGCCGTCCTTGGGCGGCCGTTCCCGGTTGTCGTGGTCGAAGTTCCAGCGGCCTCCGGTTGGCTGGCCATCGGGCTCGATCAGGACATCGAGCCTGGTGCGCTGCCAACGGTAGAAGTCCTCCATCTTGAAGGCGGTTCTGTCACCGGCCCACTGGGAAAAGTCTTCGTAGTGGCATAGGAATTGATCGTTGGCGACAAGCTCGACGCCCTCACCTTGGAGCATGGCCCGTCCGTTCCAACTCATCGGCTCCATGGCGGTCACCGCGCCAACGTCGTGTTCAGCGCAGTGGGCTCGCAACCCGGCTCGAAGTGTGGGGGCCCTGCGATGGTCGACCTCGAAACCCTCGGCCCGCAGCTCCGCAGCGAAGTGGGCCATCGACGAGAGCACGAGGTGTAGTCGCTGCCGGTGCCATCGCTTCGCGCCGATCTTGGCGTCGCTCGTCACCAACAGAACCCGACAGTCGCAGGCATTGCGATCGGCAAGTGCGCCGACGTGTCGGTTCAGTTGATCGCCGAGAATCCAGACGGTATCGAGTTGTGTCACGACTCCTCTCGCCCCTGAGTGGGGAGGGGTTGACGGAACAGCCCGGCTGGAATGGGGGCGTCGCATCGCACCAAAGCGAGTTGCCAGGATGGCGACGCTCCAAGCGCCCATCGAAGCGACTTCGTCGCGTTCACACCAATTCCGACTGCGCGTTTGCTCGGTTCGACCTCCAGCTGCGTTCTGATGTCGGCGGGGATCGTCGTGAGGGCGGCATCGAACAGGAGTCGGTAGCCGAGCTTGACCGGCGGGTTCAGCGGAGGGTTGCGCAGAAAGGAGATGGCGCTTGCCTGTGCCTTGCTGGCTACACGATCGGGGTGGTTGGTGATCCAGCTTGCGAGTTCTTCGGCCGTTTCAGGAAGCGGATCGGCGCCGAAGAGCTTGCCAATCCGGGCTTGCTCGGCGACGAATCGGTCGGCGTCTGTAGCGCTGAGCCGTTCGGGGCCGAAGGCTTGATACGCCGAAAGGAATGAGTCGGTCAACACGTTGTGGACCCATGCGGCCATCTCGGGTCGATTGGCGCTGTAGGGGAGGTTTCGTTCGGAGATGCCCGTGACTGGACGGTGTGCTCGGCGCACGACTTCGATCGCAGCCTCCACCTCGGGCATCGCTCCATACGTGGTCTCGGTGACATACACCGATGTGCGCGACAAACGCCCAAGAGGATCCGAGCGATACGTCGAGTGGTCCTCGACTCCTGCCACGACCTCAGGGTGGGCAGATTGGACGACGAGTGCCCGAATGCCGCCGACGAACACCGCTGCATCACCGAGCACGCTCCATGACACCGAGTCGGGGCCGAGGAGCCCCGGATCGCCGGCGAAGTCCAGAGTATTGGCGAGCGGCGTGGGACCGTGGGAAAACAGTCCGGTCATCGCTGACACAACGGGATCACGGAGGTTGCTGGTCAGTTTGCTCAGGTGTGACATGGCAGTACCTTCTGGAGAGCGCCCGTTGTTCGGACGTGGGGGAGCGTCATACAGCTTCACATCGTTGCTTGAGGCCGAGGAGTTGCCGACGGACCATCACTCCATCACCGAGGAGCAAAGCCCTCGACAACATCGGTCCAGCTGGACCGTCGATGTTCAGCCTCGCACGACTGAGGAGTCTGGTCCCGAAGTTGGTTGCCTCGAGTCGATAGGCGAGCGTGAAGTCGATCACGTAACCAAGAGCGTGCCGCTGCGGAAGGTGCAGAGCGTAGGCCGTTGGACGATCGACGACCGCTGCCACGAAGGTGATCGGCCCTCCCGGGACAGACTCGCCTGCTGATTCGACCAGCCACTCCGGATGAATTGTGGTGGCGCTCTTCCGGCCGAGGTTGTCGAGCAGGTCGTAGCTGTACCACCCCGCGCGATTGAATCCCATCTGTGCCAAGAAGTCGAAGATCACTTCAGGATCTGCTGCAATGTCGATCGCGCGAGAACCGACCAGTGCAGGGCCCTCGATCAGGTCATCGCCCGGTAGCGCGCAGGTCCGTTCAGCATCGGTTGCACCCCAACTGTCGAGCATGGGACAACTCTCCCATGCTCTTATCGGCGAACACGGATCCCACAGCGCCGAGAGACTCCTCAGTGAGATGTCCAACCAAGCACCATCCGTGAGAAACTTCGCCCATGGCTTTGATCGAGTTCACCGTTGTCCACGAGTTCGATGCGTCCCCGAGAGTGGTGTGGGACGAGATGATCGACTGGCCAAGCCACGGGGACTGGATTCCGGCAACGCGGGTCATTGTGGACGCGGGGAATGTGCAGGAGGTCGGTGGGACCTTCACTGGCTATAGCGGCTACGGGCCGCTGACGCTCGTCGATCGGATGCGGGTTTCGGCCATCGATTGGGACGAGGCCGCCACACAGGGATCGTGCGAAGTCGAAAAGTTGGGACCTGTGCTACGGGGTCGAGCGGGCTTTGTTGTCCTTGGTGACGGTGAGGGATCGCGTGTCGAATGGTTCGAAGAGGTCACGGTGCCGTACGTGCCCCAATTTCTCGCACCGATCGTGAACAAGGTCGCTGCATTCGGTTTTTCCCTTGGGATGCGCCAACTCGCCAAGGTCATTGCACAGAAGGACTAGTCAGCCGACGGCCGTGAAGCCACTCACGCTGTGTCGAGGTCGCGGCGCCCGAACAATGCGATACCGGTAGCCCCGCTCACGGCAGCGATGGCGCAGAGTACGCCAACCGACAGCCAGCCTTGGTCGCCGCCGGGGAGGTGGGTGACGTGCCGGATGGGGGAGAGGTTCATCGCTGGATCCGGAAGCCGGAGGAGGTCGCCGAACAGAAAGATGATGGCGACCAGCGCGAAGACGGCCCACACGCCGAAGGTGAACCTCCGTGCCCAGCCATAGAGCAGGACGCCGAGGCCAGCGATTGCCCACAACGCTGGCACTCGGACGAGCGCGGCAGCGATCGTGTCTCCGAAGTTGGTGAACTGACCGACGACCAGCGCGTCGGTGACGGAGAGTCCGATACCGGACGCGACCATGAAGACCGGCGCTGCAAGCGCGGTGAGCACCACGTGCGAGGTGAGCCACTCTCTTCGAGAGATGGCAGTGGCCAGCACGGGCTCCGCTCGGCCCGCGACCTCTTCGCTCCTCGGTCTGAGCATCGACTGGATGACTCCGGCAGTGGCGATGAGGGCGATCATCGACAAGATCACCGTGATGAACCCGTCGCGGAGGGCATCGCCGGACATGCCCATCCCTTCGAGCACCTCTCGCATCGACTCGTTGTCCTCGATGAAGTCGTCGATTGCGCTGATCACCGAGCCGTAGATGGCCCCCATGAACATCGCCCCGACCGTCCACCAGAACAGTGTCGAGCGCTGGAGGCGCCAGGCAAAGCCCAGAGGTGTGCCCAAAGATTGGCTTGCAGTGGGAGGGCCAGGCCGCTGTTGAATGAGTCCAGCACCGACGTCGCGTCGCACGACCAGAGCTATGGCTGCGCCCACTGCGATCGCGACGGCCAGCATCGATACGAAGAACGGCCACAGGATCACATCGCCGAAGGAATTGACGGCCTGCACCCAGCCGAGTGGAGAGATCATCGACAGCCAGTTGCTCTTGACGTCACCGATCGCCCGGAGCGCAAACGCAAGCGCCAGAACAGCGAGCGACATGCCGGTCGCGGCCCTTCCGTACTCGAAGACCTGCACCCAGATGAGGGCGATCGCCGCGAACAGGAGGCCGCAGAAGGTCATGCTCGCGCCATACAGCAGCGACCGGCCCACATCTTGCCCGTCCGCGATGAAGACCACGCTCGTGCCGAGGCCGAGGATCAGGTTGGTTGCCAGAGCAACAAGACTCACCGCAGCCAAGGCGCTCCACGGTCCAACCGAAGCAGCTCTGACAAGTTCCGCTCGGCCGGACTCCTCTTCGGCCCGTGTGTGACGAGCGATCAAGAGGATGTTCATCAACGCGACGATCGCGAGGGTGAAAGCACCAATTTCAAACGCGTAGCGACCTCCGAATGTGTCGAGCGCGTCGGGTGGCCCCTGCAATGCGATCGACGCTGCGTTGGTCTCCAGTAGGGCCGCCTGTTCGGCGAGCACCTGTTCGGCTGAAACGCCCGATTTCTCGGCCTCGGCATCGATGATCGCCCGAAGTGAGAACGGCGTGATCGCGACCAGGGTCAGCAGTCCGAGCAGCCATAGGGTGAGCTTGATTCGGTCGAGCCGCAGGATCAGCCGCACGAGCTGTCGTGTGCCGGCGAAACCGTTCTTGGTCATCGGTTGCCCACGCCGTTGTTCTTGTCGACGCCACCATTCGCCGGTTCAACGGCGTAGTGGCGCATGAACAACTCTTCGAGCGTCGGTGGTTGGCTCTCGATTGCCTCGATCCCGAGGTCAGCCACATGGCTCATGACCTCGCTGAGATTCGCGTTCGCGACGCTGAACGAGGCGTGATGGTTGTCATGGGCGACGAATCCCGTCACGCCGTCCACGCTTGCCACGGCGGTGATCGGCTCCGTGGTGGTGGCTTCGACCGCGGTCCTCGTGAGGTACCGGAGTTCGGCGAGGGTTCCCGCTTCGACGGTGCGACCCTCGCGAATGATCGTCACCTGGTCACACAACGATTCGACCTCGGCCAGGATGTGGCTCGACAGAAGTACGGTCTTGCCGTCGGTCAGTATCTCGCCGATCGTGTTCTGGAAGACGGTCTCCATCAGCGGGTCGAGGCCCGAGGTCGGTTCGTCGAAGACAAAAAGGTCAGCATTGCCAGCCAAGGCAGCTACAAGCGCAACCTTTTGCCGGTTGCCCTTGGAGTACGTCCGTCCTTTCTTGGTCGGGTCCAGATCGAACCGCTCGATCATCTCGTCCCGGCGCTTTGGGTCGAGGCCGGAGCCGAGTCGACCGAACAGGTCGATGGTCTCCCCGCCCGTCAGCCCGGGCCACAGGTTCACGTCACCGGGTACGTAGGCGATTCGTCGATGAAGATCCACCGCATCGGTCCACGGGTCTTGCCCGAGGACGCTCACATTCCCCGAATCGTGGCGGAGGATTCCCATGAGGACACGAATCGCAGTGGACTTGCCCGAGCCGTTTGGCCCGAGAAAACCCATCACCTGACCAGGCTCGACACGTAGGTCCAACTCGTCGAGGGCCTGTGTTGTGCCGAATGCCTTGGAGAGCTTCTCCACTTGGATGGCCGCCGTCATGCTGTCTCCGGATTGTTTGTGGACTCGATCACAGTAGCAATCACCCGGCTTCAGTGAGCTCGACCACCTAGCATTGAGTAGCTTTCATGAGCTTTGATCGGAGATGTCGATGGCGCTGCGACGACTTGACCATTACAACATCGAGACGGTTCGTCCCGAAGAAACCGTGGCCTTCTATTGCGACGTTCTCGGCTGTGTGAACGCGCCCGAACGCCGACCTGCGTTCGTGGTCCCCGGTGCCTGGTTGCTCGTAGACGACCACCCGGCCATTCACGTGAACTTCGTCGAGGAAGACCGAGCGGGTACGACTGGTGCTATCGATCACGTGGCGTTCTCGGCTACCGGGTACCTCGAAATGTGCGCTCACCTGGATGAACTCGGAATCGAGTTCGAGACGGTGGAGCTGCCGCAGATGGATCTGATGCAGATCTTCGTCATCGATCCCAACCAGATTCGTGTCGAGATCAACATTCGGGGCGAGGCCGAGGCTGTCGCCGCTGCTCGGGCGTAGACGTCTCCCGAGAGCCGGATCTTGGGAAGACGACTAGGGTATGGATCAAGTAAATGTACGTACATTTTACACTCGCTCGTATAGCGAGTCGAACAAAGGAACACGACATGAGTTTGCACCTGGGCGACATCGCCCCCGACTTCACTGCTGATACCACCGATGGTGAGATCTCATTCCATGCATGGAAGAAGGGATCCTGGGCGGTGTTCTTCAGTCACCCCGCCGACTTCACGCCGGTCTGCACCACCGAGCTCGGCAGAACCGCAGCGCTCGAAGGCGAATTCGAGAAACGCAACACAAAGGCGATGGCCCTATCGGTCGACCCGATCGAGGACCACCACGGGTGGGCCCCCGACATCGGTGAGGTCGCAGGCACACCGCTCAATTTCCCGATCGTTGCAGACCCCGATCGGACGGTGGCTGAGCTCTACGACATGATCCACCCAGGCGAAGGGGACACGTCGACCGTGCGCTCGGTCTTCGTCGTGGATCCAGAGAACATCTTGCGCCTGACGCTGACGTACCCGAAGTCGGTTGGTCGCAATTTCGATGAGATCATCCGGGTCATCGATGCACTCCAAGCCACCGATCGCGATCCGATCTCTACGCCTGTCGACTGGCAGCCCGGCGAGCGCGTCATCGTGTCACCTGCCATGTCGACCGAAGACGCGACGGCTCGATTCGACAATGTGGTCGAGATCAAGCCGTATCTTCGCTACGCCGACGCGCCGTCTTCCTAGTGCCCTAGCGAGGCTCGCGTGGAGTCATTCGCGCACGAGCTCTAACCCGGCTCCACTCCAGGCCACGATGCCACCATCTACGTCGGCGACATCGGTGAAGCCGAGATCGTTCATGATGTCCGTTGTCTGGCCGCTTCGACTCCCGGATCGGCAGTACAGCAAGTACGGCACGTCGGGGTCGAGTTCTGCGACGCGATCTGCGAAGTCGGCCTCGTAGAAGTCCAGCATGATCGCTCCATCCAGGTGACCCTCGAGGAACTCCTCGGGCGTGCGCACGTCCAAGATGACGAGGTCACTTGGTGGGTCGGCCTGGATGGCGGCACCCTCGGTTGCCGAAACCACTCGGATTCCAGCGGATTCTGCGTCGGTCGATTCGCTCGGCGTTTCGGTCGTCACGTCGGAGGTAGCAGTGTCGCCGCTCGAGCACCCGGCGGCCAACAGGAGTCCGGTGACTAGGGCGGTGAGGAGGGGGCGTTTGTGCATCATTGTGACCAATTGTACGGATGTGCGGAGAACAGGCAACCCGTACGTACAAAGGGTCTGATATGATCCATTGTACGAATAGCCCCAACACGCGCTCGGAAGGAACACAACCATGACGCTGACACCACTCGACCGGAGTAGTCCGATGCCGTTGTGGGCGCAATTGGAGGCCGACCTGCGGGCTCGTCTCGAGGCGGGAGACTTTTCCGAGTCCTTTCCAACTGATCTCGAGCTCACTGTGGGATATGACGTCAGTCGCCACACCGTGCGCGAGGCGGTACGAAATCTCAACAAAACGGGCCTGCTCAAACGTGAGCGCGGAAGGGGAACCGTCGTCAACCGGTCCGAGTTCGAGCAGTCACTCGGCACGCTCTACAGCTTGTTCGAGTCCGTGGAGTCCACGGGTGTCGAGCAAACAAGCGAAGTCCTCCGGTGTGAGATCGTCCTCGATTCCGTAGCCGCAGCACAGCTCGATGTGCCAGCGGACGCCAAGCTCGTCTTGATCGAACGGTTACGTCTGGCCGGCGGTGCCGCGCTCGCCGTCGACCGCGCCTGGTTGCCACACAGTGTCGCCGCACCTCTCCTGGAGGTCGACTGGACCCATACAGCGCTCTATGCCGAACTCGAACGCGCCAAGGCGCCAGTTCCGAATCAGGGATGGGAGCGCGTGACGCCGATCGTGCCCACCCCATCGGACCGGGCGCAACTCGGTTTGCGGAAGAGTGACGCTGCGTTCTTCCTCGAACGCCTGGGTTGTCGCGATGGCGTAGCGGTGGAGTGGCGAACGACCGTCATTCGCGGCGATCGGTATCGCTTCGTGACCGAGTGGTCGGCTGGCGGCCAGAGCCAACTGCGGCCCTCAGCGGCATGACACGAGGTCTTGTGACATGAACCCTGTCCGATACACCCACTGACCTGATCCACAACCCCGAAAGGCGGTCGCGCGTGCAACGATTCGTACCCCCAGACCCTCGACGGTCCGGGCGAGAACCCGACTACCGTTTCACACTCGCAAACGAGCGAACGTTCCTTGCCTGGGTGCGAACCGGTCTTGCGCTCGCGGCGGGCGGTCTCGGCGTCATCAGCCTTCTCGATGATCTGGCGGGTTCGGAGGTACTCGGTGTCCTGTTGTTGGCGCTCAGCTTTGCTACCGCTGCGACTGCGTACCAGCGCTGGGCGAACAATGAAGCTGCGATGCGGCTCGGCGAACCGCTTCCACCTTCTCGGTTGCCTCAGTACATGGCCGCGGGTACAGCACTCGTCGCTCTTGTCGCTGCTGCGCTCTTCGTGATCGACCAAGTATGAACGACGAAACCTCATGGCCCCGTCCGGCGAACAGTATCGACGGCGGGCTTCAGCACGAGCGCACAGCTCTTGCTTGGGAGCGAACCGCCATTGCGATGATGGTGGCCGGGCTCGTGCTTGCTCGCTACGCCGCGAATGAACACGGCGCTCTTCTCGGCTCGGTAGGGGTCCTGCAAACGGCTGCTGGCGCGACACTTCTTCTCTGGGCGAGCCGCAACGACGAGCTTTTGCACAACCCGGCGCGTCCCGCGAGTGCGGTTCCTCAGGTGTGGCTGACGCGAGTTGTCGGCCTGGTCAACCTTGTCTTCATCGCGTTCGCGCTGGTTCTCGT
>CAJQNJ010000104.1 GCA_905479685.1 uncultured Acidimicrobiales bacterium
CATTCTGATCGGCGCCGTCATGGAACACGTGGAAGAAGCCGGGGTGCATTCTGGCGACAGCGCGTGTGTGATCCCGCCTCCGTATCTGAGCCTGGAGGTCATTGCGACCCTCGAGGACTATGCGAAGCAAATTGCCACCGAACTCGACGTCAAGGGCTTGATCAACGTCCAGTTCGCAGTGAAGGACGACGAGGTGTTCGTCATCGAGGCCAACCCTCGAGCTTCCCGTACGGTTCCTTTCGTCGCAAAGGCGACCGGTGTGCCACTTGCAAAGATCGCGGCCCGAGTGATGTTGGGTGCAACATTGGAGGAACTCCGTCGCGAGGGACTCGTACGCGAACCGGTCACAGGCCACGTGTCTGTGAAAGAGGCGGTGCTGCCGTTCAATCGCTTCCCCGACGCCGATCCATTGCTCGGCCCGGAGATGCGTTCGACTGGTGAGGTCATGGGTATCGATGCCACCACCGGTCTCGCGTTCACGAAGAGTCAGATGGCTGCGGGTGGAACTCTTCCCGAGGGTGGCACGATCTTCATGTCGCTCGCCGACCGCGACAAACCGTTGGGGATCGAAGCTGCACAACGATTCGTCTCGCTCGGATTCGAAATCGTGGCTACCGCTGGGACAGCTGATGCATTGGAAGAGGCGGGCATCATCGTGCGGAAGCGGTTGGCCAAGGTCTCAGACGGCGGTTCTGTAGACGGTGATGGCGCCACCGCCGTCGAACTGATCGACGCAAACGAGATCCAGCTCGCGATCAACAGTCCCCGTGGCCGAGGTCCGCGGGCCGACGGCGCCTACATCCGGGCAGCTGCTGGGGCGCGCGGAGTGCCGCTCTTGACGACAGCGTCGGCAGCCGTGGCCGCGGCGCGAGGGATGGAGGAGTGGCTGGCGAGACCGCTCCAGGTGCGATCTCTTCAGTCGTATCACGACAGGAGCGCCTCCAGTTGATGGTGGATATGTCGACTGTGATCGGGGACATCCGCCTGCCCTCGCCCGTCATGACGGCTTCGGGTACCGCCGGCCATGGCGCAGAGTTGGCGCGTTATGTGCCGCTGGACTCGCTCGGGGCCGTCGTCGTGAAATCGTTGTCGATCATGCCGTGGGAGGGGAACCCCGGACCGCGCGTCGTCGAGTTGCCGGGTGGAATGATGAATAGCGTTGGCCTGCAGGGCCCGGGCGTCGCTGGCTGGATTGCCAGCGAACTCCCTGCGTTGCGCGACTCTGGCGCACGCGTCGTAGCGAGTATTTGGGGTCGAACGGTCGAGGAATATCGTCAAGCAGCGCAAGCTCTGGTCGAGGTGCAAGACGATCTGCTCGCGGTCGAGATCAACGTGTCGTGCCCGAATATCGAAGATCGACGGAAGATGTTTGCACATTCGTGTGATGCGGTGGCAGGGGTGATCGTCGCCACTGAGGATCTCGAGGTGCCTCGTTGGGCGAAGCTCAGCCCCAACGTGTCCGATATTGCCGAAATCGCTGGTGCAGCGGGTGATGCAGGCGCGTCGGCCGTGACGCTCACCAACACACTTCTTGGTCTTGTGCTGGATCCTGTCACCGGCCGTCCGGTGCTCGGGGGCGGTGGAGGTGGCGTCTCGGGTCCAGCGATGCGGCCAGTGGCACTCCGTGCGGTGTTCGATGTGGCGGCGGCGCGGCCAGACCTGCCCATCGTGGGTGTGGGGGGTATCGCGCATGCCGAAGACGCTGTGCAGTACCTTCGGGCCGGTGCGGCAGCAGTGCAGGTCGGGACGGCAACGTTCGCAGACCCGCGCTCGACCGCTCGAATCGCAACTGACCTACAGACCTGGTGCCGCAACGCAGGCATCGAACGGGTCACCGATCTGATTGGTACTGCCCACAGTTAGAGCAGTCCATGGATGGAGCAAACCATGCACGATGTTTCCGACGAACTCCGCAACAAACTCTGTGTCGCTCTCGACGTGGATGACCTGGTCGAGGCGGTCCGACTTGGCAAAGCGTTGTCTCCGTGGTTCGGAGCAGCAAAGGTTGGGCTGGAGCTGTACACCGCTGCCGGTACCGACGCGATCGGGACGCTCATCGGCCTCGGCTACGAGGTCTTTCTCGATCTGAAGATGTACGACATCCCGACCACGGTCGAAAAGGCCTCGCGCGTGCTCGGTGCACTCGGCGTGACGTACGCGACCTATCACGCCCAGGGCGGACTCGATGTTCTCAAGGCGGGTGCCGAGGGCCTTCGTGCTGGTGCCTCCGATGCCGGGCTGCCCGAACCCCGCCCGCTTGCAATCACGGTCTTGACCTCAGATGCCAACGCGCCGGAGCACATCATGCCCAAACGAGTACTCACGGCTGCCGAAGCCGGTATGGCAGGTTTGGTTTGTAGTGCCGCTGACGTCAAAGAGGCAACGCACTACGCCCCGAGGCTCTTGAAGGTCACCCCCGGGATCCGGCCCGCTGGATTCGACAGTCACGACCAAGTACGCGTGGCCACTCCCAAGGAAGCCCTCGACGCCGGATCTGACCTGTTGGTCATCGGGCGGGCGGTGACGCTCGCAGAGGACAGAGAAGCAGCAGCCGAGGCGATCGTCAACAGCTGCCTTTCGTAGCGGCGTACCATTGCGCCGGTAGCGTCTACATATGTTCGAGACCGACGCCTACAGCTCCCTCTTCGAGCGTATAGCGGCCGTTCGTGCCCATCGGGTGTCCTTTCTTTCCGAGGTGTCGTCGGGTGCGCTGACGCTGGCTGATGTCTTCGAACGGGCCGAAGGTGACCACGTCATCGCGTCTATGAAGGTTCTCCCAGCGATCGAGAACTTGCCCGACGCTGGCAAGGTGCAGACGAGGCGAGCATTCGAAGCGGTCGGGATCCCCGAGGACGCGCACCTCGCTGCAGTCGCACCCGACGTGATTGAGGCGTTGCCCGCCGCCATGGCGAGACATGCTCGATGAGTGACGAGAACGTGGATCCTCTGCGAGCCGCTGTTGGTTCTGGCCTCGTCATCGTTGTGTCGGGTCCAGGAGGAGTCGGCAAGGGCACGGTTGTGGGTGCGCTCGTCGAGAGCCGCCCTGAGCTGCGTCTGTCTCGGTCGTGGACGACACGTGAACAACGTCCAGGCGAGCGTGACGACGCCTATACGTTCGTCGACGAGGAGACCTTTCTCGAGAACCTCGATGCTGGACGGTTCCTCGAGTGGAACCACTTTCTCGGGGTCGCCTACTACGGGTCGCCCGTCCCCGACGAGCCCTTGTCGCAGGACCTGATTCTCGAGATCGACGTGAACGGCGCACGACAGGTGTTCAACCGGGGGATCGAGTCGCTGTACATCTTCATCGACACGCCCTCGGTGGATGATCAGCGCGCTCGTCTGATCGGGCGCGGTGATGCAACCGATCAGGTCGACCGCCGAATGGCAGCGGGACAACTCGAACGCGATAACGCGAAGGACCTCCCGTACCACCATGTGATCAATGATGACGTCTGGCGTGCAGCAGCCGAAATTGGTGCTCTGATCGACCAGTATCGAGTCGACGGGACTCGGCCGTCCTCCTGCTAGCCTGAGATGTCGGCATGGAGCCGAGTTTCCACGGGAGATGTTTGATGCCAGATAACATGTCGATGATCGAGCCGCAGGTCGAAATCCTGCTGGAAGCCGCTGGTTCCAAGTTCCGCCTCGTGCAGCTTGGATCGAAGCGAGCCCGCCAGATCAACGCATACTTCGGTCAACTCGGTGAAGGCTTGGGCTCGAGTGTCCCCCCACAGGTCACTTCGACTGCTCGCAAGCCACTCTCGATCGCATTCGAAGAGATCTCGGCAGCCAAGATTGTTCCGATCGAGCGTGATTTCGCAGCAGAGGAACTCGCCGAAGCTCAGGCGGCCGCTGATGCGGCTGCTATGGCAGCCGAGCTCGCAGGCTCCGACGACGCCAGCTGAGCACAGCGATGTCCGCTCTCGATCAAGCCCGAGTTGTACTTGGGGTGACCGGTGGTATTGCGGCGTACAAGGCAATCGAGGTCAGTCGCCGTTTGGTGGACGCTGGCGCACACGTGATTCCGGTGCTCACCGAAGGTGCCGAACACTTCGTCGGCCGCACGACTTTCGACGCGCTTGCGTCCGAAAAGGTGCAGTCGAGCCTCTGGGATGAGACAAGTCCGATTCCACACACCCATCTCGGCCAGAACGCGGATCTCATCATCGTCGCACCGGCAACCGCACGATTGCTTGCTGATTACCGGATGGGGCGGTCCGACGATCTCCTGACGGCCACGCTCATTGCCACGCGTGCGCCCGTGCTCATTGCACCTGCCATGCATACCGAGATGTGGGAACATCCGGCAGTACAGGACAACGTCGAGGTGCTTCGCTCTCGTGGCGTGTACATCGTCGAACCCGAATCGGGGCGTCTCGCCGGGGGCGATCTGGGCCATGGCAGGTTGAGTGCACCTGAATCCATCGTGGCTCATGCGGAGCGTGCGCTCGGGTCCCATGATCTCGATGGGGTTCACGTCGTAGTGACCGCTGGGGGCACCCGCGAGCCCATCGATCCTGTACGAGTGATCTCGAATCGCTCGACCGGCAAGCAG
>CAJQNJ010000105.1 GCA_905479685.1 uncultured Acidimicrobiales bacterium
CGATGAGGCGGCCATATCCACTCTTGGGTGAACTCAGCACCATCTCAGTTCCAATCCGCGACCTGGTCTGTCGGATGTAGACACGTTGGTTGGCGGCGTCGATGTCATCCCAACGCAAGGCTGCGATCTCGCCTCGCCGCATCCCGGTGAGTGCTGCGAGGTGCCAGGCCGCCTCCAAATGCTCTCCCTCAACTGCCGCTAGGAATAGGCGGAGTTGGTGTGGCTGCCAGAACCGCATCGGCGCCGTCCGCGGCGAACGCCGCGGTGGCGGTGTGGCGACTTCAGCGACATTGCGGGCGATGAGCCCGGCCGAGCAGGCGTCTCGCAAGAGGAGATGCACGATGACGTGAACGTTTCGGACGGTATGTGGGCTGAGGCCGCCTTGACCATCGATTCGACCCTCCTGCAGTAGCCGCGTGTAAAGCCGATTGAGATGCTCGGCCCGCAGACTGGTGAGCCGGACGCGACCAAGCGATGGCAGTACGTGATGGCGAAGATTCGCCTCATACGAGGCTGCAGTCGAGGGCTTGACTCGATCTTGAAGCAACGCCCACCAACCGCCGTTCACCCACTCGTCGAGAGTGACCATGCTCGGTTCTGTGTACGTGCCCGCGGCCAGCTCTGCCACCAACGACACCCGATGCCCTTCAGCCTCGGTCCGAGTCGCAAATCCGCCGTGCCACTTCTGCCGCCGCTTCCCGTCCAGATCACGGCCGATGTCGAGCACCACATACCAACCGGTCTTCACCCCCGACTTCGTCTTCCACTGACGCTTCGCCACATGGCCCTTCACGACGCCACCGCCGACAACAACAGACATCGGCCTGAACGGTCCCAGACGCCCCAAAAGCGACAAAGCGTTAGATCAACGTTGGAAGAAACGGCCCTGACCGCCGACATCGCGTCGATTTGCACCACCTCCCCTCGAAGTCTCGAGCGCCGAAATCGGCGCAAATGCTGGAGTCTGTAGCGGGGCAAGTCCACGTTCATCTCATCTCATGATCTGGCCACGGGAAAAGGCATGACACAACTGGAGGTCCTTTCAGGACCTCCGAATCGTGAGATGGCCGGCCATCTCACAAGGCGCTCGAAAACTCATCTCACAAAGCGACCGGCGGAGCTGCCGGTCGGTTCTCTTTGGCTTTGGCTCGTTGACCTGGTGCGGCTGTCAGGGTACCATGACAAGCATGAGCTTGATCGCTGCTGAATCGCTTCCCGTTGAGCCTCTTGACGCGCTTCGAGAGGTTTCTCGTTCCGAGGTTGAGCTTGATGAGCTTCGATGGGCTCAGATTGTGGCGGCGCGCGACGCAGGAGCATCGTGGGCCGCGATCGGTGAGGCGCTTGGCGTGAGTCGCCAGTCAGCGTGGGAGTACTTCACTCGGAGGGCGAGCGGTGCGCTTGCTGAGAGCGTGGCCAGGAACGCGGATCTCTCCGAGGGTGAGGCCATGGACCTGGCGGTCGAAGAAGTTCGTGCTGTGCGTCGCGCTCGTTGATCGCCAAGGCGAAGGTTGTTCTCGGCTGCCATTCAGACGGGACCGTCCTATCGAATCGTCGCCCGATGGCTTGACGATGCGGCTCTCGAGGCGGTGGTCTGCCCAGCCTTGCTCGCCGAGGTCGAGGGTGTGTTCGGCAGACCGAGGCTTCGAACGCGAGTTGATCCCAGCGTTGGCTGAGCTGTTCCTGGGAACTGGTCGCCGCATAGCGGATGTCGTTGCCGACCCAGCGTCGGCCGCCGCCGAGACTCGTGACGCTGACGATGACTATCTGGTCGCGTTGGCCCGTGAACATGGCGTCGATCAGATCGAGCAGCTCGTCCAGCTCCGGGATCAGCTCGACGCATGTATCGGCTGCCGCTGCCTGTCACTGGACCGCTGCGCGATCTGCAACCCCGAGGTCTCGTACGTCGCCGGTGGCGAATATCCATCTGAGTCGGTTGAGAACAAGGCGAACCGGACAGGGAACAGCGTCACGAGCGCAGAAGGTTAACGGCGAGCCCGATGCCCGAAACCCTCGGAATCAAAGGACGGACGAATATTCGGCACGCTCAGGCTTGAAGTGGCGCTTGAACCAGTTGCCGTATCGAAAGGGACCTCCCTGAGGACTCTGCCAGATGAAGTGATCTGAACCGAGGTCGTTGACGTGGTCGCCGAGCTCGTCGACTAGCTGTGACGACCGGGGACGTTGTCCCTGGTGGGATGGATATCGGACTCGATGCGTTCCAGTGTTTCGGCGAGCGAGATGGCTTCACTTTCGGCGAGTCGGGAGGCGAAGTGATCTTCGATGCTCGCGATGTGAATGTGAGCAGCTTGGCGTGCACGTTCGCGTCCCTCGTCGGTGAGGGTGATTCTGGTGGCTCTGCGGTCATCGGGGTCGGGGTTTCGTTGCATGAGGCCTTGGCGTTCGAGTCGATCGACAAGAGCGGTGATTCCTGACGTACTTAGCGACGCGTTCTTGGCCATGTCCTTCATGCGGATCCCTTCGGGACCGGCGAGGTGGGTGTGGAGCAGCGCGTTGTACTTGGCGAGGTCCATGTTTGCGTGGCGCTGGAGGTCGCCATCCATCAAGGGGACGATTGCCCAGTAGGTCTTGTAGAAGGCTCGCCATGCGCGTCGTTGCGCGTTGACGCCCGCCCCACCAGGGTCTGAGAACATTGGCCATTGACTTTCGCCGCGAACTTTGTTCAACTGTGAATAGTCCGCTATCGGACTATCCGATATGTTATTGTCCACTCTGACAGATTACAGGGAAGGCTTCAAGAAATGAACCAATCTCCGCAACTCCATGATGTCGACGACGGTGATCTTCGCGACGCCGGCACGGTCATCGGCCTCTTTCGGCGGTCAGCGTCGACGTTTCGTGGCGTGCTCGACGGGGTTCGGACCGAGCACCACGACCGCGCGACCCCGTGCGAACCCCTCGATGTCGCCGAACTGGTCGTGAAGACGATCGGGCATCAGGAATGGACTCGCAGCGCCATCGAAGGCCACAGCAGTCCGCCCACCTATCCGCACATTGATCCGCGCGACTGGGCGGACCGCTTCGATCAATCCGCCGATGCGATGGTCACAACGCTGTCCGAGTCGGACGCGATGCGACGAACCGTGACGCTGGCTGCGGGCCTCACGTTTCCCGGCCATGACGTCGGATTGCTCGCTGCTCGCAACACCTTCCAGTTTTCCTGGGACCTCGCCACCGCCACGGGTCAGAACACGGATCTCAACCCAACCCTCGCCGTCGAGCTCCTCGAGATCAGCCGAACCCACCTGGTGCCACAACGAGGCCCGAACGGCTTCTTCGGACCCGAATATGTTCCGCCGGCCGGAGCGCCAACCGCCACCGTCCTCGCCGGTTACCTCGGCCGACCCGTCTGAGACACGACAAGCAAGAAGGCCGGTTGTCGCCGAGGGCTCGACGGGCACCGAACGAGCCCGAAACCCACGACGACACGTTTGTCGCCGACCAGGCGAACAGGACCGACATGTCTCGAGCCCGGGACCCAGTCATCGTGTCCTGCCCACCTGTTCTTGCTCGCACCCCTCATCGGAGGGTGCTCGTTGCGCTGAGCAACAACTTCTACCACCACATCACACACACCAAACGGAGACACCACCAATGAGTTTCTTGATCACCCACCACTTTCCCGGCACCACCCAAGAGCAGTACGACGCCATCATCGCCAAAGTCCACAACTCCGACGGATCACTCCCCGTCGGCCAACTCCACCACTTCGCTGGACCCACCAACGACGGCTTCCTCGTCGTGGCCGTATGGGAGTCCAAGGAACTGAATGACGAATTCCAGACAAAGCTGTTCCCAGTGATCGCAGCGATGGACGACCAGCCGCCGCCCCCGGTGGAATGGACTGCAGAGATCACCAACCGCCTGAGCGCCTGACTCCGACAGCTGGCACTGCCGTTCGCCCAGCGAGCGAGCGCCTTGCCCTCGAACTTGGGGCCAAGCCCGAAGCTCGAGTCGCATCCGCCCGGTAATGACACCGACGGCTTGGGTTGCCACGAGCGCAGATCCGGCAATGAGCTGCGGGCTACGCAAGGACGAGACCATCGCCGACGTGCTCGATAGTCGCGCCACGGAATCACTAGCGCGAGCGACGTGAGAGCGGCGCAGGCATATCTACCCAAGCCGCACGCTGCGTAATGCTCTGGCTGCTGCGTCTTGCCTCGTGGGGTCCCGATCCGTGCACCAATCACAGAGCGGGGTGCCTGCCGTGTTGGCGCGGTCTCTCAGAATCGGTCCCGAGCTTGTGGCGTCGCCTATCGTTCTGACGTGGCAGGTGCAGCGAGGCAGGATGCTGATGGGTCGTTGAGTGAACTCATTGAACGGTTGGATGAACCGACGGCGAAGATGCTCCTCGAACGTGCGGCTGCTGAGTCGGCAGCGATCGCCGCGGCAGTACGGCTTGCTGTAGCAGTGCCCGCAGACCGTGTTCGAATCTTGCGGGCCGAGGCTGATTCGGTACTGCGGACGCGGCGCCACTTGGACTACCGCGAGGCGAATGAGTGGGCGCTAGAAGCTGGTGTCGTGGTCGACGCGATGCAGGCGGAAGCAGCGGGCAACCCGTCGCGAGAGTTGCTGAAGCTGATCGAACTTTCGGTCGGTCGGGTCGTGAAAGTGATCCTGAAGTCGGATGACTCGTCGGGGATGATGGGCGATGTCGCGCACCGGTTGTTGGCAATCCACGAGCAAGTGTCTCTTGCCGGCGTTGCGGAGCCGAAAGCGTTGGCCCGGTGGATGATCAAGTTCGGTTTCGACGACCAGGACTTCTTCATGATCGACCCGGTGCGGTACGCCCCCGCCCTGGGCGACAAGGGCATGGGCATCTACCGCGACGCCGTGGCCGAGCGTTCAGCGCAGGGTCGCGTTCCGTTCGCCGTGAAGCACGCAACGGAACGCCTTTCCGTGCTTGACGGAGACATCGAAGCGATCGTCGCGCTGCTCGGCCAAGACCTGACTTCGCCGCATCAGTACACGCGGGTGGCCGAGGCGATGCTTGAGCTCGAGCGGCCCGAGGATGCGCTGCAGTGGGCGGAGCGGGGCATCGAGGCAACAAGTGGATGGCAGGTCAAACATCTTTACGACATTGCTGCCGGTGTGCACGAGGCGAACGGGGACCTGGCCCCTGTTCTGGGTGTGAGGCTGGATCATCACCAGACCATGCCCAGTACATCGACGTACGGGCTCCTGCGCGATGCAGCTGATGAGGTTGGGTCCTGGGACTCACATGTTTCTGAAGCTCGCGAAGTACTCGGGCTTCGGGATCGTGGTTCGTTGGTTGACGTGCTGTTGGCCGATGGCGAAATTGAGGTGGCTTGGGGTCTCGCGGCCGAAGATGGTGATGATCTTGGCAATGACCGCCTTGTTCGACTCGCTGAGGCCTATGAGGTCGTTGACCCGGCGGCTTCTGTTGATGTGTATGTGCGGGTGGTCAAGTCGATCCTGGAGACGACTGATCGAAGGGCGTATCAGGCCGCGGTGAAGCAGCTCAAGAACGCAAGGCGTGCCGCCGAATCGGCCGGCCTTTCGCACGAGCATCACGCATATCTCGTCGGTCTACGTGAGGAACAACGGCGCAGACCGACCCTCGCCTCGATGCTCGACAAGTTGATCGAGAGCTAACTGACGATCGAGATGATGCCTTCCAACCTGACAACACAACTGGTATGTTGTGTTGGTGGTTCCTGCTCTGGTAGACGGCCGATTGCCCCCCGGTGAATGGGACGCGGCCTGGGACGAAGTAGTCAGCGCTTTCGGTTCGTCAGACTGGCGATTGCAGCTACTGGAGGGATGTCAACGGGCGCTCCGGTCCTTGCAGGCGGCAGGTTGCCGTAAGGCGTGGATCGACGGCAGTTTCGTAACCGGAAAGCTCCACCCGGGTGACATCGATGGCTGCTATGACCCGATCGGTGTTGACGCGGGACGGTTGCACCCTGCTCTGCGAGATCTGACACCCGGACGGCCAGCGCAGAAGGCCGAGTTCGGGTGTGAGTTCTTCCCGAACATCATTGAGGCTGGTTCTGGGCGGTACTTCGTGGAGTTCTTTCAGCAAGACCGAGATGGGCAACCCAAAGGAATCATCGCTATCGACCTAGAGGAGTTCGACCAATGATCAAGAACGAACGTCAGTACAAGATCACCCGCAGTAAGGCCGACGAGGTACGGGTGGCCCTCAGTGAACTAGACAACGCGCCGTTAGCCGACGGCTTGGACCCGGCGATGCGAGCAATGCAGCTCGAAGCCCTCCGAGGAACGCTCGGTGACTTCAAGGCCGAACTTGCTGACTACGACGCGCTTCACGATGCCACGCTGATCGAAGCGACCGGCATTTCGGAATTCCCGACAGCGGTAGTCCAAGCACGGATTGCTCGAGGATGGACACAACGCC
Organism: uncultured Acidimicrobiales bacterium; assembly: GCA_905479685.1. Lineage (GTDB taxonomy): Bacteria > Actinomycetota > Acidimicrobiia > Acidimicrobiales > SHLQ01 > SHLQ01. Next base: position 6,401 of record CAJQNJ010000105.1, read on the forward strand.
AGCTAGCGGAGAAGGTAGGGCTGGCTGAGCAGGCGATTCAGCGGTACGAGGCCAACGACTATGCCGGGGTGAGCTTCGCACGGCTTGTCGATATTGCGGATGCGCTGGAGCTCACTGTCCACTACGACGTGAGGCTCGCCGAGACGGCATGATCAGCCTGGTCGGACAGTCACCGCGTTGAGAGTTCGTTGGTCAGAGACGGCGCCTGCCAGCGGCTGGTGTTGCCGGTCATCCATTTGATGAGGGCTTCGCCTTCGGCGGGCGTGCGACCTGGGCCGGTGAGACAGTCGATGGCGGCTTGGACGGGGGAGACGTAGGTGATGTTGTCGGTTGCGGTGGTGCGCTCGAACACGATCTGATCGTAGGGGCGGGCCATGACAACGTTCCCACCATTTCTCACTTGGCGCAGCCGAAGCGAATCGGCGACACGTTCGGAGTCGTCCGCGTAGACAACGGCAATTTCGGGCGCGGCGACTGAGACAACTCGAGCGGCGGCGAACGAGCCGGTGACCGCCCATTGTTTGAGTTTGCTGGCGCCGAGGTCATCGAGGAATTGTTCGGGCCCCGCCGACGCAATCCAGTTTGTTGTTTCGTTCGCGTCGAGCAATCCGTAGCTCGTAGTCAGTTGCCGGAGGAGTGCTTCCCATTCGACATGCTGGACCTTTCCACGCGGCGGTCTCGTGAGGAGCAGCTCCTCGGAAAGGGCGGTGAGGACTCGTGAGACGTACCCGGGGTCGGTGTCGACAGCAGCAGCCAGCTCGCTGACGGTGTACGGGGGCCGTACTTCGATGAGTGTGCGCAGGAGCGCCCATGCCTTGGGTCCGCGAAGGTTGGGTCCCTTGATTGGTTTGGGTGACGGGTCTTGGGTAGCGCCGTCGAGACGGATGTAGATCTCGGGTGCCTGGAGGGACAACGAGATGTTGCCGGTGTCGTCGCCGTAGCTGAAACCGCAGTCGCTGAGGATCGTGCGAGTGCGTTTGCTGAGCCATCGGGCGAACACGAACGTCGGCCGTGCGGGATCATCGAGGGCGATTGCGGATCGGGGGTCGAGTTCTTCCCGGACCACAACATCGAACTCACCCGTAGCGCCGCTCGTGTTGGTCGCTTGTACCATCCCGCCGGTGTCGGAGCGTGCGACAACCTCGATGGTCCAAGCCGGAGGCATGATTGAAGTGAGGGTGTCGCACGCAGCATCGAAGCGCCGTCGGATGCGTTGGGGTATCGGCTTGCGACCCATCAGCGCTCCCTTCAGATCAGCTCGCTCACCATCCTACGGCAGTTTGACCAGAATACTGAATTGTTTGGCGCAAACAAATGGGCGTTCTAGACAAGGCTTCTAACGGATCTTCTAACGGACAGTCCGGCACGGCCCGTTATCCACAACCACAGGCCAACACGCCAAACCGCCGAAACCGTTGAAAACACGGGCCCAAACGGCACTAGAGGGGAACAACGGATACCAGTCGGAATGGCCTCGAACGAACTCATAACCCGAAGGTCGCAGGTTCAAATCCTGCCCCCGCCACCACTCAGAAGGCCCGGGAACTCAACGTTTCCGGGCCTTTGTCGTTCTGCTCGGTAGAATCCGGTAGAACCGTGAGGTAACGGAGAGGTAACACGAGGATTGCGCTAGGGGCCGCCCTTGCCGAAAGTCGAGCAGCCGCTTCGGTCAGTCAAGACAGGATTGGGCGCTGAGTAGGCTGACCGAACGGGCTCAGAGGACGCGGCCCGTGTGGTGCGATTGCAGAGGCATCACCGTTGGGAGCGGCAGTCAGTCGTTCCAGACAGGAAGACGAGGTCGGCGCGGGCGGAGCGTGTCGATTCCGCTAGCAGCTCCA
>CAJQNJ010000106.1 GCA_905479685.1 uncultured Acidimicrobiales bacterium
TGGAGTCCGCTCGTCCCTTGTGCAATCAGATCGAGGTCGAAGAGCGCGGCAGCGCTCGACTCCAGCGATTGACCAGCTTCGCAGTACTTCTCCTGCGCCGACTGGTCATCGTCGCTACCACACGCCACCAGGGACAAGCCGACCGCAAGTGCCGCAGCGACAATCCAACGTGGTCGCCGACCCAGTTGTGTGCCGTCTTGGCCTGTCAGCTGAAGTTCCACATTCGCTCCTGATCGCCGTCTCGAACCGCAGACTAGCGTCGTTGTGCAGCACGACGACTTCGTCGTTCCCACTTCGGTCTGGTTTCAGCTGTCTGGATGGTCACCCGCGACTCGAAAGCCCAGGTTGCCTGCGGACGAGTCCGCGGTGTTCGAACTGCGCGCCGACACCCGGTACCTGTCACAGTACGAGTCGTGGCACAGGTATGAGCCACCCCGCATCACCCGTGCTTCACCGGCTGGGGGCCCGTGCGGGTCGGTCTGGGGTCCCGTCAGGTGGAAGTCGGTGTGGAACCAATCGCTGCACCATTCCCACACGTTCCCGGCCATGTTGTGAAGACCGAACTCGTTCGGGGGGAATGCGTCGACTGGAGCTGTGCCGATGTATCCGTCTTCGGCCGTGTTCTCAACGGGGAAGTCGCCCTCGAAGATGTTGCACATGGTCTTGCCGTCCGGCGAGAAATCGTCACCCCAGACGAACCGTTTCTGGACCAGACCCCCGCGTGCGGCACTCTCCCACTCGGCCTCGGTCGGAAGTCGTACCCCCGCCCAGTTGCAGTACGCCTGAGCATCGGTCCACGCAATGTGGATGACGGGGTGATCCCAGAGGTCGGTGAGGTCCGATTGGGGTCCGCCAGGATGCGCCCAGTCTGCGCCGAACACCTGACGCCACCATGGCGTGGCCGCAACGGCACGGGTGTCTGGGAAGTCGTCGGGGAGGAACAGATGGAAGACGAACGACCATTCGTACCGTTCTGCTTCGGTGCGGTAGCCGGTGTCCTCGACGAATGCGGCGAACTGACGGTTGGTGACCGAGTGCTTGGCGATGCGGTAGGGGCGCAACGTGATCTCGCGTGCTGGGCCCTCCCCATCACCCGAGTAGCGGTACGACGCGTCGGTTCCCATCATGAACGATCCACCAGCTATTTCGACGAGTTCGCCTGTGTGCGCTCCTGCGCCGGTCGATGCCTCGACTTGGTCGGAGGTCCGGGGTGCTGGCGGATCATCCCGGCGAGGGGCGCAACAACCGTCCTCGTTCGCCATGTTCACCTCGCGTTCCTCGCTATCCATTCTTCGGCATCCTGATAGGCCCTGCGCATGGTGGAGCCGAGCCACTCGTCAGACTCATAGAGATTCTCGGCCCCGATGGACGCGGCAACGCCGGTGACGGCAAGCTGCACTTGCACGCGATGACTGTCCGAGATGATCACAAGCTTGCTGTTGGCACGCTGCAGTGTCTCAGCGTAGCGGCCGAGAGTGTCGGTCAATGTCGAGCCGAGATCGGTGCGACCACGCATCCGTATGATGACGACCGAGTTCTGCGAGGCCGGGGTCACGGCTGGCAGCCTGTTCTCGAAGACTGCGGCCGAGGCAAAGAAGAGGCTTCCGTACGGTTGGATCAGCACAACCTCGTCTGTCCCGACCTCTGATGGTGGGTCGACCTCTTTGAAACTTGTCCCCACCACGACGATGCGTTTGATGACCAGGTCGTTTGATTTCTGAATGACAAACAACACCGTGGACATCCCGACACCAACCAGAACTGCGAATTGGAGTGGGATCACGATCGTCAGCACCAGTGTGACAGCCATCGTTACGGCTTGGACCTGGCCTGTCTTCCACACGGCCCTGATCTCGCCCGGCTTGACCGTGCGCACCCCAACCACGATGAGCAGGCCTGCGAGGGCCGGCATGGCCGTCTCATCGACGAGTGGACCGAACACCACGATGATCACCGACATGATGGCGGCGGCGATGAGCTGAGCTGCTCGCGTCTGCGAGCCAGCACTCGTGACGATCGATGTGGCCGACATCGAACCGCCGACAGGCATGCCTTGAAATGTCCCTGACACGAGGTTGCCGACCCCCTGCCCCACGAAATCCTGAGACGCGTCAGGGTACGTGCCATCGGGATTGGGGAAGTTCGCGGAGATGCCCGCACCCTGGACGAGGCCGACGAACGCCAGCGAGAAGGCTGGGATGATCAGCGAAGGAATCGCGCTGAACAACGGCGCCTTCGGTAGAGGGAGGCCACTGGGAATCGACACGATGTCGCTCAGTTGGGCCACCTCCCAGCCAAAGAGTGGAACCAGAGCAGACCCGACCACAACTGCGACAACCAGGCTGAGCGCGCCGAGCCGGGTGCGTTCGAGGCCGAGGATGAGAGCGATGGTGAGGGCTCCCACCGTAATGGTCCGTAGGTCGATCTCGAGGGGATGAAACAGCAGATCGAGGGCTCGCGCGAGCCGATTGGCGCCCTCGGACTCATATCCGGTGAAATCGTCGAGTTGGCCGAGCACGATGTTGATGCCGACGCCACTGATGAAGCCCACCATCACCGCGTTCGAAACGAACCGTAGGACGAAGCCGAGCTTCAGCACACCAGCGACGGTCATGACGATGCCAGTCAAGATTGCGAGCGTGAACAGGGCACGCTCGGGATCACTGGCGCCGTGGACCTGGTCCACGTCGGCCACAACGGCGGCCATGGCACCGGTGGCCTGCACAGTCATGAACTCGGACCCGGTCACGAATGCCGCACCGAGCATGCCGAACAGGTATCCGTACAGCCCGTACACCGGGTTGACTCCGGCCAGGAGCCCACCGGCCAAGCCGTCGGGCACACTTTGCCCACCCAGCACGACCCCGGCCACTGCGTCGTCCTTGATCGTGTCGCGGCTGAATGTCGATCGGAGGCGGTTCACCATGAAACCGACAGACTACGCGGTGTTCCGTTCCGGTACATGCACGAAGTCGAGATAGCTCAGGACATGATCGTGTGGGTTACCGTGTCGAAGAAGGAGGCGCCGTGAGCATGTCGATGCTGAGAGCGATCGCGAAACGAATCCTCCTGGTCGGGGTGTTGTTCGCAGTCGGTCTGACCGTCGTACCGAGCGTCGCAGGTGCTCAGGACCTCGCTGAGGAGAATCCCGACGGTGCGCAGACTCTGGCCGATCGGTATGCGCCCGTCGTCGTGCTGAAAGCGCAAGAAGCGCCTTGCGACACCGACGGCGAGCCGTACGGGCCGACGCCGGCCGACATCGTGATCGCGAATCCCGAGGTGGCGCTGAGGCAGGTCGGTTCGGAAAACCCGGTGGTGATGTGGGGTCCAACTGCCGGCGATCTGTTTGGGCTGGGCGAGGGGTTCTTCCTCGATTTTCCGGGTGGTTCGCTCGAGCCCGGCTGTGTCTACGAGCGTGATTACAACACTTACAGCGAGGGCCTGCCGGTCACGGTGTACGCACACATCGTGCAGGAGGAAGGCCATCCCGACAAGCTGGCGCTGCAGTACTGGACCTACTGGTACTACAACGACTGGAACAACAAACACGAGAGCGACTGGGAAGGTATTCAGTTGCTCTTCGACGCGTCGACGATCGACGAGGCACTAGCCACCGAGCCGGTGAGCATCGGCTACGCGCAGCACGAAGGTGGTGAGTGGTCGGACTGGGATGCCTCGAAGCTCGAACGCGACGGGACTCACCCGTTCGTGTACTCATCAGCGGGCTCTCACGCCAGCTACTTCAGCTCGGCTGTTTACATGGGCCGTTCGGGAAGCGAAGGCTTCGGTTGTGACAACACCGATGGCCCTTCGGATCGATTCGAGTCAGCCGTCGTTGTTCTTCCCGACACGGTCGATGATCCCGACGACCCACTGGCGTGGCTCGCGTACGAGGGACGTTGGGGTGAACGCCAGCGTGGCGCATTCAACGGCCCGACCGGCCCGCTGGCCAAGGACCGATGGCTCGAACCGATCTCGTGGCACGAACAACTCCGACCGTCGAGTGTTGTCATTCCCGCAGGCGACTCCTTTGGTGAGCAGGTCATCGGTGCATTTTGTTCCACGGTCGAATGGGGCTCCGGCCAGCTCATTCTTGTCACGACGTCACCGATGGCTCTGCTGATCGGCGTTCTCTTGACCGTTGCGATCGTGAGGTGGTTCGTTGGACGCACCGACTGGAGCACCGTCGCGAGTAGTCCGTTGGTGTTGCGTCGTCGGGCCGGTCAGATCATCCGGGCCGCATACCATCAGTATCGCCATTCCTGGTCGTCTCTCGTGCGCTTCGGTCTGGTCTACATACCCGCGACGTTCATTGCCGGTGTGTTGGGTGCCCTGCTCGCGCTGGTACCCCTGCTGCGTGATGTCCTCGACCTGGCGGGAGATCGCAGCGGCACCAGCCTCGTGTTTGCGGTCACTGCTGGTGGACTGCCGCAGCTCGCAGCCCTGATCGCGGTGAACGCGATGATTGCGGCTTACCTCGCGGCACCTCGGGGCGAGCGTTCGGCGTCCGAGGCCATGCGGCTCGCGTGGGCGAATCGGAGATCCCTCATCGGTACGACACTTCGCGCGTTTGTCATCGTGGTGGCGTTGACGTTCAGCGTTGTCGGCATTCCGTGGGGTATTCGCCAGGTGATTCGCTACCAGTTCGCTCCACATGCGGTGATGCTTGAAGGGCTCGACGGACGTAGTGCACTTGCAAGGAGCACAGCTCTGGTGCAGGGCCGTTGGTGGCACACGGCGATCATGGTCGGCGTTTTCAACGCGTTGCCATTCGTGACGGCGATCACCGTTGGGCTGTTACTCCTGCTGGCTCTGACCGCGCTTCCACTGTGGTTCTTCTCGGCTCTGATGACCATCACCTATGCGTTGCTGGTGCCACTCACGGCTACGGCCCAGACGTTGCTCTACGGCGATGCTGTCGCAGAACATGGAGAGGCGGAGCGTGGAGAACAGGAAACGCCCGACGAAGCGTTGGAGGCTGGAAGGGCCTGACGCGATGGGTCAGGCTGTCCGCTGCATGGGGGATTCCGCGCTTTTCCGGTGACCTCATGCGACTTTCCGATACGGTCTGCGGTATGACAGAAGATGAGCGCGAAGATGGCGTTGCTGCGGCCAAGTCGAGCGACACCGACATCGATGACGAAACATCGTCAGGTGGGCGGGAGCATTCGCTGCTGGACTTCCTGGAAGCGCACACCCCCAGGTGGGTCATTCATTCGTTGATCGTGCTGGCGTCGGTCATTGCGGTTGCCTCGATGATGAACGTCTGGCTCGACCGCCAGGTGCTCGACACCGACAAGTGGGTCGACGCGTCGGACGAGCTATTGGCAGATGAGGATGTGCGCAACGTTCTATCGGCGTATCTGGTCGACGAGCTCTACGCGTCGGTCGACGTCGCCGAGGAGCTCGAAACCAAGCTCCCGGAGAATCTTGACGGGTTGGCTGGGCCTCTTGCCGCAGCCCTGCGGGCCCCCGCCACCAATGCGGTCGACCGATTGCTCGGCAGTGAGGCCGTGGCTGCCGTGTGGAGTGAGTTGAACAGATCGTCCCATGAGACGCTGGTGCGGGTTCTCAAGGACGAGACAGGACCGGGGCTCTCCACCGCCGACGGGAAGGTCACGCTGGAACTCGGCGAGCTGGTCAGAAAGGTGGGCGAGGACTTCGGATTGTCGCAGGATGTGCTCGACAAGCTCCCCGAGGATGCCGGTCGGGTGGTGATTGCCGAGTCCGATGAGCTCGCCACGGCCCAGGACGTCGTGCGGGTCGTTCAAGTATTGAGTCTGGTCTTCTTCTTCCTCGTCCTCTTCTTGTACGGCCTCGCGATCTGGCTGGCAGGACCGCGGCGTCGCGCCGCGATCATGGAGGTCGGTGTTGCGTTGGCGTTGAGTAGTACTGCGGTGCTGGTCTTTCTCCGCATTGCCAGAAGAGCGGTCGAGTCCGCATCCGCGGATACCGCCGATGTGCAAGCCGCCGCCGTTGCGGTAACCGCGATCGGCACCCAACTCCTCAGGGATATGGCGCTCGCTGGGCTGCTTTACGGACTCGTGATTGCCGGCTTCGCAGGACTGCTCGGCTCGTCCCGGTTCGCAACGTGGCTTCGAGAGTTGCTCGCACCCGTGCTGGTCGGCAAGCCTGTCGGCTCCTGGCTGTCGGCGATCGGCCTCCTCTTGTTGCTGCTCTACGTGTTGCCCGGTGAGCAGTTGCAGCCGTGGTGGCGGGGGGTGATCTTCATTGCGCTCTTTGCGGCCGCGTTGGGGTCGCTTCGTCAGCAGATCGCGAAGGAATTTCCCGATGCTTCACTGTCCGATAGCTGGGATGTCTTGACGTCGGGGATCGGGAACCTCCGGAGTCCGTCAGACAACTGAATCGCGCGCGGCCATGCGGAACCTCGCGAGCGCTACCCGTTCGTTTCATCGAGGTCCCGGTCAGGAACGTTGTTGTGCCCACGTCGAGGGCACATCACTTCCGCCTTCGAGGGTCAGTCGACGGCCACTGCGGAACAGCACCGGCTGCGGCGCGATCTTGCCCGCGGCCAATCCTTCGCCTAATCCGAATCCGGCAGCGAGTTCGATCAGTGACGGTGGCACAAATGAGAAGATCTCGCTCAGCTCACTGATGTCGGACGCCGAGTTCATCTTCATGAGCAGCAGATTGTCACATTGGGAGAGCACGTTTGGGTGAACCTTTGCGGGCCGCTGTGTCGACAGCAGGAGGTAGAGACCGAACTTTCGACCCTCACCGGCAATCCGAATCATGAGCTCGGTTGCGAGCGCTTGATTTGCGTCGGTCGGTGTCCGGGGACACACGTTGTGCGCTTCGTCGACGACGATGAGTAGCGGCTGGCGCGCATGGCGCCGCTCCCAGAAAGAGCCGAGCACAGCTGCAGATGCGATCGAACCTTCTGCGTTGTCGAGGCTTCCGAGGTCGGCAACGATCATGCGCCAGTCGTCGGGAAGGCCATCCATGACCGACTGATTGCTGCCAGCCCAGATCGACTGTTGTGCGATCCCCAGGTTCTCGATGCGGAGCCCGAGGCGTCGACCATCTTCGTCGAACGACGACCGAATCTCGTCGAGAATGTCGTCGAGTCGATAGTCCTTGTCGTCGAGACGGCGCACGATGCGGACGAAGGCGTTGAACTCCTGGGGATCGCGTATCGGGTCGAGGCCCAGGACCATGGACTGCTGCTCGAACGACAATCGACCGAACTTCGCGCGGAGTCGTCGGGCCGAGCCTTCGCCTCCGAATACGTGGATGCCGGGCGAGACGGCGCGATAGCGCGCCTCGAATGCCTGGTACTCCTCCTGCGAGAAACCTGCTCCGGACTGCGGGCGAATCGAGCCCATGTTGACGAAGTCAGAATTCGGATCGAGAAGAGCGATCCTGATATCGGTCTCGAGCAGGAGCCGTTCGAGGATCACTCCGAGCGTGTAGGTCTTGCCCGATCCTGATTGACCGCAGAGGAAGGTGTGGCGTCCGAATCCGTCGGCGCGCAACCCTGCAGGGACATCTGAAAATCGCTGCACATTCCCGATGGACAGCGACGCGTGACCGCTGTTGACGCCGTCCTGGTAGGCGGCGACCGTGGACGGTTTTGCCTGCGTCATCGTTGCGCCTGCGAACACGTCGTCGCCGAGTTCGTCGGCGTCTCCCGATCCCAATCGTGAGAGCAGCGTTCCCCGGCCCTTCACGGTTCTTGTGGAGCCTGTCGATGCTCCAACCGACTCGTCGATCGTTGCAGACTCGATCTGACCGAGGTAGCGGTCGGAGCCATCCGCCGGCGCGATCTCGACATATGAGGCGAGCGGCAGGGAGTCCGCGAGGTCCAGTTCGAAAAGAAATGTTCCGCCACCGATCGAGTACACATCACCTGTCATTCAGCGAACAGTAGACGACGGCGGATCGAGGATTCGAAGTCGACACCAGAGCGGGGCATGGTCGCTTGCCGCGAGACCTCGGACCACGCCGCTGTCCAGAACCTCGAAGCCCCGGCCGAAGAGATGGTCGAGGGTGAATCGTCGCCGAGCGCGTTCCAGCGTCCAGCCGGCGTTGACAGACAGACGGTCCAGCCCGACCGAATCCATCAACGTCGTCAGTGCGGAGATCGACCGACTGCTGGCGGTGTTGAAGTCGCCCCCGACGAGAAGTGGTTTTCCACCCATCGTCCCAGGGCCGTTGGCCACGGCTGCGAACTGGTCGATCCGCCGCTTGAGAGCCAGAACTGGTGTCTCGGAGTGGACCGAGCCGATCTCGATCGACCGGCCGTTCACCGTCGTCGATCCCCAGACGGCAAGGCGACGGGTGACCTGGAGCCCGGTGTCGTGAGGAAGGGGCACAGCGTCATGTTGGTCGAGGTGGCTCGGGGTGAGAATCGCATTGCCGAAGTCTCGCCCTGTCTGTGGATGCACCGTGGCCGATGTGAATCCCCACTGGTATCCAAGTGCCTCGGCTAT
>CAJQNJ010000107.1 GCA_905479685.1 uncultured Acidimicrobiales bacterium
CTCGGTCTTCGGTGGTCAAATCCTTGGCCGTGACCACTACGACCGGGATGTCGGAGCGCTCCTCGTCTCGGCGTAGCTCATTGACAAAGCTGAACCCGTCCATGACCGGCATCATCAGGTCGAGCAGGATCAGGTCGATGCTGGCCTAGCGGACCACGTCCATGCCCTCGGCTCCGTCACCTGCCACCGGGACCGAGTAGCCGGCATCGGCGAGCGTTCGTTCCATCACCGACCGTGCCGCCTCGTCATCTTCGATGATCAACACCGTGAGGTCTGTCGAAGCCACGTGATTGTGCACCAACTCGAGCAGGCGATCTCGGGAGGTCTGCTTCGGGGACGATCGGAGCGATTTGTTGTGCAAACACTACCAACCTCCCCCACTCACCTGTTTCGCTCAGCGACGATGAGAGGCGAGTGCGCAGAAGCGTCAGCTTCTGCGAGCGACACTGTTGGCTAAAATGGTCAGCAGTAAACCCAGAGTGGTGTAGCCGAGCAGTACCTCGACGATCACGATGATCTCGCCCAGCCAATGCTGGGGGGTGATGTCGCCGAAACCGAGAGTGGTGTAGGTGACAAGGGAGTAATAGAACGGCGTCAACCAACTCTCGGAGCTGCCCGAGTAGTCCATCAACTCCCACTCGAGCCGCTGGTCGAAGGTGTAGACGACACCGAACAGCATCGACAGCAACAGAGCCAGGGCCGCCGGCTTGGCGAGACTGCGGCCGTAGTCGATCAGCTTCCAGGCCCGCAACAACAAGAGGCGCCTCCGCCGGGCACGACCTTCTGGGAGATTCTCGGCCGATCGCTGGAGGGTGTCGAGATAGTCTTGATCCTGCGCGTCGCGGACAAAGATCGCGTTGCCGTAGCACGACTCCAGGCCACGAACGGCGAAATACCGCCCCTCCATCGACCTCCAGGTGCCGTAGTCCATTCCGAAAAGGCTCGCTTCGGAGAAGACAGCGTGGGAGAAGTCGGATCCCAGAACCTTGGCGTCGTCGAGCGTGGCACCGCTCAGATCAGCATGGGAGAGGTTGGCAGACCGGAGAGAGGCTCCCCGTAGGTCGGCGCTGGCGAGGTTGGCGCCGCGTAGATCAACGGAATCGAGATTCGACTCGGCCAGATAGGACCTGTGCAGGTCGGCTCGAGTGAGGAAGCACCCCTTCAACTCTGCCTTGTAAAGATCGATGTCCGTCATGACACAATCGGAGAGGTCCGCTTCTTCGAGGGTCGCCATCTTCATGTTGGCGCGGGTCAGGTCGGCTCCGTACAGATCGGCGCCGGTGAGGTCGAGTTCGCTGAAGTCGATCTCGGTCAAATCCCGGTCGCTCAGGTCGATACCGCTGAGGTCGGGCCGCTCAGAACGGTTTTCCCGGCGCCACGCGTTCCACCCCTCGACACCATCATCGAGCAGCACCGTGGGATCGACGGAATCAGCCATGGACCATCCTCGTCAGTTCCCTGCCGCTACCTGGCATCCCCAACCCTCGTTGCAGCCCACCAGATTTGCCAACCCTTCGCCGTCGCTATCGAACAGGGCTGCGGTCTCGGGTGAGTCGCCAATGTCGGCCAACCATTCGATCCCAGCCGCCTCGGCGGTAACGCTCTCCACGAGGATGCCCTCCAAACCGCCCCCCGCAAGCTCGATGCCTATCGGGACAACAATGTCTCCTATCAGCGACCCGTCCGCGAGTTGCTGGTCAAGATGAGTCTGATGGTGGGGGATCCAGCCGTTGGCCCAGAAATCGATGTCGCCTCGGGCGAGATCGGGGTAGAACGCTGCGGGGGAGAGTTCCAGGCCGGCTGGATCCCTGACCGAATAGCCCAGCTCCTCCACGATCTGCCGGTAGACCTCGGCCTGGAAATACCCGGTCCCCCAATTCGCTCTGGCCATCGTGACAATCACCGCTGTGCCGGGGAGCTCGTCAACCGTACTTTCTGAACCTCCGCACGATGCCGACACCACAGCATGGCCACAATTCTGCGCGGGAGGAACCGTGCACGGCTGGCAGGGAATGTGCTCATTCGTCAACGTTAGCTGGTGGCGCGGAGGACCCGCTCCAGGGTTCCCAGGGTTCGGTCGAAACGGTCTGAGAGCAGCACAAGGGCATGGCGCTGCAGTCCTGCGGCCACGTCGGGATTGTCGAACATGAGGTCGAGATAGGCCTCGCCGGTGAGGCGCCGGACCGTGCATGTCTCTGTGGCGCGAATCGTGACGAGAGAGTGATGTGCGCCATGTCTGAAGAATGATGCGATACCGAGAAGCGAACCGGGGCCGGCTCGTCTCAGGCGAGATCCGTCGGCGGCGAGAACCTCGACGTGTCCCGTCTCCACGATGTCGAGATAGTGCCCTTCGCCACCCGATTCGATCAGTATCGATCCGGGTGCGAATTCAAGCGTCTCGAGCATCGCAGCGAACTCAGCCATGTGTTCGTCGGTTTCGAACATCTCACGCAGCATGAAGTCGAACGAGAACTCATCCTCGCCCGGGTCGATTCCTTCGCCGCGAAGTATGTCGTCTTCGCACCACTCGAGGGCTTCGTCCGACGTGGCGAACTCGAGCTCGACCGAGGCATCGCCGTCCAGGAAAGTCTGCGACCTGAACTGGGCGGAGATCGACGCGGGGACTGCACAGTCGAGCAGCTTGATGCCTCGGTCGGCAGTCAGGGACTTGAGCTTGGCCAATCCGTGAAGTGCTGATGTGTCGACACCGGTGACGTGCTCGAAGTCGAGGATAAGATGAGTGTCTATTGTCTCCTCGTCGTCGAGGCGCTGCCTCACCGACTCCAGCAACCCCACGGTGCTGGCAAAGAAGACATATCCGTGCAGCTTCAGCAGGAGAACACCGTCGAGGTGCTGTTCGAGTCGTGCTTGCGCCGCGGTCTGTCGTTCGATGGTGCTGCGCAGCTCGCGCCCAGTGAACGTGTGCCGCACGACGCTGATCCTGCTGTAGCTGACCATGAACAGGATCACCGTGGCGATGAGGCCGGCTGCGACCCCCTCGAGGAAACCCACGAGCTCCACCACCGCCAGGATCGCGGCAATTACGACCACGTCGGACCGCGCCAGCTTTCGGATGCTCTGCACCAACCAGTCATCGAGAAAACTGAGGCCGATGAACAGAACCATGCCTCCGAGAACGAAGCGAGGGATGTAGGCGAGCGCGCCAGAAGCCACCGTCATCGCCGCGAAGCAAGTCAGCGCAACCACCAAGGCCACGACCGGACCGCCGCCGCGCATTCGGCGACCGAGAGTGGACAGGCTCACGTAGTGGTACCCGACCAGACTCCCGCCGGCTCCGGCAGCGAGATTGGCGAACCCGAGAACCCTCATCTCACGGTCGACATCCACGTCGTCACCGAGGGCCGAGGACAAGGCCGTGATGTTCAGCAATACGGAGATCACTGCGATCACGAGCACGGTGCCGAGACCTGCGATTTCGTCGGTGACGATCGCCCAGTCGATGTCGTCGGGGCTGATCGACTGAAGGAGCATGCCTTGATCGAAGGGCTGGAGAAGCCATCCGTTGGCGATGGCGACACTGCGGCCATCACCGCTGATAGCCAGAGTCAGGTGGAACAATCCGATGGCCCCGATGATCACGCCTGGCATCGCGAACACGTTGCTCGTCACCTTGCCCACGACCAGCAGAACCAGCGCGAAAGCGAGTCCGGGTAGCCAGAGCTCGGCTACCGATACCAGGTCGCCGAGATGACCAAGATCGAAGCCGACTCCCGACATCACCCCGAATGAACCCTTGAAAAGAAGCCAGCCGGTGGCCGCGAGAAAGCCGGCCACAACGGGATAGGGGACGTACTGCGCCATGACGGCAAGATGGAAACGGCCTACCAGCCAGAACATGGCTGCTCCGGCAAACGTGGACAAGGCGATGAGAACCACGATCGTCGTGAAAAGTTCCTCTGGCGGGAGATCCTGTTTCGAAGACGCCGTAACCGAGACGACCACGACCGCGAGCACTGCTGTTGGATTGTCCTGAGGAACTGCAACCACGCCACTGAACTGGCTCGCGATTCCGACTATGACAGCTAGTACGACTGCTCCAAGCAGGAAATGACCCGTCAGCCTGGGAACGAAGGGAGCGAGGTCGCCCGTCAGGATGACGGCCGAGTAGGAGAACATGAAGGTGACGGCAAGCAGGCCGGCGACGAGACCGGCCAGGATGCTGGCAGCCAGACTCGGATGCTCACCGGCTTCGGTCGCTGAGGCCGAAGGTTCTGACATAGGGCCGAACACTAGTCCCGCTGCGTACCTCTGGCCACAATTCGAGGTGACTCTGCGGTCGCCCTTGCTAGCAGGGTCATTGATGGGATCGTTTCGGTCTCAAAGTTTGATCTCGAGTTCACGGATCCAGGCGACCTCGTCGGCGGAAGGGCCGGTCGTGTGCGGCGAGGGTGTCGTGCCAGCGAACCTACGACAGCTACGTCGGAGTCCGCGCAGAAGCCCCAGTCGCCGGTTGCCCGTTCCGGGAATCGCTCAATCAGCCGATGCGAAACGTGGCACTCGCTCAAGCGTTGGTTGAGTCGGGCGAATACGCGACAGCAACAGTGACACTCTGCGCGCACGATGACCATCACGCGATGTGGCGGCGATGGAACGAAGCGAAGGAAACCCTCAGCGCTCCTCACGTGTCGCTCACAGATCTCCCCGCATCAGTGGTGCTGCAAGAGCTACAGCCTGACGACGCAGTGGCTCTCGCCGAGCAGTACGCCCTGCCATACGCGCCAGACGGCGTTGATCGCCTCGCCAATGCCCTCGACCGCGCCCAGATGATGCTGGCACGAGTCGCTGCGAAGGGGGTGTCCTTGGACAGCTAACCGAGCGCATCGAGGACGACACGATCCCCGACCTGT
>CAJQNJ010000108.1 GCA_905479685.1 uncultured Acidimicrobiales bacterium
GGAATAGCAGCCAACGCCATCACCTTGGTCGGCGTCCTCGTCGCATAACCAGAAGCTCGGAGGCGTCGAGTCGTCGCAGAGTGCCGCTGAGGTCGCTACTCTGCCCGCCGGCTCAGCTCGGCAATGAAAGCGCTGCCTTCAATGGCCGAGGCTCGGCATGTGGAGGTCGATGGCGCCGTCCTCAAACGGTGCTGCAACCCACGATGTCACACCTCACCCATAGCGTCGTTGACGACCAACCAGCCGCGACCAGCGATCCCATTCTGCGTTCCATGCGAGTGCGGAACTAGCCAATTCCGGGATGTATAGCGGCTGTCCTTATACCTCTTGGAAATCGATAGGAAGGGCCGGGAGAAGTAGAAAGATGGATCCGGTTCGCAACCCGTACAGCCCCGGGGCAGGAACGCGGCCACATGCCCTCGTCGGACGTGAAGCCGAGCTCGAAGCATTCGACATCGCAGTACAACGTCTCGCGATCGGCAAGAGTTCCAAGAGCATGTTGCTGACCGGGCTCCGGGGCGTCGGCAAAACAGTACTGCTCAACGAGTTCGGGCTGATCGCTGCGGACCGCGGGTGGATCCACGAAGCCTTGGAAGCCAACGACGAGATCAACTTCCCTCGAGCCATGGCCACACTCGCCAGAAAGTCCGCACTGCGAATCAGTGCTGGCAAACGGACCGGCGCGAGGTTCACGAAGATTCTCGGGGTCATCAAATCGTTCCAAATCACGTGGAAGATTCCCGACGGTGGATCTATCGACGTGGAACCGTTCGCAGGCATAAGCGACTCTGGCGTACTCGACGCCGACCTCGGCGAACTCCTGGTCGAGCTCGGCGAACTCGCACGCGAACGAGACCGGGGAGTGCTCTTCACCCTCGACGAGATGCAGTATCTCTCGAAAGAACAGCTCGCCGCCCTCGTGCAGGCCTTTCACACCGTTGCTCAACGCCAGGTTCCCGTGATGCTCACAGGCGCAGGTCTTCCCACGCTTCACGGACTGATCGGGGCCGCTCGATCCTATGCCGAGCGACTGTTCGACTTTCCCGACATCGACAGTCTCTCTCCGCAGGCAGCTGCAGCTGCACTCGACCAGCCAGCCCAAGATGAAGACGTCAAGTGGGATGCCGCTGCAATCGATCGAGCGGTGGAAGTGACAGGCGGGTACCCCTATTTCCTCCAAGAATTCGGCAAACAAGCATGGGACGTCGCACCCGGCCCCGAAATCATTACACGCCAAGACATCGACGATGCGATACCAATCGCCGTCGCCGAGCTCGACTCGGGCTTCTTCAGGGTTCGGATCGACAGAACAAGCGACAGCGAGCGCCTCTATCTCCGGGCAATGGCCCAGCAAGGTCGCGGGCCATACACCTCGGGATCAGTTGCCACAGCGCTGGACAAAACGACCCGACAGCTCGGGCCAGTCCGAGATGGTCTCATCAAACGAGGTCTCTGCTATTCGCCGCGGTGGGGCGAGATCGACTTCACCGTCCCGATGTTCGACGAGTTCGTCCGCCGTGCCATGCCGGAGGCATGAGACACTCAGGTCGTGGCTCACTCTGGTTCCGCGATACGAGTGGCAACTTGGAATCTCGAGTGGGCTACCCAGGGCACAGCCAACTGGCCGACCATAAAGAATCAGCTTGCATCAGTCGATGCCGACGTCGTCGTGCTCACCGAGATGACCGTAGGAACCGCCGAGAAGTGGCCGTACGTCATCGATGCCGGAACACACCCGGACATCTGCGTCGGCGACAAACGCAAGGTTGCGATCGCATCGAAGCTCCCGCTCCGCCTCGTCGACGACGACGTCGGAAACCCAGATCTTCCACCCTCCAACTTTGTCGCCGTCGACGTGCAGGTGAGCGAAGCCCAGTCGCTTCGCGTGATCGGCATCGTCGTTCGCTGGGCCGAACGAAGGCGCTACATCGAACACCTTCCCGCAGCCCTCGACGCCAACCTCGGCCCGAAAACCATCGTCGCTGGTGACTTCAACCACCAGCACCCAGCGACAAGCGGCCTGGCGCTCGAACTCGAGGACACCCTGAAGAGCCGAGGTCTCTCGATACACACGGCAGGGACTCACCTTCAACTGGGCGACGAACGTGGACTGATCGACCACATCGCAAGCACATCCGATCTGCGTGTCGTTGGGCCGGCCATCGTCTGGCCCCGACACGATCCGAACTATCGGAACGGAACGAAGGAAGTCACCGACCACGCAGGCAGCGCAGTCGACTTCGTGATCTAATCGGACGGCTCACGGCACCCGAGCAACCACTACCATCGGCGTTGTGCAGGTCGAGACACTAGAGCAAATTGCCGAGCGGCTGGGTTGGTCCCCAGAACGCCTCGCCGAGGCTCGCGCTCGTGAGGCGTCGCCATCTTCACCGAACATCAGCGAGGGCGACCACGCACGTGCCGAGACGTTGTCGGAGTCCCTCGATCGGACCCGCCGCGCGCTCAACGAAGCCTCCGACATGAGGAAGCCCATCACTTGCTCTACACCTTCGCCGGCGCCTGGCCAGTGCTAGGACGAGACCCAGGAAATCGACAAGCAGAGATCACTCGCCACTAGCCGAGAGTGCACGGCGTGGGTGTGCCGAAGGATGAGGGCTGAGTCTCTTGGACCCCGTGTCACAGCACATCGGTAGGTTCAGTTCTGCTTTGGCGAACGGGCTCACGTTCACCCCACAAGACCTGCACCCCTCGACGGGCTGCGCAACATCTGGGAAACTGACCATGTCAATCAGCGAACGCGACCGACGCGACATCTTCAACGGCTTCGAATCAACCCACGGCGAAGAATTCGCGAACACCATCATGGAACTCCTCCCCAACCAACCCGCAGACCAACTCGTCACCCGCACCGACATGCACGCGTTCGGAACGGAACTGCGCGGCGAAATGGCCGAGCTTCGTGGCGAACTCAAAGGCGAAATGGGCGAACTGCGCGGCGAAATGGCCGAACTCCGCGGCGAAGTTCGTGGCGACATTGCGCGGCTCGATGCCAAGATCGTCGCCCTCGGCGGCGAGCTCCGCGGCGACGTGAAGTCAGAGATAGCAAAACTCCGGGTGGACACCCATCGCTTGATACTCGGCGGAATAGCAGCCAACGCCATCACCTTGGTCGGCGTCCTCGTCGCGTAGCCCCCAGCATTGGCGGTATCGAGCCCTCGACCTCTCTACTTCGTCGTGACTAGGAGTTGGGCTCTGCAACGATGGCGGTGTAGCCGAGGCCCTCGTTGCCTTGCGAGGTGAGGGTGAGGCGGTCGCCGTCGATCTCGGCGGAGAATCCGTCGCCCAGCACGGTCACCACGTAGTTGTCCTGAGTGGCAAGCTGCGGCCCACAGTCACCGCTCATGGCGAAGTTTGTGAACTGCACCGATGCTCCTGCGATGACGTACTCGCCGCTGAACGCTCGACAGCCCGTGCTGCCCTCCAGCGTGCCGTCCTCGTTGAGCAACAAGGTGGCCGGATCGCCGAGCACGCTGGACGCCGTTTCGCCTTCGATGATCGTGTCCAGCAGCCACAGCTGGCCTACAAGCTCCGCCGCGGGGACAGGGGTCTCTCGATCGAAGATCAGCTCGGTCGATGGCCCGATGAGCGTGAGTTCCTCTCCGCTCAGCGTGAGTTGATCGACGCTCACCAACGCATTCAGGAACAACGACGCGGACCGCATGATGTCGCCGAGGCCGCCGCCGTCGCAGGCCATCTCGGTTTGGCTGAGCGCTCCGATCCGAAGAGCCCCACCGTCGAGTTCGTACTCGCCGCCGTAGCGATTACAGGCGGCAGTACCACCGAGCATGTCGCCGTCGAAGCTGAGCGTGACCGGCCAGCCGTCGACGATCGGGATCTCGCCCTCGTCTCCCACCCCCGAAGCCAATACCCACGAGGACCCGCTCAAGGTCTCCGCAGAACTTCCACCGTCGGCTTCGGTTGGCGATTCCTGACGATCGCTCGTCGTTCCGCATGCCGCCGCAGTGAGTGCCGTCAATGCGATTACCGCCGCCAGCAGTCGTGATCCTCGTCGCGGCATCATGATCGAAGTCCTCATTCCAGTCGTGACCCTGGGTTCGTCAGGCGAAGGGGTCTGTCCTCTACACGACCAAGACCACACGAAGGTTCCATCTAGCGGATCCGAAGGGCACATCGATGTGCTGGCCCCCTCCAGGCCGGCACATTCGCGTCCGGAGCCGACGCATTACCGTGGCGGCATGAAATCTGCTCGCCATCAACGTGCTCTGCTCAAGGACGGTGTTGCACGACGGGACTTTCTTCGGATTGTCGGACTCGGCGCGGCCGCACCGCTGGTCGCTGCCTGTTCCTCGGTCAAGACCGCAGCCCCGACGACAGCGACACAACCCCGGACCGCCGTCCCGAACCCGACGGGTGCGCTGATCACCCGGTGGCGAGCGGATCCGCACGCTCTCGGGAGCTATTCATATCTGTCGACAGCCAACGTGGATGGCGATAGACAGCTTCTTGCCGCTCCGATCAAGGATCGGATCTTCTTCGCTGGCGAAGCAACATCATCCACGAACCCCGCAACCGTTCAGGGAGCGGTGCTTACAGGGTTCGCTGCCGCAGATGCCATTGCTGCCTCGACGGCATCGGGAGGGACGGTCGGCATCATCGGTGCGGGCGCTGCCGGTCTTGCCGCCGCCTCTCGTCTCCGAGATGCGGGATACGAGGTCACGGTCTTCGAAGTTCGCGACCGAATCGGCGGACGAGTCCACACCGATCAGTCACTTGGAACACCTGTCGACCTCGGAGCATCCTGGATCGACGGTGTCATCGGCAATCCACTAACGGCAATCGCTGACAGCATCGATGCCCCTCGCGTCCGCACTGACTACGAGTCGACGGTTATATACGACGCCAACGGAGGGTGGGTGCCTGCGTCGGTTTGGAACCAACCGATCAGTGCTGTGAACAGAGCGAGTCGTCGCGGGCTGACGATGGCGGAAGCCGTTGATGCAGCGAAGGAGGGGTTGAGCCCAACGGCGGCCGACCGTTTCGACTTCGTCGTTGTAGCGACGTACGAGCACGAGTACGCAGCCGATATCGCCGATTTGTCAGCCGATGCTCTCCACGAGGGCGACTACTTCACCGGTCACGACGTGACGCTTCCCGAGGGATACCAGTCCCTCCTCGAGGTTCTCGCCGAAGGTGTCGACATCCGCCTCGAGGCTGCCGCGAGTCAAGTTGCGTTGAGCGATGACGAGGTGCAACTGACGGTCGCAAACCAGGAACATCACTTCGACAGGTGCATCGTGACCCTGCCGCTGGGTGTCCTCAAGGCAGGGGCGGTTCGGTTCGAGCCACCGCTCCCAGCAGACAAGCAGGGAGCCATCGACCGGTTCGGCATGGGCCTCCTCGACAAGGTCGTTCTCGAATTCTCTGAAGTGTTCTGGGATCGCAACTACGAGTGGTTCGGCTATGTCGGACCTCAGCGTGGCATGTGGGCCCAATGGTTCGACCTCACCGACGTCGTGGGCCGTCCGATGCTCGTCTGCTTTCACGCGGGATCAGCAGCTGACCGGGTTGCTTCGATGTCCGATGACGACATCGTTGCCGAGGCCATGGATGTGCTCAACGCCGTGTTCGACGGCTAGACGTTTCGAGCCGCTCGCTGTCCCTCGAGGCCCCTGCCCGGATCGGGCGGCAGGGGGGAAACCCAGCTATCGCTGACTGACCACGATGTAACGCATTCGGCAATCCAGTGCAGACGAGTGATGTAGCTTCGACCACGGACCAGAAAGGGATGATCCATGGACGCTGCATTCGATGACCTCCAAGCCATGACGGAACGTATGGTTCCAGACCCGGACAAGCCAACCTCGTTTCTCGAAGGCGACCCAACGTGGATGTACGCGCCGCTGACCGAAGGCAATGTCGAATCCGGCATCTGGACATCGGACGTCGGAGCCTGGGAAGAGACGAGCTATCCCGTCGATGAAGTGATGGTGGTGACACGAGGCCACCTGCGTCTCACCGACGCTGACGGCACGGTGCACGAACTCAGGGAGGGCAACATGTTCGCCCTTCCGAAGGGTTGGGCCGGCCGATGGGAGGTCATCGAGGACATGGCGAAGATCTACGTGATCGTGCCGTGAGCCAAGCGTCCCGGCTCATGCGCCAATCTTTCGAGATATCCCACCGTGTTGACGGACTCGTCTACACCGTGAGGCTGGCCGGCTATCGAGGCCCCGTCACAGACTTGTCGCCCGCCCGGTCGGCTCGCCCGATCCGTCAGATGATCCCTAACGGAGGAGCAGGTCCAGCATGACAACGACACACGCAGAAGTCACCGTGATCGGTGGCGTTGACACCCACAAACACTGCCATCACGCCTCGGCGATCGATACTGGCTCGCTCCGCTCGTGTCCTGCTCACTGATTCCACCATCCCTTCAAGAACTGTCGGCCGCATTGGAGCTTGCCAATCGATATGGGGTGCCAGCGCCCCAGCAGGCACCCCATAGACCCGCATCGCCTTGGCCAACCCAACACACACCGGTCGCGCGGTCGCCCGTCTCACAACATGAGCCAAGACCGCGAACCTGGGGTGATCGCGATGTGATCGCTGCGGGACTTGACTGGCGAGAAATCTGCACATCCACCGCCGACACTCACGCTCTGCGCTATCCGTAGTCCTCTGCAAGTTCTGCCAGCACGTCACCGTGACATGGCTTCGGCGCACACCAACAACCGAGACGGAGGCCGCGAAGCTCTCCCAGAGAAGCCATGAGCTCCGGCTGCTCCGCGACCCACGCTCGGAAGTCGGTAATCGCTCGGTCACGTTCCGTGTCGCTGTCGTCGGCCATCACGAACGGGTTGCCCCACTTGCTGGCCTGCAACCCAGCTTCGGGCACGGCCCGACCGATGTACAGGTCGTACTCGTCGTGCTGGTTATGCACGACGGTCGTCTTGCGGCCCACCGGAACGAGGCGAACGTTGGGCTGATCGAGCACGTCGACGATCCATTGCGTGGCGGGTGAGTACACGTCGATGAACACGGCGGGTTCATCACCGAGAATCTTCCCACCGTGCTCGACATCGCCGGGCACATACCAGCCGTCACCAGGGCCGATCTCCCTCGTCTCGTCGCCAACAGTCAACAAGATCCGACCGGACAACAGGAGGCTGAACTGCTCGTGTGGATGGCTGTGCATTTCGTAGTCCGAGCCCGCAGGAAAGACCGCACGCAGGAGCTGCATGTGCTCCCCATTGATCATCTGGGCGAGGTCTCCGCCACGGACATGCGTGTCCTGGTCTTCCCACCGGAAAATCCGCTGCTCTGTCGCAGCAATACCGTTCTCTTTCACCGGCGCAGGCTCCTCGTTCATATCGCCACGATAGAGATCCTCGACGAGATGATCACTCGCAAGACCCGGAAAGTTGCACCTCGGCGGCAGAACACCTCAATCCGAGTAATCAGCTCAACTAGTCAATGAATAACAAGTGAACGACCAGACTCGAGATTGCCCGGGGCGCTCCCAGGACAGACTCCTCTCGCCATGTTCAATCGCACTCCAGAGACCCCCGTCATTTTCAAGTCAGCGAAGCCGCTCATGCGTAGGGAAAGGCGCTGAGACGCACCCTCGACGGGTCGCACCACATCGTCGAGCTCGTTGATGATCTCGCCGAGATGCACGAGGAAACGCATCTTCGTCTACGACATCGAGATTTGAGGCAGGCGGTGGCTGGGATACCTTGTGCGAGCGAGAGCAACGGCGCCTAGAGGAGGATCGATGTCACCGATGGTCATGCTCGGGCGCTTGTTGTTGGCCGCCCTATGTAGTGGGTTGATCGGCTACGAACGTGAGACCGCCCAGAAGTCCGCCGGTCTTCGGACGCACACGTTGGTCGGCGTCGGCGCGGCCGTGTTCACCGTGGCTTCGATCACGGGTTTCGATGGGCCAGACGAATCGAGGGTTGCGGCCCAAATTGTCACCGGCGTGGGCTTTCTCGGCGCTGGTGCAATATTTCGCGACGGTCAGATCGTCAGCGGTCTCACGACTGCCGCCGGGCTGTGGGTGGTCGCATCGCTTGGAATGGCCGCCGGTTCGGGCGCCTACTGGCTGGCAGGCATCGGCACCGCGGTAACGCTCGGCACCCTGTATGGATTGCAGGCCGTCGATGCGGCCATCCTTCGGCGCAAGGCCAAGGTGCGGCGCCAGCTCCAGGTGCATGTCAGCGACGTCACCAAACTCGAAGGGTTGCTCAAGTTCATCCACCGCCTGGACCCCAACGCCGAACAGCTCGATTTCAAGCGGGTAGGTAAAGGTGAAGGTGTCATGGTCGTGAGCTGCGATCGGGACGACGTCATGAGGATGTCCGAGATGCTGGCGTCGCACCGGGCGGTCAAGAAGGTGAACGAACTCTCCCCGCTTCTTTGGCCTCAGAACAAGGGTGACTCCACCGGGCGCTGACCCCGACGGCGACTTCGCCATGCAGAAGGCACCCTTCTACAGCCGGCAACTCCAACCGGGAAGAGATGCCGCCACCGACTCCCTCGGAAAGGAGCGCTACCAGCAGTGCTACGAGCCGCGTCACACCGCCTACGTCCGGAAGGGTTCTCCCGACTCGGCGTGATCCTTGAGGATCTGGGCCGGCTGGAAGCGGTCACCGTGGGTTTCCGCGAGGCGTTCCATCCGCTTCACCACCTCGGCGGCACCGAGATGATCAACGAGCATGAACGGCCCACCGGTGAAGGGCGGGAAGCCGAAACCGAAGATCGCACCGATGTCACCGTCACGGGCCGATCGGAGGATGCCATCCTCGAGACAGCGCGCAGCTTCGTTGATCAGCTGCAGGGAGAGCCGTTCCTCGATCTCGCTCCTCGGCATGCTCGCGGTCGGCGTGACACCGAGGACCGAGTACACCGACTCGTCGACGCCCTTCTTCTTTCCGTTCTCGTACCGGTAGAACCCGCGTTCGTTCTTCCTGCCCTTGCGGTCATCCGCGATCATCTTGTCCAGCCCCTCGGCGGGCGTCAGTCGGTCGCCGAACGCGTCCACCATGATCTTGCCCACCTTCACGGCGACGTCGATGCCGACCTCGTCGATCAGCGTGACCGGCCCGACGGGGAACCCCCACTGCACCATCGTGTCGTCGATGAGCTCGATGTCGACGCCCTCGGCAAGGAGATAGCCCACCTCGTTCATGTATGGGGCCAGCGCGCGATTGGCGTAGAAGCCGGTTCCATCGTTCACGACGATCACGGTCTTTCCCTGCCGCTTCCCGAGCTCGACGCACGTCGCCGTCACCCAGTCGGCAGTCTGATCGGTCGTGATGATCTCGAGCAGCGGCATCTTCTCGACCGGCGAGAAGTAGTGCATGCCGATGACGTTCTCCGGACGTTTCGCGGCTGAGGCAATGTCAGTGATCGGTATCGACGACGTGTTGCTGGCGAAGATCGTGGCGTCATCGGTCGCGCCCTCGACATCTGCAAGGACCGCGTGCTTCAGGGCCAGATCCTCGAACACGGCTTCGATCACGAGGTCGACGGTGCCGAACCCGCTGTAGTCGAGGGTTCCCGTCACGAGATGCATGAGTCGTTCGGCTTCGCGTGGCTTCATCCGACGGCGCTTCACCAGCCCTCGCACGTACTTGTCGACATAACCGAGCCCGCGGGCGACCCCGGCATCGTCGACCTCTTTGATACGAGTGCTCATGTTCGCCTCGGTTGCGGTGATGGCGGCGATCCCGCCTCCCATCAGCCCACCGCCGATGACACCGACCTTCTTGACGGTCGCTGGTTCGATCCCGTCCGGTACCCAGGTCTCCTTCTTCAGTTCCTGCGATGCGAAGAAGACCGACCGCAGTGCTTTGCTCTCCGGTGTCACGACGAGGCGACCGAAGGCCTCGGCCTCGAACGCCAGACCGGCGGCCAAACCCTGCTCCACACCCACCTTGACGGCTTGCAGGATCTCCTTGGGGGCCGGGTAGTTACCCTTCGTGGTCTGCAGCATCTGCTGTTCGGCCTTCTGGAACAGAACCTTGCGCCCCATCGGGTTGTCCTCGAGCGCAAGCTGTTGGAGGCGCGCAGGCGTCAGGAAACCCTTCAAACCGGCAAGCCCGCCGTCGCTCGGATCGTTTCCGAGCGTGCCAACGGCGTCGCGGGCGCGGCGGCGAGCAACGTCGAGCAACACCTCCCGGGGGCACACCTCGTCGACCAATCCCATCTTGTGGGCCTTGCGAGGACGAATGGAGCGCCCGGTCATCACGAGATCGAGCGCCGTGGCGATGCCGACGAGCAGAGGCAGCCGTTGGCAGCCTCCGGCTCCCGGCAGCAGGCCGAGCTGAACCTCGGGCTGTCCGAGCTGGGTCTTCTTCTCGTCGTCAGAGGCGATACGCGTCGAGCAGGCGAGGGCGATCTCCATGCCGCCACCGAGGCAGGGGCCGTGGATGGCAGCCACGACCGGCTTGCCCCGCTCTTTGTGCAGATTCTCGAGTCGGTTGATGACCTCTTGCCCCTGGGTGAGCATTTCGGCTGCGGTTTCGGCATCCGTCAGGCTCTGGAGCCAGCGGATGTCAGCCCCAGCGAGGAAGTTGTCGGGCTTGGCGCTGCCGAGCACGACGGCCACGACCTCGGGGGCGTTCTCGATGCGCTCGATGACGGAATTCAGATCCATCATGAGGTCGGGCGACATCGTGTTCATCGCTTCGCCATCGCGGTCGATGAGGACCAGCGCGACGCCGTCGTCGTCGACGCTGTACTCGAAGTGGGTGAGCTCGAGGTCTTTCGCAGTTGTGGCCATGTTGGGCTCCTAGCGTTCGAGTACGACGGCGGCACCGAGGCCACCGGCCGCACACTGGGTGATGAGCGCGGTCCCGCTGTCACGCCGAACCAGCTCGTTGGCCATGGTGAGCACCTGCCGGGTCCCGGTGGCGCCGAACGGGTGGCCCAGCGAGATCGACCCGCCATACGGGTTGAGTTTCTCGGCGGGTATCTCGCCGATGGCCTTGTCTCGGCCGAGGTGTTTCTCTGCCCACTCCTTCGACGCGAAGGCTGCCATGTTGGACAGCATCTGGGCCGAGAACGCCTCGTGCATGTCGATGATGTCGATGTCCTCGAGCGTCATGCCGGCTCGATCGAGTGCAATCGGGGTTGCGAACGATGGTCCCATCAACAACTGCCAGCCCGGGTCGAGGGCAGCGAAGGCCCAGGACTTGACGAACGCTCTCGGGATGAAGCCGAGGCGTTCGGCAGTCGCCTCTTCCATGAGCAGAACGGCGGACGCGCCGTCTGTCAGGGGGGAACTGTTTCCTGCCGTGACCGTTCCGTACGTTCGGTCGAAGACCGGTCGCAGTGTGGCGAGCTTCTCGATGGTGGTCTCGGCGCGCGGAATGCCGTCCCGGGACACCATGTCTCGGTAGCCCTTCACCGGGATATGCATCACCTCGTCGTCGTAGACACCCTTCTCCCAGGCCT
Organism: uncultured Acidimicrobiales bacterium; assembly: GCA_905479685.1. GTDB lineage: Bacteria > Actinomycetota > Acidimicrobiia > Acidimicrobiales > SHLQ01 > SHLQ01. Next base: position 11,443 of record CAJQNJ010000108.1, read on the forward strand.
CGACGGCCTTCATGTGTGACTCATAGGCGTACTGGTCTTGATCCTCGCGGGTGATCCCGTTTTCTCGGGCCATCTTCTCTGCGGACTGGCCCATGGTGAGCCCGGTGCTTCTCTCGGCAAGGGCCGGCGGCTGTGGTGCCAGATCTCTGGGCCGCACCGACCCGAAGGCCTTCACCTTCGACGGCAGGTCCTTGGCCGAGTTGGCCTGCATCAGTGCATCGACGAACGTGTCGCTGTAGAGGATGGGCGGTCTTGACAGCGAATCGGCACCGCCGGCGATGACGACGTCGGCGTCGCCGGTCAGGATGGCCTGCGTGCCGTTGACCAGGGCCTGGGTGCTGGTCGCGCATGCCCGTGTTACCGAGTAGGCGTCGACATTCTGTGGCATGTCCGTCCGCAGCACGATCTCGCGAGCCAAATTGGGGCCTTCGAGATCGGGGATGACGGAGCCGTATACGACCTGGTCGATCTGGCCTCCCTCGATCCCGGCCCGCTGGAGCAGCTCGTTGACGACCGCAGCGCTGAGGTCCAGTGTCGACAGGTCTTTGAAGACGGTGCCCGACTTCACGAACGGCGTCCTCAACCCGTCGACAATTGCGACCCTTCTGTTCATACCCATTCGAATCCTCGTTTCACTACGACCGCGCGTCCAACGCACGCTGGGAGGTGGCCTAGACGCGATCAGGAGGAGAGCCCAATACGGCGGCCTTCCTCCTTGCCTCCTTGTACCTTCCAGTCACTCTTCAGCGTATGGCCGGAGCTCGACTAGAGGACTTGGGCTCTATCTGCATCCGCAACGAATTTGATCGGTGGTCAGCGGAGCGCTTCCAATCGGGGCCGACCATTGTTCAGACCGTCGTTCTCCGGGCTGCGGTCGGCCTCGAGTCCGAGGAGGCAACATGGCACGTTACGACTACACCGCACCGCTCGAAGGCACCGAGCACATTGTCGAGACCGCCGACGGCGCCAAGCTGCGCACGGTCGTCACCGGCTCGGGCGACCGAACCGTGTTGCTCGCCCACGGCTACGGGGGCGCCGCCGCGCATTGGACCCTGATCGCATCCCGGCTCACTGCAGAAGGCCTCCGGGTCATCTCGTTCGACCAGCGTGGACACAGCGGATCCTCGGTCGGCAGCAACGGCACCGGCAGCGGCGCCATGGCGTCCGACTACGGAGCGATCCTCGAGCACCACGACGCCACCAACGTCACGCTCGTCGGTCACTCGATGGGCGGCTTCCTGTCGATCGCCTTCCTACTGAGCGACTCTGCCGCGGTCGAGCGCATCGGCTCACTGTTGCTCATGGGCACCTTCGCCGGTGATGTCAGCCGCAAGAACCCGCAGAACAAGCTCCAGATCCCGCTCATCAAGTCCGGCATATTGCAGAAGATGCTGGGCATCGGACCAGTCGCGAAGGGATTCACCAAGAGCCTGATCGGCGACGACTTCGAACCCGAAATGATCGACGCATTCGTACCCGTGTTTCTCGACGCCGACCACGCCGAGCTCATCCCGATCTTGCAGGCGATGGTCGACGAGAACCGCTACGACCGACTCGGCGAAATCGATATGCCATGCACCATCGTCGTCGGCAGCAAGGACAAGACCACGCCGCCATTCCACACCGCCGACCTCCACGCCGGCATCGCCGGCTCGAAACTTCTCACGCTGCCCGGCATCGGCCATGGCCTCAACTGGGAAGCCCCCGACGAGATCGCCGCCGAGATCGTGAAGCTGGCAGGCGCCTGAGGACGTGGTGGTGTGACTACTCGGGCCCGCATCATCGTGACCGGGCGCGTGCAAGGGGTGGGTTTCCGAGCGTCATGCGCACGCGAGGCGAATCGCCTCGGTGTCGCCGGCTCCGTTCGCAACCGGATCGACGGATCGGTCGAGGTTGTCGCCGAGGGCGACGATACGGCCGTTGCGACGCTGACCGAGTGGTGCCGCGTCGGGCCGACCTTCTCCCGAGTGCAGTCGATCGAGATCGTCAGCGAAGCCCCCACCGGGGAGACCACGTTCCGCATCGCCGGGTGACATCCCGGCAAAAGTCTGCTCTCTTCCTCCGTGTCCACGAACACTGTCACACCCCAGTCGTACAGTTGTTCGTATGGTGATCGCGCCGGACATCAAACCCCACATCGAGGTGGGAACGACAGCCGACACGCTGTTGCCACGTCCCGCGTTCGACGGCCTCGCGCTGGTTCAGGCAGGCCTGGCCAAGCTCATGCACGTCGATGTCGACACGCACCACCTACACACCGCACTCGAGCTCATCGAGTCGGTCGAATCCATGAGCCGCCAGCTCGACGCCGTGCAGAACAAGGTGTTCGAATCGATCGACCGCACGGGCGTCCACAGCGTCGACGGCCACCGCACCGCCAAGACCATGGTTGCCCACGCCGGCAAACTCTCCGGTCCCACAGCCGACGCACGCCGCAAGACCATGCGCGTCCTGCGCGTACTTCCCGGCGTTGCTGCGGCGTACAACGAGGGCCAGATCTCCACGTGTATGGTCGAAAAACTTGGCCGGGTCCACTCCAACCCTCGTGTGCGCGACTTCATGGCCGACGCCGACGACTGGTTCACCCAACACGCCCTCGACGACACCTATGCGTTCTTCAATCTCGTCGTGTCGAAATGGGAGGAGTTGGCCGACCAAGACGGTGCCGAGTCGAAAGACAAACGCCACGAACAAGCTCGCAACCATCAGATGTTCCAGAACGAAGACGGGTCCTGGTCGTGGAAGGGCACCAGCGCCGGATACGACGGGGCAATGACCAAAGACGTTTTCGACGCATTCGAAAAGATCGAATTCGACATCGACTGGCAATGGGTGCTCGAAACCCATGGTGACGACGCCTGCGCCGACCTGATGCCGCGTACCGCAGCACAACGACGTGCCGACGCGTACGCCAAGGTTCACGTCTACGCCGCTCGTGCCCTCGAAGAGGAAGGCGGACCAACGATCATCACCGACGTGGTGATCGACGACGAGACCTTCGAACGCGAGACGAGAAAGCTGTTGGGCGAATCGGTCGAACCCGACGATCCACAACGCGAAGACTTCACATGCCACACATTGTCCGGCTCGGTTCTTCCTCCCCGGACCGCAGTGGCCCATGCGCTGCTCGGCGATCTCCGCCGATGTGTCATCGGCGCCGACAGCGTCACGATCGACTTGGGTCGCCGGAGGCTGTTCACCGGCTACGCCCGGCTCGCCGCGCAACTCCAATCAGATGAGTGTTACTGGCCCGGTTGTCACGTCAAGGTCAACCGCTGCCAGATCGACCATCTCACGCCACACAGCGACCGGGGCCGGGACCCCACCACCCAACGAGACCGGGGAGGTGGTGCCACCAATCCCCGCAATGGTGGCGCAGCGTGCGGCACCCACAACCGGCACAAAGAACATGGCTACACCGTCACCCGATTGGTCGACGGAAGCATTCAGATCCGCCGCCCCGACGGCACCATCTTGAGCTGACACCCTCCCCTGCCCGGGATTCCTCAACAGGACGCCCGTATTGGCCGATGGTTACGGATGGTATTGGTCGATATCACTGGAGTTGGTCCCGTCACAGCACGATTGCTGACTGAATCCGGCCTGGCAACCGTCACGTCGGTTGCCGAGGCTGACGTGTCAACGCTCGTGAGCATTCGAGGAATCGGGCCGGTCAGTGCCGAATCGATCAAGGCCGAAGCCGTCCGACTGGTCGGGATGACCGAACCGGGACCGACTGAGGATCCTGGCATCACGACCTCGAACCGTGAGCGACGTGGAACGGACCTGCGAAAACGGGCAAAGAAGCTCCGCACGCAGGCCGAACAGCGGACCCAAAAGGCCAAATCAGCCAAGTCGAAGAAGAAGCGCAAACGGCTGGCCGACGAGGCAGCCAAGCTCGAGAAAGCTGCCAAGAAGGCGCGCCGGAAAGCCAAGAAATTCCTCGCAGGCTGATCGAAACGCCCAGACGTCGGACGAACGTCGACCTGCACTGGAACCCGGGACTCTGTTGGCGTCGTGTCTCACCCAGGGCGCACATCTTCCATGCAAGCCGGTTTACTGAAAGTAATGGCGAACGACGGTTACGACATCATCGGTGATGTGCACGGGTGTGCAGAAAAGCTCGAGCAACTACTGCACAACATGGGGTACGCCGAGGTGAACGGTGCGTGGAAACACCCGACACGGCAGGCCGTGTTCGTCGGCGACTTCGTCGACCGAGGTCCACGACAACTCGATGCCGTTGGGATTCCACGGGCCATGGTCGAAGCCGGCAACGCACTTGCCGTCATCGGCAACCACGAGTTCAACGCCGCCTCAATGGCCACCAAAGA
>CAJQNJ010000109.1 GCA_905479685.1 uncultured Acidimicrobiales bacterium
ACTTCGAGGGCCGGATCTTGGGGAATGCAGCGATTGAGTTTCGCCGACATGGCGTGGCGTTCGGCAGCTTGGATCGTGTCGAGGTACTCGGAGCGATGCATGGCGCGCTGGAGTCTCGACGGTTCAGGAATTGCGCCGTAAAAGGTGAGAGCAGCGCGGTTGCGGGTAGCGAGGTCTGAGATGCGTCGAGCCGCAGCGGGATTGTCTCTGTCGGCGAGTGGACTGAACAAGATGTTGCGGAATCTTTGCATGACTCAGAGTGGCAGACCGAAGATCAGAATTGCGAGCATCATCAGTGCGACGCCGACAAAGCCGGCCGCCACTCCCCAATTTTGCTTTCGGGACGCAAGCAAGACGGCCAGCGATGCCTGGATCGTGAAGTAGATCGCAAAGACTCGAGAGGCAAGGTTGACAGCTAAGTTCACGTCGACGAAGACCACGAGCATGATCGCCGGCACGAGGATCATCGGGAAGGTGATCCTCCGCTTGACCTTGTTGTTCACGAGCATGTCGCTGCGTGACGAGGTGGCGCCGATGATGGCGGAGGTTTGACTGCCGAGGGCGGCGAGGAGCAATAGCCAAGGAAGTGTGTCCCCGACCAAACCCGAGACGGCGAAGATGGCGGTTCCGTCTTCGGGCACTCCTGGCGGAGTTGGGAGGAATGCCAACAGCAGTGTGGTCATGAACACCACGAACACCACTGTCGAGGTGATCTGGGCGATACGCATGGTGGACACCCGCTGTTCCGCAGCGAATCTCACGCCGATGTAGCGGGACGCCTCGAAGCCCTGGACGATGGCGAATAACCCGATCATCTTGCGGATTTCATCGGTGCCCAGTTCGGGGGAAGGGCCTAGCTCCCATCTTCCACCGAGCATTTCCTGGATGTTGGCCACCAGAAAAGCTACGACCACGCCGATCACGGCAGCGAGGTTGAACGCTGTTGTCCGGTTTCCCAATTGGTTGAGCCAGTCCATGCCCCCACTCATGCCGATCACGACCAGCACTGCGAGCAAGATCACACCCATGACGGTGCGCCCGTTGGCGCTGTTCTTGTCGAAGGGAAGCTGCATCAGAGCCATGAGAATCATCGTGTAGTACGCGATGTTCACCACTGACGCGCCCAGCAGCGACCACCTGGCGATGGCCTCGATGCGGTCCGGGCCGCCGCCCTGGCCCTCGATGGGTTCGAAGTTGCGGATGTTGTACGCGATGGCCAGACCGGCAGCGATGGCCACTAAGCAGATGCCAAACATGAAGAACGGGGCGCGAAACCCGACCAGGAGCACGATGGCGGGCGAGAACAGGATGAACCCGACGTCCATGATGTTGGCCAGCGGTACCACGGTGGATTGATACTTGGTGGACTGCTGGACGCGCGGCCGGTACAGGGCGTATGCGAGCAACACGATCGTCAGGACCCCAAGCCCCACCGCAATGTACTGATCACTGTCTGTCCGCACAGCGCACTCCTCCGGTCGCCCGCACCTCGGTTCGTGGACAGGCCCCTTTTCACCCTAGTAGTAGGGCCTGCTGGGGCGCGAATTCAGCTCTGGACACCGGCCGCGTCGTCGGCGGGAGCTCGGGTCTGCGCGGAAGTTGGACCCAGCGAGGTACCGCTACACGCTAAGCTCCCGTCTATGTCTTCACGGTCGAGTCGCCGCGGAAACATGGGACTCGATGGATGAAAGTGAGCGGCATGCCAGTTGAGAGCGATGGAACGTGGAACCAGGCCGGATGGGCGACATATGCAGCGATCATGCTCTTTGGTGCAGGGATCGTTGGGATCGTGAATGGGGTCTGGGCCTTTCGCTACAGTGACCGAGAGGCCGACCTGGTGCTGGTGGAGAAGAACATCGAGCTCTGGGGAACGGTCTCGCTGCTTAGCGGTGTCCTGATGCTCGCAGCAGGCATCGGCGTGTTCTCCGGCAAGAGTTGGGCACGCTGGACCGGCATCGTACTTTCCTTGTACGGTTTGGGATGGGTGGTCGGTTGGGCTGAGATCCAACCAATGCAGTCGCTGATCGGTGCGCTCATCCACATCTCGGTGATCTTTGCGCTGGCCACGCATCCCGTCACAGTGGAGGAAATCCCGCGGGTGGGACCGTAGGACCTGCAGCCACCTGTTCGGCTCCGACCCGCCACCGCACGCTGGAGCTGCAACCCGTGCTAACGGGTTCTGATGTTGCCAGTGATCCCGGTGCGATAGAGCTCATCGAAGTGAATCCACTGCGGTTCACCATCGACGAGCGCGCGGAGCTTCTCAGCCCAGCGCTCTGTCTCGAGACGTTGATTGTTGAGCTCAGCCTCGGCGGCGGCGGTGAGGTCACCGTCGACCTCAGCGAATTCGGCCAAAATCGTGAACTGGCCCGGTTGGTCGCGATGCGCGAGCAGCTTTGTGCCGATGTAGCCCATGACCTCGGACTGCGACTGCCCAGCGTCCCACTCCACGAGCAGTTCCTGTAGTGCGTCCGGATCAGCGCACCGAACCTGAATTCCCTGTGTGAACCTCATCTTGTGTGACTCCCTTCGTAGTTCAGGTGGATCATGTTGACGGTTCGAGCGACGCAGCGTACGCCTGCTGGTTTCTCGACATCCCCGTCAGATCGAACAATCCCGGGGATCCCGTGGCGGCCTCGGATTTGGGCACAAAGCCTAGTTCGATGCGGACATCGTCGATCGGCTGGCGAGCGAACTGGTGGTAGTTGACTTCGAGGAGGTCGGTTCGGAGCCGATCGCAGAGCACACGCCCTCGGTACATGGCGTCTGCAACCCGGGCGTGCATGGCCGGGCTCTCGAGGCGTGTCTCCTCGAGGTCGGAGCTGAAAAATCCAGCGTCGGCGATGTAACCGGTTTCGAACAAGCCAACGAGCGTCGCGATCCATGCGAAGCCTTTCGGGTCGGGGTCAGCCCGAGCAATAAGGGAGAAGACTTCCAACTCACCGTTGAGATTGGTGCCGTAGTCCGCGAGCACGTGCACGAAGTCGTGTTGAGCGAGGTAGGCCGACGCGCCCCCAATTGAGCCAGGTAGGCCGAATCCGCGCCCCCGATACATGTCCCACATGGCGCGGCCGAGTGTTCCTTCGGTCATGTGCTGGAACTCTGCCCACGTCTCGGCAAGCTGGGAGTCCTCGACACCTGCGGCGAGCTGATGTTCGAGCTTCACCGTTGTCTTGAGCTGGTCCTTCTGGGCCATTTCCCAGTGTTCTGAAAACCCACTCTGGTGTAGATCAAGCCAAGCCAAACCGAATCCGCCCTGCGCGTACCGACGGGCAATTCGAACGAACTGATCGTCAATTCCCAACGCATCGGCGTAGGAGGAAACCCGACGGGCGACCGCGGGCGGGATGGGTCGAAGCACCAGTTCGCCGAGCACCATGTGGTGAACAACTCGACGACGGAACTCCTCCGAACGCCCCGATAGAGATGCGGATAGCTCGTCAGGCTCGAGCGGATCCAGCGAGCCGAGGTCGACCTCGATATTGAAGAGCGCGGCGATGATGGAACCCATCAAGCCGGTCTGGATCGGCTCCATCCCGCTCTCGGGCTTCACCGCAGTCGCGATGCCGCGGGCGATCACAAGTGCCTCTTCGGCCGAGACCGTTTCGTCGCTGGTGTCTTCACTCCTCACAGCGTTTGACCACCTCCAGAACCTGTCTCCTCGAGTGGACTCACCGTACCATCGGGGGAACTTCGTTGGCGATCCTGAGGTCGAGATGGCCTACATGGCGTGCGCTCTTCGGCTCATGGACCTGCCTGTTCATTCCGCGTTGCGAGGCTGTCGAGAGTCTTGTTGGCGATGAGGTCCGGTTGATCCACCGTCGGCCAGTGACTAGTGCCGTCGAGGATCGTGGTGGCGAGCTGATGTTCGCGCAGCCACTGGATCGAGTCTTCCGGAGTGTTGTCGGGGTTGTAGAAGTAGTGGACATGCTTGGCACACCGGGCGAGGACCTCACCGGGTGAATGTTCGATTGAGAAGTGGTGGGTGTCGCTGCCCATCTCCCATATTGAGGTGGGGTCGGCGATCGCTACCTGATCTCGGTACCGACGGATCACCTCGTCATCGACCGCTCTCTCTGACAAGCGGGACAGGAACGCCGCATGGAACATGTCCGGCGACTCGTACTGGGCAGCGGAACCCGAGAAGTACGCGTCGGCTGGCGTGAGGTTGCCCTCGATGGAGACTACGGTGTCGATCGACGAGTCGGGTGTGCCGGCCGCAAGAGATGCGACGATCGAACCAACCGAGTGCGCAATGATTGTCCGTGCAGAAGTCTGGCGCACGACGTCGGCCACCAGCGCAGCAGCGCGGTCGAGCGTGAGCGGTTGGTCGAGCGGAGTGGACCCTCCCATGCCGGGAAGGTCGATGGCGTGCAACGCGAACCTGCGCCCGAGCGCTGTCGATCCGAGGAGTTCGAACATGCCACCGTGATCGGCGAACCCGGCTACGAGAACGATTGGCTCACCGTTTGGATCTCCGAAGCGCTGGACATTCAGAACCGCGTTGTCAGGGCGAATCTGACGGCGACTGACCATGTCATCGACACCGATCTGGGTCCTGACCTCTGCGGTCTGGTCCATCCCTCCGCGTTCGATCGGGGTGCCAGTGCCGTCGGCGATGCGAGTCATCATGTGGAAGTTCGCACTCACTGCGACAGCGTCCACGAGGGAGTCACCACCCATCGCCTCGGTGACCTCGTCACGGACTGCAGCGAGCGCAGACGGGTCGCCCTCCCACATCGCTTCCGCGAGGCGAGCCAACAGTTGCCCGTGGGGCACGCCACCGTCACCGTCGCCCGTGCCGACAACGACATCGAACGACACTTGGGCATCCTGGCGTAGGCCGCTCAGACTGAGCAACATCGAATGACTCGTCGTTCAATAGAAGCACTCGTTCAGTTTCGAGGTGCGCGCTGCCACGAGCTCGACCTGCATTCGGGTGAGGGCGTTTCGGTCGGCCGTCAGATCGTAGAGCTGTGAAACTGGGAGGTAGTGGGCAGCGGCCAACTGGAACGAAGCGGCATGCTCGGCAGGCACGCCGCTCAGTGCCTTGACGACCTCTCTCACGTCACTCTCGACAGTGGGCACCCAGTGGTCGCGCGAGGCAACGCCATCGGGCGCGGAGCGACTTGGCTCACCTTCGACTGGCTGGGGAAGCGTCGGTCGGTCGAGGGACAGTCCGTCCGCGAATCGGTCGATGCAGTTCGCCTGGGCGACGAGCGCTACGAGTTCGGTGTACTCCAAAGGAGTGAGCGCAGCCGAGTGATCACCGAAGCCGTCGACCACCTTGTTGTACCAGTCAGCCGTCAGAGTTCCTGGGTGGTTGGTCAACCGCCAGATCGCGTCGACTGCTGCTGCGGGAAGCGCATGAGCGTGCAAATCTGGTCTCTCGACCTCGGACGCGCGCACCCACGGCGGCGGGATCTCATCGGCGTCGCGAGCTCGTCGGACCTCGGTGACGATTGCGAGACGCTGCTCACCGGTCCACCAGGTCCCAGGGCGAGACCAACCAAGGACAGTGGCCTCCTGAGCGGCCCGCAAGTCGTCGCGGATCGGCAGCTCTGTTTCGTAGATGTCCATTTCTCAGTCGACGCTAACCAGAAGCTCGCATCAACCGTCCGTGCCCGGCGCACCATGCGCGGTCACACGAATGACCGGACGGCTGGCGACGGGCACATCCGATGCATCGACGTCGGTGAGGCCAGCCGCACGGAGTAGGGAGCCCATCTGATCGGCCTCGACCATCGTGAACCCATGGTGCTCGGGGCCATGCTCCGCGCCGAAACGTTCGTAGTCCGGATGTGATGGGTCGTTGAAGAGCTCGTCGACCAGCAGAACTCGGCCGCCTGGTTTGAGAACACGGGCGATCTCGGCCACGCTGCGCTCGACGTCAATCCAGTGATGCATGGTGTTGACCGCCCAGATTGCGTCGATACTCCGATCAGCGACGGGGATTCGCTCTGCAGATCCATCGACGACTTCTACACAGGCACGGCTTCGGCTGAAGGCGCGCCGCATGCGTAGCACCCGACGCACAAAAGGAGTTGGCTCGACGGCGAGGACGTGCGCACCCGTCACCGCGGCAGGTAGTGCTCCCGCGCCCATACCCGCGCCGATGTCGACCACCCGTTCGCCACCTCGGGGGTCGACCAGATCGATGACGGCGTCGTTCATGGGTGATCGCCACATCTCCGGCAGGTGGCGAAGGTACCGGAGCGCGCCCTTGATCCCCTGATCGTTCGCGTGCCCATGGTGATCGTGACTGCCGTGGTCGTGACTGTCGTGATGATGTTCGCTGTGCTCGTTCGACATCTCGCCAGTGTCGCAGCTTCGCCGCCGAGGCGCGGGACCGGCGATGAGGTAACCGTCCCCTCGGTGCGAATTCGAGAGGACCGATCGTCAGGCCCGGTCGCCGCGTAGCTCAGCGATGCGCTCCTCGAGGAACGCAGACGCAGTGCGGCCATCGCTGAGGACGACTTCGTCGGCGGGGTGCAAGAACATGGGGAGCGACATCCGCGGGAGGCGACCAGCGGCGCCCGTTGGATTCACTACCCGGTGCGTGGTTGCGGGGTAGTGGCCTTCGGTGGCGAGATCGAGCATCTCACCACCATTGACGGCGAGCGAACCTGGGTCGCACGGAACCTGGAACCAACTGCCGTCAGCGCCCAACAGCTCGAGGCCCGGCTGATCGCTTGCCGGTAGCACGGTGAGAAGATTGATGTCTTCGTGCGCCGCAGCTCGGACCGCCCCATCAGGGATCTCGGCTGGGAGAGGCGGATAACGGAGCACCCGAAGCAGCGATCGGGTGCTGCCGGTCATCATTTCGGACAGCGGCATGGAGAGCCGTTGTGCGATCTCTGGCGGGGTTTCGGCCTCGATCCACGTCAAGAGGGTGAGAGCAAGATCGATGGCGATCTGTCGGTACTCCAATGCCGCATTGCTGACTTCTTTCGGAAACACCGACCATTCGTAGACGTGGAAGAACTCCTTGAGGTCGCGTGCGGTGTGTCCTTTGGCTGTTTCGCTGCGAGTCGCGGGAAACCATCCAACCTGCCCTCCGGGGTCGACGTCATAGGCGTCGACGGCGGGAGAGTCGAACAGAGCCGCCCACTCGCGATAGATCTGTTCGACAAGTGGCCATGGCAGTGGGTGGTTGACGAGAACGGCGAACCCCGTTTCTCGGAGGCTACGAGTGAACCGCTCAGGGGCATCCGGGGCTCGGAAATCTACGACAGCAACTTCCATTGGATCGATTGTATTCGGTCTCTCGGGTCCGTGTTGGCGACCACTGCTACTGACCGTCTCCTGGCTGAGTGGTAGCCGTTGCGGAGTCGTCAGTCGCTGCGGTGAACGGCAGCGTGGAACCCGTCGAGGAGATGATCGGAAAAGACGCGTGCAACGAGTTCGCCGCGCGTGCTGAAACCTGTCTTGTTGAAGATCGCCTTCACGTGGTCGCGAACGGTGTGCGGGGAGATGCTCAGCTCTGTGGCGATCTCCTTCGTGGCCAGCCCGCGGGCCAGCTGGACCACGATTTCGATCTCGCGTTCGGTGAGGCCGTAGGCCTCGAGCAGGATCGGGGTGAGATCAGCAGCACGGGCGGGCTCGATCATGACCGCCACCGATCCCATCGGGCCTTCCATAGGGATAGCTGTCACCCGCCGCCAACTTCCCGAGGTGCCGTGCAGCCGCGTGGCGATGTGCGACGAGGACCGGCTGGACCGGGCCCGAGTGACCACGTTGCGAACGATTGCGGGCAGCCCCTCCTCGTCGACGCCGACGGTCCGAAGCTCGTCGAGCAGGCGACCAGCTTCGATGGTCAGGTCTTGGATCTGGTTGTCGCGATCGACCACGAGCATCGCTGCCGTGCCCTTGGATTCCATGTCCAGGGCCACGATCCCGTCCCGCAGCGACTTGGCGATGATCGGCACGAGGGCTTCGACGTGACGGCACTCTTCGTCGGTGAACGGCCCGTCGTCGACGGCGCGAAGGAGGCTCACGACGCCCCAGCATCGTGAACCAACCAGGAATGCGGCGCGAAGTTCATCCGCGACCCCCAGCTGCGCGTAGAGGTTGGTGTAGATCGGGGCCCGTTCGAGGTCGCCGTCGGTGGCGTCGTAGAGCGTTGCGACCGACGTCGTGCTGCGGGCCAGATCTGTGAACTTGTTGTAACCGGGCGCAAGGAGTTCATTGTCCCAGAAGGGAGCGCAGGCCTCAGCAGCAAACCCTTCGACCAGTCCTCCGGTGGGAAGGAGCGTGTCGGGGTCGACGGTCATCAGCGCGCTCCACGAGAACCTGGCCACGTCATGAAGAGCCGCCTGCGTCGCCTCGAGCGCGTGCGTGAGGTCAGGACGCTCTCCATCGGCACGCCGAAGGCGGTCACGGGCACGAGTGAAGTCAGTCACATCCATGTGTCCACAGTAGAACCAGAACTGCTTCTTTTACATCCCTACATCGAGGGGTCGCCACCCTCCAATGAGGACCAGGAACGCTCAAGCAGGGGATTCTCGGACGACCGCTCAATCCCTAACGTCTCGCTCAGTAGAACACGCAGAGGAGCGAACGATGACCACAACCGAACACACCCAAACGATCGATGTGTCAACCAGCCCCACCCTGGCCGGTATCCAACACATCGGGCTCACCGTCCGAGACGTCGAAGCGAGTGCCGAATGGTACATGCGGGTGTTGGGCCTTCAGCGCCAGTTCGAGGAACCGCATCATCACAGCGATCAGGGCGGCTATGCGGTCGTTCTCGGGACTCCGGACATGTCACTCAACGTCGGGCTGGATCATCATCCAGCCAATTGCGGCGAGGCGTTCGACGCGACGCGGACGGGTCTCGATCACGTCTGCTTCCAAGTCAGCGATGCGGCTGCCCTCGGCGCCTGGACAGCGCACCTCGATCAGCAGGGTGTGTCGCACTCAGGTGTGTACGCGATGGAGGGCACTCCGTTCTCGCTGCTGACCTTCGACGACCCCGACGGTATCCAACTCGAACTCATCGCGTTCGCTGGCTGAAACCAGATGACACTCACACCAGCTGAAATGGACGAGTTGATGGACCGCCACTTCGCCTACGAGATGAGCGACGACGTGGACGGGGTCCTCGCCACGCTCGCCCCAGACGTTGTGCATGACATCGTGGGAGCGCCGGACGGACCAACCATCGGCCACTCCGGGACGCGCCCGACGTACGAACAGGTCTTTGCTGACCTCGCCGGTGATCGAGTCGAGACGTTGCATCGCTACTACGGCAGCAATTGTCTCACCGACGAGAGTCTCTGGATCGGCCGTGCCGTCGGTAACCCGCTAGGTATCCCCGGAGACAGCCGGCCGCTCGAGTTCCGAATCCTGCACGTCATGGAGTTCGACGACACCGGCCACATCACCCGCGAGAACGTGTGGCTCGACTACCCGAGTATCACCGCGCAGCTAACCCACAACTCACCAGACAACAACACCCATGAAGGCCACGAACAGAAAGCCCACGAACAGGAAGGAATATCACGATGACCGATACAGAGATGAACACCCGCATCACAGGAACCCCGCCCGAGGTGATGGATGCCGTGATGGCTCGCCATTTTGAAGCCGAGGCCGCACACGACCGGGAGGGCATCCTGGCGACGCTCACCGAGGACGCTGAGCACGAACCGGTGGGTTTCCCGGGCGCTCCGTTCCACAGCCACGATGAACTGATGGGGTTCTACGAGGTGTTGTTCGAAGAACTCGAGCAGATCGATATCACACCTGTGCGACGACTCCACGGCCACAATTTTCTCGTCGACGAGATTCAGTACGGTGGCCGCGCCTACAACGGCTTCATGGGATTCGAGTTCGGTCCCGACGGCAAGCCCGTCGACTTTCGACTGCTGCACGTCTGTGAGTTCGAGGGAGATCGCATCAGCCGCGAACAAGTGTGGCTCGATGTCAACGCCATCCGCATGCAGGCCGCTGTGAACGTGGACGCCTGAGCCCTCGGCCACACCCTCTGGATACCTCCGCTTTTCGGGACGGAAGTCCATGTTGGCGACACGTGCAGAAGCGCACGGTGGGGGAGAGGGAGTTGCGATGGTGCACCTCCCGAAAGGAGTGTGTGCCATGGCTCGCAAGATGATGTGGGCAGTTCTTCTCGTTGGGGTGATGCTGATCGCTGCCCCCTTCGCAATGGGTCTTCCCGACAAGGCCGAGGGAGGTCAGCAGATGATCGATGCCTTCGGGCCGATCATGGACCCTGACAACGTCGATACGACTGTCACCTATTACTACGACGTCTTCGTCCCGCTAGGCGAGGTCGTCCCTGCCATGACGCAGGAAAACATCGATAGGTTCAACGGCTATCTCGCCGGCTTCACAGCGCTCGGCGTAGATGCCGAGAACATGGTGCCAGCACTCGCCGCTGCGATGCAGATGCCCGAAGAGGACGTGCAAGCGTTCATGGGCCAACAGTTCCCGGCAATGTCGGGGATGCTGCAGGGCCTGCCTCAGATGGAGAGTGATTTCGCCGGTCTTCTCGGCCTGATGGAGTCCAACGTCGCCGTCTTCGAGCAAGTACCCGCAGGGCTCGATCACTACGAGCCGCTGGTCACGACGATGGAGGCCGAAGTCGAGAACTACGACAAGGTTGCGAGCTTGCCCGACTTCCGGCTGTTCACCTGGTTCTTCGTGATCCCGGGTGTGCTGCTCGTCGGAATCGCCGCCGCTGGCCTGCTACTCGATAGTCGCAAGGAAGAACAGGAGCTGGTACCCGAACCGATCCAGGAACGCGAATCCCAGCTGGTCTGACGCCAGATCAACACCCGAACGACCGGGTCGATGAGCGTGAAGTTCATCGACCCGGTAGGTCGCGAACGGCGCGATCTTGGCAGCCTCGAGTCGAACCTTGTTGCCGTTGGCGCGCACGGACACGAAGTAGCGCCAGATGACATCGGCTACGGTGGCTGGCGTCAGTAGTCAAGAACTACCTCAGAGAGGGGCAAGACTCGAGGTCTCGCGACTCGTGCCGTGAAGACATGACCTCGGACAGCCCGGGTCATCAAGGAAACAGGAGATTCCAATGGATGCACCGATCTTCGACAACCTTTCCACCGATGAACTCGAATCGGCTGACGGCCTCGAGGTCGTGACGAGCTATGTCGAACTACCAGCGGGCATGCAGCTTCCTGCGCATACGCACCCCGGCGAAGAGTTCGCATATGTCATCGAGGGGGCCATACATCTTTGGCAGGACGGCCGCGGCGAGCAACTGTACGAGTCGGGAGCGACAGCCAAGGTCCCGCTCGGGACCGTGCATACCGTGCGCACGGGCGACGAAGGCGTGAAGCTCGTCGTCTTCCGCATCCACCGTCAGGGAGAGCCCGAGCGGACTCTCGTTGACGTCAACGTCGGCTGAGTCACTCGGCCGCGAGTGTGTAACGGGACCCGACCACGCTGGGGCCATATCTACCTGGGGCGAACGTGTTTGCGAGGGCTGCTTTCGCTCGCCAACCGGTGCAGTGACCGGGAGACACGAGTCGGGGTTGCACTCGTTCGACTAGGTCGCGAACCGTGTGGTCAATACGACCTTCCATCAGCCCACCGGCGAGGTGGTAGCCGCCGAGTACCACGTCCATTGGTTCGCCAGGGAAGAGCGCTTGGGCACCGAGACACGCATTGACGACGCCGGCATGAGAGCACGCAGACAGGATCGAGACACCCCGACCGCGCACCTGAGCCGCGAAGAACCGTTCGTCGCGGATGAGCGGATCGGGTGCCCATGTGTCGCCGGTGCGAGTGTGATGGCCGGCCAGCCCTGTTTCGTACTCCGTGACCCGATCGATGTAGCCGCTGCCGGCGAAGAGGTCGGCCACCGGGTGGGCCTCGTCGTGGCGCTCCACGACACCGCCTGATGCCTCGATCGCGTCGAAGGTTGGTTCGTCGGGCAGGCAGGCCATCGCTCCGCTACCAAGTCGAACTCCGCGTTGATCAGGGCGGTCGGGATGGAGGTCCACAATCGGAGCTGGTCGCCCGGCTGCAGCGCGAGCCGCCGCGATCGCGCCGACAACGTCAGGGAAACCGCCAGAGTGGTCGGCATGCCAGTGCGAGAGGAAGACCACTTCGATCGCCGACAAGTCGACATCCAAGCGTTCAGCGTTTGCAAGCCATGTATCCGCGTAGGGGCCGACATCGAAGAGGACGGTTCGGGTTTCGTCGTCGCGATGACCCGTCGCCAGGACCGAGAAGCCGTGGCAGGCGACACAAAGATGATCGAACACCGAGACCGTCGGGTGCCCTTCGTGCTCACCACTCGGGGGCACTCGACCCATGAGGGATGCGATCTCGGGAAGTTGGTCAACCCCTGCATCCACGCTCGAGAGCGTGTCGGTCTCGTTGTCAACCACCACGAGCAGTTCGAGCTGATCAAGCGAAGGCGTGAAATCCATATCCGAGTATCGCACCCATGGATCGAGGACGCCGATGCCACGAACGTTCGGTTGGCCCCCGTCTGAGAAATGTCAGCCTTGGTGGATTGCGTCGGTCGCAACTTCGCCTCGCAACACCTGCAAGACCGATGCGGTGGCCCGCGCTGTCATCTCGGCGATGGCCCGAGTGCTCAAGCCTCCGATGTGTGGCGTCAGAACGGTATTGGGAAGGGCGAGCAATTCCGAATCGAACGGGGGCTCTTCCTCGAAGACATCAAGGGCCGCTGCCGCGAGGTGACCGCTCCTGAGCGCGTGAGCGAGTGCCGACTCATCCACGATGTGACCACGAGCCGCGTTCACCAGCACGGCGCCGGGCTTCATCGACGACAGTTCATCTGCGCCGATCAGCCCGCGTGTGCCGTCGGTGAGTGGAACATGAATCGAGATGACATCGCAAGACGCGAAGAGTTCGTCGAGCGAGCACAACTCGGTTCCTGCAGGGGGAGCGCTGAGGGCCGGATCGTTCACGAGTACGCGCGAACCGAATGAAAGCACCCGTCTGATCACCGCTTGCCCGATCACGCCACACCCGATCAGGCCAACTGTGGCGCCGACCATGTCGCCCGGGGTGAGTGCGCCGGCGCGATCCCACCGTCGTGATCGCACCGATCGATCGTGTTCGCTGATTCGACGTACGAGTGACAGCATGAGCGCCAGCGTGTGATCGGCAACGGTCTCCTCGCCGGCACCCGGTGTGGTGGCGATGACCACGCCTGCTGCGTTGGCTGCGGCAACGTCGATCGCGTCGAAGCCCACTCCGGTGCGCGCGATGACGCGGAGGTTTGGGCGGGATTGGAACAACTCCCGATCGAACGGATCGGTGCTCGCGATCACCCCCACGGCGTCTCCGAGCAACTCGCGGGTTTCGGTGGCTGTGCGGGCTCCCAGCTTGGGCTCCAATCTGACGGACAGCCCCGCGTCGACGAGACGGCGACCGGTCATCGGATCATCGAGGTCGAACGTCGGCCAGGTGACGACGATCTCTCCGCGTAACGGCTCCGAAGCTGAGATCATCGATCCGATGGCACCGTGATGACCGGTACCTTTTCGAAGGCCTGACCGAGGGCTTCTGGGCCAACCGCCCCGTAGCCGCCGTCGACGGCGAGGTCAGACCCCGTGACGAACGAAGATCGATCTGAGCACATGAACAGAACTGCCTCGGCGATCTCCTCGGGGTCGGCGAGGCGACCGAGGGGTTGAAACTCGGCGGCCAGTTGGTCGGCACGAGCGCGAGAGCCGTACCGCCTCTCGATGTTGACGCTCCACGTCCACCCCGGCGACACGGTGTTGACCCGAATGTTGTGTTGGGCAAGGTGTTGGCTGATGTTTCGGGCGAGACCCTGAAGCGCGGTTTTGGTGACCGGATACACGATTCGGTCGGGCTGTGACTGCTTCGCCGATATCGACGAGATGATCACGATCGATCCACCACCTCGTTCGATCAGGTGTGGCGTGGCCTTGCCCATCAGCATGGCGGCGCCAACGACGTTGATGTCGAAGGATCGGTGCCAGTGTTCGCGAGTGGTTTCGAGAAGATCGCAGTCGAAGATCGCTGCACCGCTCACGACGATGTCGAGGCCGCCGAATTCCGCGACGGCAGTGTCGACCAATTTGTCGAGGTCGTCGTCGTTTCTGACATCGACGGACACAATCCGAACCGCGTCGCCATGTGCGGTGGCGAGCCGCTCTCCCGCGTCATCGCCGTTGTTCGCGACGACGACACTGGCTCCGGCGTCGACGAGTCCGTCGACGATTGCCTGGCCGATCAGCGATGTTCCACCCGTGATCACGGCGATCTTGCCACCGAGCTCCTGCTCACTTCGCGCCATCGTTGTACCCCCGGTCAGAGTCCGTCGCGCTGGTGCTTGGACTCGGCTTCCCACTCGCCTCGCGCCGCGATCACCTCGTTGCGTTCACTCACCTCGGGAACGCCGACTTCCCACCAGGTGCCACCGCCGACCCAATCGTACGCCGACACGTTCATCACGATCACATACGTTCGGTCAGCGGCCTTTGCGCGGGCATACGCCGCTGGTAGATCGGCGAGTGACTCGACAAGCTCGGAACGTGCACCCATCGACTCCGCGTGTTTGACGAAGTCGACGTGTTGGAAGTTCGTATGACGCGTGGTGCTGAGGAGGTTGTTGAACTCGGCCCCACCGGTATTGGTCTGCAGCCGGTTGATCACCGCGAAGCCGCCGTTGTCCATCACCATGTAGATCACTTTGTGTCCGGTGAGCACGCTTGCGTAGATGTCGCTGTTCATCATCAGGTACGAGCCATCGCCGACCCACGAGACGACATCGCGGTCGGGCAACGCCATCTTGGCGCCTAGGCCGCCGGCGATCTCGTATCCCATGCACGAGTAGCCGAATTCGGCGTCGAACGTGCCGACCTGCTTGCTTCGCCAACCGGCGAGTAGCTCGCCGGGGAGTCCGCCTGCCGCCGAAAGCACGTAGTCGTCGTCGTCACAGACTTCGTTGATGACCTGGATGACCTGGTTGTACGCCGGCGGCAGCATGTGGCCGTCGCCGTCGGTGTCCTCCGGTCGTTTGAAGGTGTCGAGATGCGCGTTCCATGCAGCGATCTGGGCCTGGGCAAATTCGAGCCATTCGATGGGCGCGGTGTAGTCGCCGAGGGCCGCTTCGAGCAGCTCGAGCGATACTCTTGCGTCGCCGATGACGCTTGTGGCATGTTGCTTGACTGCGTCCCAACGGGCGGCGTTGATCGATACGAAGCGAACGTCGGGGTTCTTGAACAGTGACCACGAACCGGTCGTGAAGTCTTGTAGACGGGTGCCGACCGCCAGCACGACGTCTGCATCTTCGGCGATCGCGTTCGACGCGCTGTCGCCGCTCACCCCGATCGCACCAGCGTTGTTGGGATGTGAGCTGACAAGAGTTGACTTTCCGGCGACCGTCTCGACGACCGGGATGCCGTGCTTCTCGGCGAATGCGGTCAGTTCGGCGATCGCTCCGGAGTAGACGACGCCGCCGCCGGTGATGATCAGGGGCTTCTGCGCATGGCGCAGCACGGCGACGGCTGCCTCGATCTCACGGGGGTCTGGGCCTGGTCGTCGGATGAAGTGCATGCGAGGCTCGAAGAACGCAGTTGGATAGTTGTATGCCTCTGCCTGAACGTCTTGGGGTAGCGCGAAGAACGCGGGTCCACAATCCGCGGGGTCGAGCATGACGGCGAGTGCCTGGGGGAGCGACCGGATGATCTGCCCGGGTCGTGTGATGCGATCCCAGTACCGCGTCACTGGCTTGAACGTATCGGATACCGTTTCCGTCGGATTGTGGAACTGCTCGACCTGCTGCAGCACCGGGTCGACCTTGCGATGTTGGAAGGTGTCACCGCTGAAGAGCAGCACCGGAAGGCGATTTGCATGAGCCACGCCAGCCGCGGTCACCATGTTCGTGCTGCCCGGACCGACCGACGAGGATGCGATCATGATCTGACGCCGTCGTTTGGCTTTGGCATAGGCGATCGCGGCCAGGGCCATACTCTGCTCGTTGTGGCCCCGCCAGGTGGGTAGAGCATCCTGCTCGCTCTCCAGAGCGTGCCCAAGACAGGTCACGTTGCCATGGCCGAAGATCCCGAAAACGCCCGCAAACATGGGAACGTCTTCACCGTCGATCATGGTTCGCTGATTGATCAGCCACTTCACGATTGCCTGCGCGGTCGTCAGCCGGATGGTGTCCACGGTGGTGTTCCCCTTGGTGCGAGTGAGCCGATGCGGCCGAGCATCAGCGGTCGACGGTGCCGTAGAGTAGCAGCTGCCTGCGCGGGGCGACGACGCACTCGCTTTCCACCAGTCGATTGGAGGACCTGAGCCGATGAGCAACCTGATGGAGCGGATTGCAGGTGGGCCGATCACGTGGGGCGTCGATGGTTCACCTGGTTGGGGGCACCTCATGGAGGCCGACCGGGTCATGACCGAGATGCGTGATTCGGGGCTTTCGGCCACCGAACTCGGCCCGGATGGGTTTCTGCCGACCGATCCGGACGAACTCGTTGATTACGTCAACGGATTCGGTCTGCGAGTCGTGACCGGCTTCGTCCCCGCCGTGCTGTATCGCGAAGGTCCGATCGACGAACAGTTGGCCTACATGGACCGGGCGACCGCCCAGCTCGCCAAGGTTGGGTCCGAGGTTGTCGTGTTCGCCGCCGACTCCCACTATGCCGGTTACGACACGGAGATCGAAATGACTGAGGACGAGTGGACGATCTTCCTGCGGAACCTCGATCGGATCATGCACACTGCTGGCGAGAACGGATTGAAGACGGCGGTGCATCCTCATTGGGGCATGGCCATCGCGCGGCAACACCACGTCGAGCGGATGCTCGATTCTTGCGACGCAGGGATCTGCCTCGACACCGGGCACCTCTATCTCGCCGGGTGTGATCCGCTCGACATCGCCAAGATGGCTGGTGATCGGATCGATCACGTCCATCTCAAAGATGTCGATGATCGGCTCGGCGATCGTGTTCGCAGCGGTGAGCTGCCGTTCCGACAAGCCACGATCGACGGCATGTTTGTTCCGGTTGGAGCTGGGTCTGTGGACATCAGCGGTGTCGTCAAGCACCTCGAAAACGGCGGCTATCAAGGGTGGTACGTACTCGAACAGGATTGTGCGCTGCAGGACGACCCGGCGCCGGGTGAAGGTCCCAAAGTAGACGCGGTCACCAGCGTCGAATATCTCCAGGCGTTGGCCGACGAGCTCTGACGGCAATGCTCAGGCGATGTCGGTCCATGTGTCGCGCCGGCTCGATTCGATCATCGCGTCGATGACTCGTTGAACTTCGTACGCCTCACGGAAGTCGGGCGCCGGGGAGTTCTCGCCCGACACGACCCCTTCGACGAGGTCCTTGATCTCAATTGCCTTGAGGTCGTTGAAACCAAGCTGATGACCGGGCGCGGGGCAGAAGTCGACATAGTCCTTGTGGGCTGGCCCAGCGAGAAGCAATTTGTAGCCCTCCCGTCCGACTGTTTGGTCAGTCGTATAGAGGCGCAGTTCGTTGAGCCGTTCGAAATCGACGACGAGCGACCCCTTTGTGCCGCGTACCTCGAAACCCAGCGCCATCTTGCGTCCTGCGGCGAGCCAACTCGCTCCGATCGTTCCTCGCGCTCCGCTCGCGAATCGCACGAGCGCATCGACCTCGTCGGTCACCTCGATCTTCATCGTTGTGCCCTGTGTGGTGGGTCGCTCGTCGATGATCGTCCGGCAATCGGCCGCGACCGACACGATTGGCCCGATCACGTGCCGCGCCAACGACACCGCGTGGCTTCCGAGGTCGGCAACAACACCGTCACCGGAACGAGGATCGAGGCGCCACGGACTGACGAGTGTGTTGGCATCCAACATGTAGTCCTCAGCGTGCGCGCCCCGGAACGAGAACACATCGCCGATCTCGCCGCTGTCGATGATCTCCTTGGCCAAGGCCGTGACCGGATTTTTCAGGTAGTTGAAGCCGACCATCGTTTTGACTCCTGCCTTCTCCGCAGCCTCAGTCATCCGCTTGGCAACAGCTGCGTTGGGTGCGAGAGGCTTTTCGCAATAGACGTGCTTGCCTGCTTCGATGGCAGCTAGTGCCATTTCTTCGTGCATGAGGTTTGGGGTGGTGATGTCGACGATGTCGATCGCGGGGTCGTCGATCAGGTCCCGCCAGTCCCCGGTGCTGCGTTTGAATCCAAGTGATCGAGCTGCGGTCGCGGCAAGTGCCGCGTTCGCATCGGCCAATAGATCCAGCTCAACGCTGTCGGGGAGGTCGAAAACCGCGGACGCAGTGGCGAACGCGATTGCGTGGGCTCTGCCCATGTAGCCGCTGCCAATCAGGCCAATTCTGAGGGTCATGGCGCCACGCTACGGTGGATCGACACGGTGATCTCCTCAGATGACGGCGCTTTGCCCGTCGACCGGGGGAGGGGTGGCTCCCGCTCGGACCGCTCGTTCACTCTTTCTGCTTTCGTGTCCGGATCCAGGGCGTGGCCTCTTGTGCCTGTGTACGTGCTTCTTCGGTGAGGATCTCGATTTGTTCGGCGGGCGCTCGGTCAGAGTGTCCCACCCGCAGCGAGAGATACGTAGCTGCGCCGACTGGGATCGGGAGCCAGAAGTTGACGAGCCGCCAGGATGCGACGCCCAGCAAGGCCACGCTCGGGGGCACACCGAAGCCCACCAGGGAAGCGACAAGGGTGATCTCCATGACTCCGAGACCTCCCGGCGTGATCGGGATGGTGGCGGCGATGTTGGCCAACGCGAATGCGATGATGAGCCCGTCGACGCGGGTCCAATGCCCGTAGGCGGCGAGGAAGACCCAGAGCGACATCGCGCCAAGCAGCCAATAGGCCGCAGACCAGACTGCGTGGCGAGCGAGCTCCCGACGATCTGCCGTGAGCGTGGACAGTTGTGATGCCAATGTGCGAAGGGCGCCTTCGATCGCGTCAGGGTCCACGATCCGGATCGTCTTGCCGACGCGCCGAGCCACGTCCACGGCCCGTTCTTCACCTCTTGTGATCGCCACGACCAATGCGCCGAGCCCAGCCAACACGATCAGGCCGATGACGGTCACGCCCAGATAAGCGGGGTTCAGTCCTGATATCGGGATGGACGCAAGCAGTGCCACGAACAGCAGGCCTACAAGTACAGCGGCCGATTCGAGACCTTGAGTTCCGACCGAGAAACCGGCTTCCGAGGTAGGTACACCAACTCGCCGTAGGAGCCTGTAAGAGAGAACGCCTCCGACTGCGGAACCACCGGGGACGACACGGCTGACTCCTCGCGCAGCCAGAACGATGCGTTGCACGGTCCACAGCGATGGCCTCGTCGAAGCCGGCAGCAGGGTCCGGATGAGGTGAGCGACGCACGCCAGCGAGGCCATCTCGGCAACAACACCGAGACAGAGCAGCATCGGATTGAGGTCACCGATCAATGAGATCGCCTCACTTGTGCCTGCGAGTTGCGGGAGCACGAAGATGTTCACGGCGAACAGGAGAATGAGCCCTTGAAGCAGGCGCCGCATCGGACCCCTGAAGCCGCTCTTATCATCAGGCCGTGTCATTCCATGCCAAGTATGGTGGGCGTAGACGGCTGTGTCAGAACGAATCGGACACTGGCTCGCCGCTCTGCCGATCACCTCACTTGGTCCTTCCCCATCGACCGCTCCGGTAGACTTTGCGCACTATGGAGCGCTACTACCCGATTGGCACGCCCGGCGAGCCATGGAGCGAAACCGACAAGCGGGCGTGGTTTGAGTCCCGCTCGATTGCGCGCAGCTACCAAGAGGAAGTCCTCGTGAAGATCGAGGCTCTCGACGACTCATTCGAAGTCATCGAGTACGGATCCCTCCCGCTCGACCCAGGGCGTTATCCGCTGATGGCGGTCAAGATCACGGCAGCTCGAGCCGATGCGCCGTGGGTTCTGATCACCGGTGGTGTCCACGGCTACGAGACCAGCGGTGTCCAGGGCGCGATCTCGTTCTTGGAGACAGCTGCCGCCTCCTACCGTGACCGCGTGAACCTTGTTGTTGCGCCCTGTGTCAGCCCATGGGGTTACGAGGTGGTCAACAGGTGGAATCCGAACTGCGTCGACCCCAATCGCTCGTTCTTCGCGGATAGTCCGTCAGAAGAGTCTGCTGCGGTCATGCGGTTGATCGACGGCCTCGGATCCGACTTCCTCATGCACATAGACCTTCACGAGACGACCGACAGCGATGAAGCCGAGTTCCGGCCCGCGCTCGCAGCCCGAGACGGTCAGCCTTTCACTCCGGGATCGATTCCCGACGGCTTCTACGCGGTCGGCGACACCGAGAACCACCAGCCCGACTTCCAAGCCGCGATCATCGCCGGTGTCGAGCGGGTGACACATATCGCTCCGCCCGACGACGCGGGCCAGATCATCGGATCGGACATGATCCAGCATGGAGTGATCAACTATCCGTGCAAGGAACTGGGTTTGTGCGCCGGCGTCACTGGCGCACGCTTCACCACAACGACCGAGGTCTATCCCGATAGCCCGAACGCGACGCCGGAGATCTGTAACGAAGCACAGGTCGCAGCGGTGCGTGCTGCTTTCGGATTCGCGCTCGCCAACGTGTAAGTCGGCGACTCGTGGCCCGTTGGATTACTGGCGCGCCATGAGCCGGCGAAGCGTGAGCTCATCATCCTCGATGAGGTCGCCGGTCACGTCGTAGGTGACGGAGTGGATCACGCCCGTGAATGCGAAAGGCCGTTCATCGATATCGGGGCAGACGGGCGCGCCCGGCGCTTCACCGATCGTCAGTGGTGACGTGAGGCCGAGAGACAGCGGTGTGGTCACCGGTATGTCGGCGCTGCCGACCAAACGCTCGTCGAAGTACAACTGCGCCCGGCCGGGTGTTCCCTTGCCGGAGGCGAAGTCGGGTTGGCCGGTGACCTCGAACTCAAAGCGTAGCTGATGACGACCAGTGGGCACATCCTCGGTGGAGACCACCGTCAGGTAGTCACGGGCGACGTAGTTGTGCACCCATGTGAGCTTGCCGTCCTTGATGTACAACCCGTACCCGCCGTCGGTGCCGCCGTGTACGACGATCACCCCTTCGGCACCATCAGCGGGGATCTCGACGTCGGCGACGATCGCATGCGACCGGTTGAGGATGATCGCAGCGGCGTTCGTGGGGATGCCCTGCGTACCCGGGTAGTAGACGTACCGGTCGCGGTTCGGTGACAGCTCTGGGCGTTGTTCAGCGAAGCGCGACGTTCCTCTGCCGTCGACCGGGAGGACGTTGTACTTGCCGGCCTCGACGTACCACATCCCGATCAGTGAGATCAGGCGATCCCGGTGCTCGGCCGCAACGTCGTGGTTCTCCGCAAAGTCCTCGGCGACATGGTAGAGCTCCCAGCTCTCGGCGTCGAGCTCGGTCAACTTGTCCTTCGAGATCGGATCACCGAACTTGCCGCCGGACTCGGTGAACGATGCCCCAGGCCACGGACAGACCGCCCGCCAACCATCGTGATAGATCGAGCGGTGGCCCATCATCTCGAAGTACTGGGTGTTGCGACGCGACGTGGCATTGGAGTCGTTGAAGGTGTGGGCAAGACTCACACCTTCGATCGGTGCTTGGGTCACGCCCTTGACCGACTGTGGCGGTTCGATCCCCGCCGCCTCGAGAATGGTGGGCACCATGTCGATCGCGTGCGCGTACTGCTCGCGCACTTCGCCCTTGGCGCTGACACCGTCGGGCCAATGCACGACGAAGGGGTCGGAGATGCCACCCCGATACGTTTCCCGCTTCCACCGTCGGAAGGGCGTGTTGCCGGCGAACGTCCATCCCCAGGCGTAGTGATTGAACGTCGTCGGACCGCCGAGTTCGTCGATCGCGGCGAGGTTCTCCTCGAGCGACTCTGGCACGTTGTTGAAAAACAGGTTCTCGTTCACCGAACCCTGCGGCCCACCCTCAGAGCTGGCGCCATTGTCGGAGATCACCATGACGATTGTGTTGTCGAGCTCGCCGAGCAGCTCCAACTGATCGATCAACCGACCGATGTGGTGATCGGTGTGCTCGAGGAACCCGGCGAAGACCTCCATCATCCGTGAGTACAGCTTCTTTTCGTCGGCGCCGAGCGTGTCCCAATCGGGTACATCGGGATCGTGACGCGACAGCTCAGCGTCTGCGGGGACGATGCCGAGCTGTTTCTGCCGGGCGAAGGCTGCCTCACGATACGCGCCCCATCCGTCGTCGAACGCGCCTGCGTACTTGTCGGACCACTCCTTGGCAACGTGATGTGGTGCATGCATCGCCCCGGTGCAGAAGTACATGAAGAACGGCTTGTCCGGCGCGACCTGCTTGGAGTCGCCGATGAACGAAATCGCCTTGTCGACGAGATCCTCCGTGACGTGGTAGCCGTCTTCGGGAAGTGCTGGCGGCTCGACAGTGTGGTTGTCATAAACCAGCTCGGGGTAGTACTGATGCGTCTCGCCGCCCAAGAACCCGTAATAGCGCTCGAACCCGCGACCGAGCGGCCAACGGTCGTACGACCCGGCAGCCGATATCTGATCGGCCGGCGTCAGATGCCACTTGCCGATCGCGTAGGTGTTGTAGCCATGGTCGAGCAACATCTCGGACAGAAACCCGTTCTCGAACGGGATGTTGCCGTTCGACCCGGGGTAGCCCGTCGAAGCTTCGGTGATGCAGGCCATCGCGTTCGAATGGTGGTTGCGGCCGGTCAGGATGCACGAGCGCGTCGGCGAACACAGCGCTGTGGTGTGCATGTTGTTGTACCGCAGGCCATTGTCGGCCAACCGATCGATGTTGGGCGTCGCTATCGGCGATCCATAACAGCCGAGCTGCGCGAATCCGGTGTCGTCGAGCACTACGAACAGCACGTTCGGCGCACCGTCGCTGGCTCGTTTGGGTTCTGGCCACGCCGGTGACGATTCCTCTACCGTTCGACCGATCACACCTGAGAACGCTGACCCCGGGCGGTATTCCTGCATGTCCATGACGGTTCCTCGCTGCGCGGCTCGGATCGGCCGGCCGGGCACCGCACACCATATGCGATGAGCTCCGAGCGTGTCGGTGCAGTGCCTCGAGATCCGGGAACATCGTGTGGCTATTGGTGAACAAGACACGGCCGAACGGGACACACAACAAATCCGATCACGCCCGCGAGGGGTAGCTAAGGGTGTTCGTGGAAGTAGAGAAGTAGAGGGGGACGTTCGCCTCTACCGAGGCATCGGCACCGGATGCGAATCTGGCAAGACAGCAGCTCTGGAGCGAATGTCAGAGTCCAAGCCGACATTGGAGGGAGATGGATCCGATGGGCTATCAAGGTCACTTGAACGTGGTGGCGCGCGTCGTAGTAGCAGCTGCGCTGGCTGCCGCCTTGCTCGTAGGATGTGGCAGCGACGACGGTGATGAGGCGGTCAGCGCAGCTGGCTCGACCAGTTCGACTGTCGCTGCCCAACCACCCACTACAGACGAAGCCGAGGACGAGTCCTCGGCAGCTCCGCCATCGACCGACATCGAACCTGTCGAGGGCGAGTCGGCGAATTCTGCTGATCTCGACCTGTGGTCGTGGGTCCGACACGAGGGCGCCGAAGTGGGCCTGCCCGAGGATGGCCAGGCGATCGAGGTGACGTCTCTGACGTTCGGTGAGGGGCTGTTTGTCATGAGTGGGTACCGTCAGCGCGCCGGTGAGGCGGACGGCTTCGTCGAGAGCCCGGTCATCTGGACCTCACCTGACGCCAGTTCGTGGTCGGCGGTCGATATGGCCGCGGCCGAACCTGGCGAGGGTCTGTACGCAGCCGCGTATGGGAGCCGCGGGTTCGTCGCAGTGGGGGAAGTTGGCGGTGATGCCATCGGTGGCCCGCCGGTGGGGGCTGGAATCGTCTGGACGTCGGCCGACGGGCTTTCGTGGACCCGCCATACGCCGGGCGAGTGGGCTGCGTTCGTGCCCCGGGCGGTGGCACCGACCAATGACGGCGCCTACGTGGCCGTCGGCGCAACCGGCCGGTTCCGGGCTTCGGTGTGGAGCTCGAGCGACGGCACCACCTGGGACGAGGTCGCGGTCTTCGAGGACTCGGGTGGCATCACGCTCGAGGATGTTGTTGCCGGGCCAGGCGGCTTTGTGGCCGTGGGTCGGCGGGGGGAGGGCGAGGGCACCCAAGCCGTTGTGGCTCACTCTGCCGATGGGCTTTCGTGGGTCGACGTCGCCGACGACGAGGTGTTCCCCGCGCCATCGTCGCCTCTGAATGTGGAGGTGGATAGCGATGGCGGCTTCGTTGCCACTGGCAGCGACCTCGAGTCAGAGTCGCGAGCTGCGCTGTGGACGTCGCCAGACGGCGTGCGCTGGGAGCGGTGGCCCTTTCAGGCGACCGATAGCTTCGCCTACGTCGGAGACATCGCCACCGTGCCCAACGGTGGCGTGACACTGGTCAGCGGTGCGTTAGCAGACGCCGACCAACCCTGGGTCGAGTCTGGCGCTCTGTGGTGGATAGCCACGGTCGAGGGGTCGCCGACACCGGAACTTCTGCCCGTTGGCAGCGTCTCGCTCGGCAAGGGTGTGTGGAGCGTGACCATCAGCGAAGAACGACTGATGGCGTTGGGACGCGACGGAGAGGACCCCTCCGTCCTCTCCGACCTCGTCGTCTGGACAGCCACTTCGGAATGAGAACCGAGGACGATCCCGCCCCAACGCGAACACCAAACAACGTTTCTCGACAGGGGAGGCGTGGGGTTGGCACGCGGCCGAGTGGGCGACGCTCGTTGAGTACGGCAACCTGCGGGTGACTCAATCAGGGATGTGCTGCTATATCATCACCGCGTGCCGATCTTCATGGACGTTCACCGACATTTGGGCGACGTGACCGAAGAGGACATTCGGGCTGCCCACCAGCGTGACCTCGATGTGCAGAGCGACTATGGGGTGCGGTTCCTCACGTTCTGGTTCAACCAACCGGACGGCCAAGCGTTCTGCCTGGTCGAGGCTCCTAACAAAGAGGCTGCGATCGCGTGCCACAAGCACTCCCACGGGCTGGTGCCGCACGACATGATCGAGGTGGAGCGTCCGACCGTAGGCCTCTTCATGGGTGATTGGGAGGCGAACATTCCAGACATCGCCCGTGTCGACGGACCGGGCTCAGCACTTGACTCGGGTCTGCGAGCGATCATGTTCACCGACCTCGAGGGCTCGACTGCAGTCAGCAGCCGTGAGGGTGACGAGCGGGCAATGCAGGTGATCGAGCGGCACGACGAGATCGTACGCAACGCGCTCGCCGATGCCGATGGACGCGAAGTCAAACACACCGGTGACGGCATCCTCGCCTGTTTCAATACTGTCAGCCGGGCCGTGGACTGCGCCGTAACTATCCAGCAGCGGTTTGCTGCCATCGATGATCATCGTCCTGGCGGTCGCGTAACGATAGGTATCAGTGCTGGCGAGCCCGTCGACCGCGACCAGGACATCTATGGCGCGGTGGTGAATCTAGCTGCCCGGATCTGTGGTCATGCCGAACCCGGTCAGACCCTCGTGTCGGCCGCTGTGAAGGAGATGTCCATCGGGAAATCGATCGACTTCATCGACAGAGGCCAGATTGCCTTGAAAGGCTTCGACGATCCCGTCCGGCTCTACCAGGTAGGCACCATCGGCTGATCTGCGGGGTTTCGGGCGTGCCCGATGCCGAGAAGTTGGGGCGTCCTAGCCGCCGTATACCTCCACGACGTCGAACTCCGCGAACTCTGGACCCTCGGTGCAGAGTGCGGCGAACTGCCCGGCGAAGGCGCCAGTCTCGGGTCGATTGGAGTTTTCTGCTGCCGACTCCGCCGACTCGAACGAGACAGCCATGACGAAGCTACCCGGGGTCGATCGGTCTTCCAGCATCGTTCCACCGATCGCTGTGCCGATCTGGATCGCATCAGCGCTCCAACGAGACATGAGTTCGAGTACTTCGTCTTTCTTGTCAGTGGAGAATGAGATGGACTGCATGTGGGTCATCGGATGAATCCGTTCTGCGGGGTCCGCCGACGGATTCTCCGGCGATGGGTGGCCAGCGCTGTGCCCATCTTCTTCCTCCTGCAGTCGGGGAGTCAAGAGGGCAGAACCTCTCTCAGGACATGGACCGGCGGGAGTGTGGTAGAGAATGTCAGGGCTATCACTAGGGGGATTCATGCTTTATATGACGAGGTATTCCATTCGCGGTGAGCGGACCAAGGAGCGGATTGGCGCTTTGATGTCGGCGTTCGCTGAGCGCGGTGAGATTCCAGGAACGGTCGCTCACTACACGGCCATGGATGGGACTGGCGGGTTGCTGATCATCGACAGCGACGATCTGGCAACCATGTATCAAGCAACGCTTGCCTACCAAGAGTGGCTGGAGATGGAGGTCACGCCGATCATGACAATCGACGACGCCATACCTCACATCTTGGCATCTCTCGGATAGCGCCCGTCTCGGCCGGATCACGATGCGCGCGGTCGTGACGTCGTCGGCCAGGGGGATGTTGGCATGGGTGTGACTCGCGAGATCGTTCGATTCGTCGGAGAGACCAGGTACGAAGATCTGCCCCCTGACGCCGTCGCGGCCACCAAGTTGGCGATCCTCAACATTCTTGGGACGACGGTCGCTGGTACCGGCACGCGGATCGGTGCGTTACACATCGATCTCGCCAGGGATATGGGCGGCGGTAATGAACAGGCGACCATCCTCGGGGACGGATCGCGGGTGTCGATACCGGCCGCTGCCTACGCAAACGGCAATCTTGCCTTCGCTCTCGACTGGGAGGACACCCTCTTCTACATCACCCATCCGGGCTTCATCACCGTTTCGTCCGGGTTGGCCGTCGGCGAGAACGTGGGATCGAGCGGCAGAGACTTCCTACTCGCCGTGGCGCTCGGGTACGAGGTTTTGGGCCGCCTGGGCCCGGCGATGCAGCCGACGCCTGAGCGGGGGAAGCAGGTGTTCGGCGAGCAATACCACCCGTTCGCCGGCGCTGTTACCGCAGGAAAGCTCCTCGGTCTCGATGATGAACAGATGGATGCGGCCTTCGGGATAGCTGGTACGTATGCACCCGTGCCTTCAGCCCACAAGTATTTCGGTGTGGTTGCCGAGACGCGTCCCATGCGAGAGGTGAAGCTCGGATGGGGCTGGATGTGCATGGCGGGAACGCTGGCTGCTCTTTCGGCTTCACGTGGGTTCGGTGGCGGGCACGGGATTCTCGATGGTGACCGCGGTTTCCACGCGATGGCCGGGTCGGATCGTTGTGACGTCGACCGCATGACAGCCGATCTTGGAAGCCGGTGGCTGGTCACCGATGTCGAGCCAAAGGTGTATCCGGCGATCGCCCGCAACACGCCTCCGCACCTTGCGACGAGAGCCTTGGTTGCCGAGCACGGATTCGGTCCTGATGAGGTGGAGCGTGTCACCGTCCGCGGTATGCAGATGAGCGCCGTCGCAGATTTCGCTCCGGCGACCGAGGTGGATGCTCAGTTCTCGCTCCCTCACGCGATCGTGATGGCGCTCCTCCAGGAGTCGCCGGGCCCCGACATGTTCTCGCATGACCGCTTGTTCGATCCCGAGGTCAGGCGTCTGCTGGGGCGCGTTCATCTCGAACACGACACCGACGCAGATGTCCTCTACTTCAACGAGCAACGCCTCCTCTATTCGGTGGAGGTCGAACTAACCGATGGACGTCGACTCGCCCGAGAGATCGAGTTCCCACGGGATCGACCGGAGACAGGATGGTCCGAGATCTGCGCGAAATTCCAGACCCTGTGCGACGGCGTCCTCACCAGCACGCAGATCGATCGGGCCATCGAACTGGTTGACGGACTCGACCAGTTGGATGATCTCAACGCTCTCGTCGCAACCCTCGTCCCAGCAAATGCGACGTCAGACCTTTACGTCTAGTTGTGAAGTAGGCCATCGCTCCAGCATCGAGTGGGTCGAGGTGCGCGAAGAGGGCGATTCGTGGTAGCTCGCGTCACCCTGATCGAACTCAGCGAATCGGACCGTTGACTCGACTGTTTGCTTCGTCGAGACATTGCCTTAACCGATTGGCAACGATTCGCACCCTCGGTTCGGTCAACATGGCAAGTCGATGACCGGGAATCTCCTCGATTCTCAAATCTCCCCAGAGGAGGTCGTTCCACCCCAAGGTCGGATCTGGTTCGATCCCGAGCGGCTGTATCGCGACTGGGAAGATCGCAACGTGGCCTCTATAAGGTCGCGGCTTGTATTCGTGGCTGGAGTCATTGTTCGCGGTCTCGATCGACCTCAGGTGAAATGCATTCGAGTTCTTGAACCGAAAGCCGAGCCTGGACAAAAGGTTGGTGAGCATGACCTCGGCGCGGACCCTGGTCCACGTCAACACCTGTTCTGTCCGGTCGATCGAGTATTCGACCTTTGCTTCCCTTGCGACTTCGGAGAAGTTGCTGCGCTCCATCCCGACTCGGTTCATGATGCTGTACGCGAGGCGATGGAACCGCGTGCTCTCGGCTGGGTAGCTCGGGTAGTCCGGGTGGGCGCTCTGAATCATGGCAACGAGCCCGACGTCTTGGCCTGCGTCCTGTAGCTGTTGGGCCATCTCGTAGGCGATGGTGCCACCCATGCACCATCCGCCGAGGAAATAGGGCCCAACGGGTTGAACCGTCCGGATCTCTTCGACGTAGTGGGACGCCATGTCTTCGATGCTGCGGGCCGTCGTTTGCTGCCCATTCCTGAGATCTTCGGCTTGGAGGCCGTAGAACGGTTGGTCGGCGCCGAGTTGGCGAGCCAATTCTCGATATCCGATCACGTTCCCACCGTGCGCGTGCACGCAGAAGAATGGTGGCTTCGACCCCTCTGGCTCGATCGGCACGAGCGAGGACCAAGCCTCGACCCAACTCTTTCTGCGGATGACCTCGGCCAGCTGACGAATGGTCGGCGCACGAAACAGAATCGCCAGCGGCAATGAACCGTTCGTGAACTGTTCCAATTGATCGAACAGCGAAGCGGCCAGCAATGAGTCGCCACCTGAGGTGAAGAAGTTGTCGTCGATACCAACTCGATCCAGCTCGAGGGTGTCGGCCCAGATCTCGGCGAGCGCCTCTTCGAGTTGACCTGTCGGAGCGACATATGTGGCGGTGAGTTCGGTTTTCAGCTTGTCGGCGAGTCCAATACGTTGCAGCTTGCCGGTCGGCCCCTTGGGAATTCGATCGACGATGAGGATCTGACTTGGAACCTTGAAGCCGGTCAATCGATCGAAGGCGAAGTAGCGAAGCTCCTGCTCGCTCGTAGCCAAATGTTCGTGGGGGACGACGGCGGCCACCACGTCCTCACCGAGCGTGGGGTGGGGAACCGCGAAGGTGACTGCCTGAGCAACGCTGGGATGGTCGAGCAGCGCCTCGTCGATCTCGCGCGGGGCGATGTTCTCCCCTCCACGGTTGATCATCTCCTTCAGACGGCCGGTGATGAATAGACAGTCGTCAGAATCGAGATGGCCCTGATCGCCCGTCCTGAACCAACCGTCGGTGTAGGCGGCAGCGTTGGCCTCGGGGTTCCCTTCATAACCGAGGGTGACATTCAGTCCACGAATCACAATCTCGCCCGTCTCGCCGTTCCGTAGCTGAGTGCCGCTTTCATCCATGATGGACACCTCAGGACCAGCTGCTTGCCCGACCGAGCCAGGCTTGCGGTGTCCGGGTGGCAGAGCATTGCTGGTCATCTGATGTGAGGCCTCGGTCATGCCGTACGACTCGATGACCGGTACCCGGAACGTCTGTTCCAGTGCTTCCATGACAACGGGCGGTAGCGACGATGACGAGGACCGGATCAGACGTAGCTTTGCGCGGCCGATGGCCGCTCGGTTCGTGGCGGTGCCCGCCAACACCGCCTGATGCATCGTGGGCACGGCGGAGTACCAGGTCGGGCTGAAATCATCGAGCCAGCGAAAGAAGAGCGCAGCATCGAAGCCGGGCGTGCACACCAGACTTGCCCCGACTGAAAGAGACGACAGCGTGGCCCCGATCAAGCCGTGGATGTGAAAGAGCGGCATTACGTTCAAGCATCGGTCGGCGTCGGTCAGACCGAGGGTTGAGCCTATGTTGTGTGCCGAAGTGCAGATGTTGCCGTGGGTGAGCGGGACGATCTTGGGTCGCGACGTCGTACCGGATGTGTGCAGCACAAGCGCTTGATCATCGGGTTGGGCCATTCCTCCTCGCGTCGGCGGCTGGCCCGGATTCCCAGCGAGGTCGAAGAGGCCGGCTGCGGCGTCTGTTCGAGCGGTCAGCTCGATCGTGGAGATTCCGTGCCGCGCGGCGACCGCTCTGGCCGGAGAGTCGAGCTCGGATGAGATGATGAGGGCGTCGGCGTTCAGATCCTTCAGATAGAAGTCGAGGTCGGAATCCCGATACGCGGGGTTGAGGGGAGCGCACGTCGCCCCGGCAGCCACGGCCAGGAATGTGGTCGCCATCTCCGGCCCGTTGGGTAGGACGATCGCAACACGATCATTGCGACCGATGCCGAACGACGTGAGTTGCTCGGCCGTCTCGCACACGAGGGTATAGAGCTGAGCGTACGTGAGGGGAGCCTGATCTAGGGCGAGAATCGCGGGCGAATCGGGTGCTCGGTTGGATTGCTCGTCGAGCAACTCGCGAACGGTGAGAGGTCGCGCCGGCGCTTCAGAATCCGATCGACGTACCGGCAGAATCATCGAATGCGCTCCACTGCTCAATCCTTCTGGTTCGTTGTATCGCCGCTCTGGCCCTGTCCGCAAACGTCATCGGCCTAACACATGAGATCGGCAGCGAAGGTGAGGTATCGAGCATCTCGCGAATGGCGTGAGTCCTCGCGCTTCGACACGACGGCGTTGTGCGTGTCGACGTGTCAGACATTCTTGATCAGAAGCAACCATCACACGGTCAGCAGTGGGGGCATCACCGAGATCGCCACCTCTGCTCCGGGTCCTGCTCAGTCCAGTCGTTCAACTCCGCGCCGTAGACCAAGACGCTCAACCATGCAGCGACGTTCTGGTGGTGCTGCCTAGGCATCCGCCTCCGTGATGGCATCGACGATGATCTGAACGGTCTGTTCACCTGCGGGCGCATCGGGAACAACGACCCACTGCTCATCGATCATGTCGTGAAAGATGGGCGTGAAGTGGTTCGCGCTGACCACGAAGAGACCAGCGTCATAACCCGCATCCTCGAGGACTCGGTTCGCGCGCTCCGATTCGGTGATGTCACAATTTTCGTCGTCAGTCGCTCCGATGAACGCGAGCGTTGCGTCCAGGTTCTCATAGCGCTGCAGGTTGAAGCCGTTTCGGTAGTAGCAGCCGGTGATGCCGACGATGACGTCTGGTCGAGGGGCCCCGGTGAAGCAGGTGTCGTACGTGCCTCCAGGCCCGAACGCAGCTTCCTGGAGACCGTGTTCGATCGCCACAGTAGCGCCCAGTGAGTGCCCCACGATCGTGATGGGCCGTTCGATGTCGCCGCCATAGTCGGCAGCAATAGTGCGGCCGAATCGGTATGCGCATTCGGCGTCTTGTTCGCTGTCGGCTAACACAGCAGGGGGCTCGGTGCGATAGGTGGGGCTGATCACGACCATGCCCTGTTGCGCGATGCGGCTTGACGTCTCTTCCATGTCCTCCCATGTGTTGGTCGAGCCGTGGAATGTGAACACGACAGGCCAGGTCCCTTCGGCGTCGGGGGAGAAGACCGCTATCTCTTGGGTGGTCTCATGGGAGATCACTTCGGTGACCACCTCATATGGGGGTCCGGAATCAGAGTCGCCGCAGCTGGAAAACACCAAGGCCGAGATCGCCAACAACACGACAAACCTGCATTTTCGCAGGTCGACATTCGTGGCCATTGGGTTACTCCTGACCTCGTGATCGATCCAAGACTTGAATCCCACGCGAAGTTCTCACCCAGATCATCAGGAAGTTCTCGCTGTCGAACAAGGGCCCTTCGTCACAAAACAGCAAAGTCACATAAGATCCGGGAGGATGTGCCATCCCGAACTGTGCACGGTCCAGTTGGGATCTGACTCCATGCCTCACCATTTCGTCAACCGGCTACGTTCCCATGCGCCCGTCGGGGAGGAATCGTCTCGTCGCAACCAAATCAGGTGGGAGTCCGCCAGCGCGGTCATCTACCTTGTAGGCGGCGTGCTCTTCATTTGGGGCAGCGTCCGGTTCTTCCCTTCCCTCGAGTCCCGAGCCGAAAATCGCGGTGCTTGGATCTTTCTCTTCGGGTCACTGCTGTATCTCGTGGTCACCGGTCATGACGCCACAGAGGTGGTGCGGTACCGACGCCAACTCGACCGTCCGCCAACCATGTCTGACCGTTATGAGGTGTGGGCAGCGGCCAGCTACCTGATCGGAACGCTGCTCTTCATCGTCGGAAGTATCCTCTTTCTTTCCTGGGTCGGAGATTATGACGCAGGTGCGTTGTGCTTCGTCCTGGGCAGTTTGTTGTTCGCGTTCGGAGCGACCATCGATGTCCTGCAGATCGTGCAAGCACCCGACATCCGCACGCTTCAGCTCTTGAATCTGACGGCGCTGTCGTTCGTGGTGGGATCAGTACTTTTTGCCGTCGCTTCGGTCCCATACCTGTTCACTTTCCAGAATGTCGACGATGAACGGGTCGTTGACGCGTTCCTTGCGGCCCAATTTGTTGTTGGAAGCGCGTTGTTCCTACTCGGCGGCTTCTTCAACTATCGTCGCGCCCGCCTCGTCATTGACAGTGCGATCGGACCTGAATAGCACTGCGAAGTCCTTGCTGAGGATCTCCATCCACGCACTCCTGACTGGGCTCGGTCGCCATGGCAAGACGAACCGCTCGCCCGCTTGAGTGGCAGCTAGACTTCCGTCTTGACATATGTACTGCCATTTGCGCATAATTTGCGCTATGAAGTTCGTTTGGGGGCGGGAGGCATGACCGTCGAGGAGCAGCCCAGCCTTCGGGATCGGCAAGCCCAGCATGTGGCAAAAGAGATCCGCCTGGCCTTTGTCGACCTGGTGAATTTGAAAGGCCCGAACGGCTTCTCGCTGAAGGACGTCGCCACATCGGCTGGGGTGTCAGAGCGAACGATGTACCGCTACTACCACGGTCGCGAGGAGATCGTGGAAGCCATAAACCAACACGAGCTTGCATCGATGGAAGCCCAACTCGAGCAAGCCCGTATTCGGTTGACCGATCTCTCCGATCCCGAGATAATGGCGAGGGTCTTCGAGATCTTCGAGGAGAGCGGCGAATTCGTTCGGGCGTATGACCTGCTCCGACAATCAGGACAAAAAGGCGCTGAGTCGGCTGGCCGCACCGAGGAGGTGCGACAAGCTGTCGCCCAGAACTTCGGTATCGCGGAGGCGGCGGTACCGCAGCTGGTCGGCCTCGTTCGGTTGATGAGCAGCTCGACGGGCTGGATCCGGATGACCAGCGCCGACGTAGGGCTCAACTCACGCGAGGCCGGATATGCCGTGCAATGGGCCCTCGAGGTTCTGATCGATGCCGCACGGAACGAACCGGGGACGCTTCGTCCCAAAGGGGGAAGAACATGAGACAGGCCCAGAGACCCACTGATGAGCTGATCCCGCTCGCTGACGCCACCGACCGCGCGATCGTCGGGGGAAAGGCCACCGGCTTGGCACGCGCCCGTGCCGCCGGCCACCTCGTACCCGACGGCGTAGTGTTGCCGGTCGGTGCAGCCGTGCCCAACGACGGAGCGCGGTGGGAGTTGGTGGCCGGACTGGTCGAGCGGCTCGGAGGCTCGGTCGCCGTCCGCTCATCGGCCGTCGAAGAGGACTCCGCGGACGCGTCATACGCCGGGCAGTATGAGTCGGTGCTGAACATCACCGACGACGACCAGCTGGTGGCCGCTATCCGCCACTGCCGAGCCTCGGCCGAGTCGGCCGCCGTGCACAGCTATGCCGAACACGTCCACGCTGGGGACGGCGGGGTCGCCGTCATCGTCCAGCAGATGGTCGACGCCACCGCTGCTGGGGTGGCCTTCAGTGTCGATCCGGTGACGGGCCACGATCACGTGGTCATCGAGGCAACCGCAGGCGTCGGTGAGGCTCTCCTCGCGGGCGAGATCACCGGCGAGCGCTGGACGGTCGATGGGACGCCGAGGCTTGTCGGAGGGGCGGCCGGTGTGCTCGACGCGCAGGAGGTGGAAGGTGTTGCGGAGCTGTGCAGGCGGCTCCGCGGTGAACTCGGTGTACACGTCGACATCGAGTGGGCGATCGAAGGCGGCGCGCTCCAGCTCCTCCAGGTACGCCCGGTCACCGCCGTGCCAATCGAGCCGGAGGTCGATGTTCCCGAGGGTCAGACGTTCGAGCGCGAGCCACGCTTCTACGCGCCGCTGAATCCGCTCAGTTTCACCAGCTGGCTGCCGCTTCACGGCGAGGCGTTCACCCACACCTTCGCCCGCTTCGGGGTTCCGATGGAGACGATCGACAACCGGCATCTGTACGGCCGGGTGTACAGCCGTGCGGTGCCGATTCCGGACCGGGGTAAGGATGGCGCTGCGCCGCCCGATCCGATCATGAAGCTGCTGTTCCATCTCGTGCCAGCGATCCACAAGCGGATGAAGGCGGCACGCCAGTGGAGCGATGACGCCATCCACACTCTTGTCGATGATTGGGATGCCACGGGACGCGAGTGGACCCGCACCAGCACGAAGGAGCTCCGCGAGCGCGATCTTGGCGCAATGAGCGATGACGGGCTGGCCGACCACTTCGACAATCTTCGGTCCCACATAAGGAAGGTCGCTCAGGACCACTTCGACCTCGCCGTCGGTGGCGTGTACATGTCGATGGGACGCCTCGGCATGTTTGTGGAGGAGAAGTTGGGTTGGGACGTGCACGACATCTTCACGCTTGTGCAGGGTTTCGGACATTCCTCGACCGCCCACGGCGACGCCCTCCGGCAACTGGTGACCGACCTGGGCCCCGAGGCCGTCGACGCGGCCCTCACCGACCCGACGACGCTGCTCGACCACCCCGCGACCAACCGGTACATCGAACGTTGGGGCCATCGGGTGCACATGGACCTCTCCCGACCCACAGAGGCAGAGCAACCCAGCCTGATCGCGGCCCATCTACGACGTCACCGGTCGGTCGACCGAGTCGAACGCGACTCGACCACAGTCGCCGACGGCGCGACAGAGAGAGCCCGATCGGCGCTGCACCCGAGCGACCGGAAGCGCTTCGACGAGGTGCTCCAGTTGGCAAGACGAACCCGCCCTACGGGCGACGAGACGGAGGGCACCGTGCTCGAAGCGATCACGAATATCCGCTTCGCCGCCCTCGAGGCAGGAAGACGTCTGGAGGAGTCGGGGCTCCTGCGCGACCGGAACGACGTGTTCTTTCTCGAGCGGGACGAGGTGGTCGGGATGCTCCGCCGGGAACTGACCACGACCCCCGACATCGTGAGACGCAAGGGCGAGTTCCACTGGGCCCAGGCCAACGACTTCCCCGATCACGTCGGCCCCGCCCCCGCCGCCATGCCCGATCTGTCAAGGCTCGTACCCAAGGCTTACCGCGGCACCATCGGCGCTCTCGGGTGGTCGCTCAAGGCGGAGCAGCCCGAAATCTCAACCGACGTAGCCGACGACGATGTCCTGCGCGGCATCCCGGGTAGTCCAGGGGTCGTTGAGGGGCCGGTCCGGATCGTGCATGACCCGAGCAAGTTCTACAAGGTTCAACCCGGCGACATCGTCGTTTGCCCGATCACCCAGGCGAGCTGGTCCCCGATCTTCGACGTCATCGGCGGTCTGGTCACCGAACAGGGCGGACCATTGAGCCATCCAGCCACCCTCGCCCGTGAGTACGGGATCCCGTGTGTGCTGTCGGCTCAGAACGCAATCAGCGAGCTGGTCGACGGCGAACTCGTCAGCATCGACGGAGGTGCCGGGTCCGTCAGACACGTGGCGTAGGTCGAACGCGGGACTGTCGAAACCGGGCAGACCGTTCTTCACTGCGATTCGCCTGAGATCCCAAGGGTATCGCTCAGGTCTCGAAGCTCCGGGCGAGCCATCACGGCTCTGCTCGATCAGCACCAGATCCCACGCCACAGCGCAACGAGCTGGAGCGACGGCGAACTCCGCAAGGCTGCCGAGCAGTCGGTGCACGGTCTGCAATCGCGACGTCGCTGGCCTACCGCGCGTCGTTGACTTCGAGCCAGTACCCGTCGGGGTCCTGGAAATAGGTCTGTCTCACACCGTCTGGCCGCTCGACGATTCCGTTCGGCACGGCCCCTCCGAGGTGCGAATACACCACACCCTGATCCTGGAGATGCTCCAAGAACCCGTCGAAGTCTGGTACCGAGAACGCCATATGATTGAAGCTGCTCGGACGGATCTCGATACCGGGCACCTCCCCCATGTGCAACTGGACACCGTCACCCGCCGTCAGGAACATCTGATTGGTCGGAAGCCACGGCGCCGGGACTTCCTCGAACCCCAATAGCTCCGTGTAGAACGCCTCACTCACCTCGAAGTCGCTCACCACGAGCGCCGTATGCTCCAGGGCAGCGACCGGTTCGAAGCTGACCGGTGCTGCCGTTGTCGTGGTGGGAGCCGGCGTCTGGGTGGTCGTCGTGGCCTGGGTCGTCGTCGCCGGCGTCGACGACGTCTCGGAACCGGCACACGCAGTCACCCCGATGAGCATGGCGACCGATAGGACTCGACCGACGCGCCGACCGATCGAGAATCGACGCCCATTGGGCGCCACGGCACAGAGCGCACCCTCACACCACATCCCACCATCGCGGAACGGTCCGGCCATGTATCGTCTTCCTCGGGTTCGCGCGCCTCGGAATGCAGCGGGCGAGTCAGATGCGGACCGTAACACAAATACTGCATCTTGCAGTAATCATCGATGCGTTCAGTAGGACACGCAGCCGTACCGGCTCCAACGCGCCGAATCCCCTGGGCGGACTCTGCGGCGCCCCATCTCGGCGAGCCAGGACGGCCCGCCAGTCGGGCGATGTTCGATCTCGACGGCGCCGACCGGCTCGAGACGCTGCAGGGGGTTCGAAATCGCACGAATCCCTTGCCGAGTGATCGATAGTCCCGCGCGGGCGCGTGGGGGTTGGCCCTGGCGTTCCTCGCGAACGGTCAACGGGCGGCGGATTTCGCTGATGTCGGCAACGCGTTCGGCCCCGGACACCG
Source organism: uncultured Acidimicrobiales bacterium (assembly GCA_905479685.1). Taxonomy (GTDB): domain Bacteria; phylum Actinomycetota; class Acidimicrobiia; order Acidimicrobiales; family SHLQ01; genus SHLQ01. The sequence goes on from CAJQNJ010000109.1 coordinate 37,091, forward strand.
GACCAGCAATGACAGGACCGTTGAGCTGTCGCTGTCCTCCAGCCCGGCAAGCGGATATTCGATTGTCAACGCAGAGCACATCGATGCCGCCGAGCAACTCCTCGAAAGCTGCCCGATTGTCGACGGCGTAACCCTCTACGAGGCTCTCGCGATGGAAGACCCAGTGTGAGAGAAAACGATCCACACGTATCCTCCAACAGCAAGAGCAAATACGTGAAGAAGTTCGCCAACCGGCCGGGGCTCGAGTCCGTGGTCCTCACAACAAGAAGGAAACTCGATGAGAAATATCAAGTCAGAACGGACATAAGTGCAGGGCCATTGGTCGCGGTGCTCGAACCGCCCACGCCCATCGACAGTCAACCGACGCGTTGGGCTGAACAGCTCCTCGCGATGGACGAGGCTCGTCGCCAGCCTCCTTCATGTCCGAAACGCCAGCTGTGCCCGTGAAGATGTCTCAGTAGAGCGACGACCGCTTCGTCGAACAATTCAAGATCCGTATGATGCAAGATCACCAGGACTACCCACCGCCTCTGACAAATAGCTGTGCGCAGCGCGACGGCTGCCGCCGAACGGACTCGAACCACGGGTCGACGTGCGCTCGCTGAGAGGCTGAGGCCGACGTCCGATACGGAGCGCAAATGGGTTCAGCGGGTCGGGGTCGATGAGGGTCGCGAGCGGCCTAAGACGACCTTGACAAACTGTCGAACATGTGTTCGAAGTGGGCCTTAGGGGACAGCTTTCACACCCCGAAACCCCTCGTCAACACGCTGACACGTCAGAAATCGCTGCCGACGGTGAACACGAAACCATGATCCGTGCTCCAACCGCAGGACAGAAACAGACCCGGCTGACCGCCTCACAAATCGACGAACTGCTGGCCACACGAGCAGCCGGCGCAACCATCACCGAACTCGCAGCGCGATTCGACATTCACCGCACCACCGTCATGGCACACCTGAAACGAAACAGCCCGCGCCAGCCCATCTCGATGAGACTGAGGTGACGCATATTGCCGGGTCGCGTGTGGGGCCAGACGCCCTCCGCCGCCGTCGAGTTGCGTGCCTCCGAGCCGGCGCTCGGGGACGGTCAGTCCTCCATGTCACCGATCCTCAGTCCATGGCTGGCCAGCTCAGGCTGATCTAGTACGCGGCGGTGGTCCGAGAGGGTGTTGTTTACTCCGACAGTTCACACGTGGGATGCGTTCTCCCCAAACATTGGCTGAGGGCTACCCGTTGACCTCGAACAGGTTTGCGTAGTGCGGGCGACCTTCGGGGAACTGAAAGCAGATGAGGGCATGGAGCCCGACCCTGTCGAGTGTGACCGTGAGTGGGTATTCGACGTCGGGGGTCATGCCGGACGGCAAGTACGGATCGTAGCCATCCGAGTCCTCATCTGACACTGCGAAGACCCCCAGCTCGAGTATCTCTTCGACGGTGGTTCCCTCGTCAATCTTCTGAACGGCGAACCCAGCGTTCTGCACCTCGGACGTGTTCATGAAGGTGAAGGTCACGTCGGAATTCAGGTCGAACTCGACAGGTCCCTCGTAGGCACACCCGTCGTCATGACGAATCGTTATACCCCCGACGGCCTGGCCCGGTGTGGCCGTGGTTGCTCCAGGTTCTTCGACTGCATCTCCGTCGCCGCAGGCAGAAACACCGAACGCCAGCACCGCAGCAGCAGCAGCAAGCCGCATACTCACCCCCCCTCGCAGGGAAAAGCGACGATACCAGCGACTAGACTACGTGTCCGGCTCGAGCATCCCCGAAGTGCTGTTCGGGGACACGCATATCGTGCGCTGAAACTCTCCGCTCGACCCGCTCGGGAACGCACATCTGAGCGGGCTCCGCGGGGGTTCGAGTCCCTCAACCTCTTGGCTCGGGTGTTCTCGAACCCAGTGCGTTCGTGATCGTGACTATGTGGCGACAATATCGAGCACGTCGACTACGACGAGATGCAGGTAGGACCCCCAGCTCATTGCCGGAGCTTGAGCGCGTCAGGCAGCTTCGCTTTTGAGGCGAGCGTCCGTCATTTCCGAACACTCGAGTTGTACCGGCCTGTTGCGGTCTCGGAACCGTCAATTCTGTGTGATTCTCTCGAGGATCGGGTCAACCGGCGGAGGCCTGGTAATGCCGTCGTTGGTCACGACGAAGAACGCAGTGGTCCCAGTCTCTGGGGCGTGAGCCACGAATGTCTGATAGCCGGGAATGCTCCCGCCATGGCCGTGTAGTCCTGGCCCGAGTTGGACGAGTCCCAGCCCGTAATCCTGGCTCTCGGTCATCGCCGCCAGTGAGTCCGAAGAAACGATGTTGCCGTCGAACATTACGCTGAGGAGAACGTGGAGGTCCTCAGCTGAGCTAACCACTGCGCCCGCGGCCCAGGCATTGGTGGCGATCGACTTGTAGTCGAAGTCTATGGGCTCAGACGGGCCGGAGAGTGACGTGGCTACGTAGGCCCCGAAGGGAGCAGGGCCCTCCTCGAATCCGGCCAGATACGTGCTGGTCAACCCGAGCGGTTCGATGATCCGGGCTCGTAGCTCGTCGGCGTACGAGTGTCCGGTGACCTCCTCGATGAGCACGCCGAGGACCAAGTAGTTGGTGTTCGAGTACGAGAATCGCGCCCCTGGATCGAACAGAGGCTCGGCATCCTGGACTCCGGCGATGGTTTCCTCCGGTGACCACGTCCGCTGGGGATCATCCGACACGCTTTCGAAGAAGCCCGGTGCATCGGTGTAGTTGGGCAGGCCACTGGTGTGCTGGAGCAGGTCGCGAACGGTGACACCGGTGGGGACTGCGACCCTGGCCACGTAGTCGGCGGCCGGAGCGTCGAGGTCGATGGCACCCTCGTCAGCCAACGTGAGTGTCAACAGCGAGGTGAACACCTTCGTGATACTGCCAACCCTGAAGACAGAGCCCGGAACCGGGGAGTTGCCGTCTTGATCAGAGCCTCGGCCGGCGTGGACAATCGAGTCGTCATCGTGCAGGACAGCGACCATGGCCGCTCCTTGATCGTCGGGAAATACGACCGCGTCCACTTGTTCGGCCAGGAGTCCTTCGTCAACTCCGACAGCCACGACCGTGGTCGTAGAATCTGCAGCCGATGTCGAACTCGTCTCCAGTGTTGTCGCGACGGTCGTTTCCGTGTTCGAGCTCGACGCCGGTGGAATAGCGGAGCCGTCGTCGGTTGAGCAGGCCGCAACCAGCCCCAGTGCGACCACGAGGCCAACCGAGACAACTCGAAGAGGCCAGGTCCGCACAATCCTTCCTGTTCGCACGAGCGCATTCTACGACATTGATGGCACTCATACCTTGCTACTTCCAAGCCTTCGGATCCGGCATGGAGTCCATGCGTAATCGCATTACGAAGCCTGTCGCAGACCACTCGGTATCCGGCGAAGTGTGATGCGTTGAGCGGGTCGGGACCCGCTTGATATTAGCTGTGCTGGGCGCTAGCCGAACCCACGCGCTACCGCACATCTGAGCGGGCTCCGAGGGGTTCGAGTCCCTCAGCCTCTTGGCTCAGGTGTTCTCGAACCCGCCAGCCTCCGTGGCGTTTGAACGGCCGCCGGAGGGGACGGAGCTGCGGCGTGACGCCCACGAAGGAGCGAAGCGACGTAGTGGGCGTTGAGGGACTCGAACCCCCGACCCTCTCGGTGTAAACGAGATGCTCTAGCCAACTGAGCTAAACGCCCGGAACAGGTAAGGGTATCGGTCTTCAGGGGAAGTGGTCAGCTTTCTTGCATCGGCGTTTCGCCAGGCATCGCATTCGTGACGATCACCGACGGACCGTCTGCGGTGGCGTTGTGGCGCAGCGCGAGTTCGCCCGACATGTCCGGAATCGTGTCGGGCATTTGGTCGAACGCGAACCAGCCAACCTCGAGAATCTCCGAGGCTTGAGCATGGAGCGCATCGGGGTCGGACCCCGGGGCTGGCTCGGCGTTGAAGATGAAGTTGACCCGTTGCAGGTTCGTCTCCACCAAGACCAACGGTTCGCTCGTCAGAACGATCGACAGGCCAGTTTCTTCCAACGTCTCTCGAACCACCGCGTCGGCAGGCGACTCGCCCGCATCCATAAGCCCACCGGGCATGCCCCAACGCCACCGGTAGGCCGCTTTCACCAGCAGAATACGTCCGTCCTCGCGGATGATTCTCGCCTGAGCTCCGAGCGTGTAGCTCGGACTGACCACCCGAACGGCGCGCTGACGAACCGGCTCAGGCAGTGCTCGAAACAACCGCATGACTGGGCGGGGGAGGGCGGTCATCCCTTCACGGTACGACCTCGTGGTGCAGTCGAGGCGGACGATGCGACGAGATGGCTCTTGATCAAACGTTCACAAAAGTAGGAGCAGAAGTACGAGACCAGCTGCCAGCATCGATGCGGTAACTGCAGCGAGAAGGGCGCCGGTGATCGCTCGGCGACGCAGACGCACATCGTCTTCGAACACGGCCAGATCGGCCGTGGACGCCGAGAAGCTCAATACTGCTGACGATGTTGCCGGGGCGACTCGCCGATGGCGAGGTTGCTCGATGTTCCCAGGGTAGGTCAAGGTCGCGTTCGGCTCGTCATTCAGAGAGTGAAGCGGTGGGATCGTTGTTGGCGATTTCAGTTTTGGGCTCGGGCTCCCAGTCAGCCCCACGGAAGCCGAATCGGACTCATGGAGCGGGGGTTCGAGGTCTGCATCCGAGATCGCCGGTTCGCACCAGGAGCCATCTGGATCGCGAACCCACCCAGGCAGGGGAGGACTCGATTCGGGCCACTCCTCCGGAGGATTCCACTGACCTTCCAGGTCCATCCACCAGCCGGGCCCCCGGCGCAATTCATTTGTCGACATGTGCTTTGGGCTGGCTCCTCAAGAGCTGTTGTCGTTTTCTGGACAAACGGTAGTCACGATAACGCCTCAGGTAAAACGACCTTCAACCTTCTATCAGGTAGCTATCTGCAATTGCGCCGTTGGGGTCGAGTAAAAAGACCGTGTCACCGTCGTTGTTCCAGACTGGCGGCTCCGGATCGCACCAGAACAGCTCCATCGGAGTGCTCTCGACTTCGTCGATTCCGCATCCGGTGAATATTCGAATCGAAGATCCAGCTTCGAGCGTCACACCTGGAATATCGAACCGATGCCGGGTCGACTCGTCGCGCAACATCCAGCCCGTGAAGTCGATCGCTGAACTGCCCGCGTTCTCGATGAGGACCCACTCTCCGTTTGGATTCTCACGGTCATCGCCTGGAGCGTCTTCTTGTACGTCGATGATCTCGACCTCAGCGGCCGTTGGCGTTCCGCAGGCATCCGCGGCCCACAAACCGACGCCGGAGCCCGACGCGATGCGCTCGGCGGCTTCGAATTCTTCTTCGAAGCCGTGGTCAGATTGTGCCCGAGCGACAACATGGCCAGATTCAATGAGCGACAGGTTGACGAACGTTCCGTTCGCCATGAGGAATCCGAGTTGGCGCCCAAATTGATCGGTCTCGCCTGGCCAAGGGTGAAGTGTGACCGGTCCAGTCGCCAGGAGCGCGCGAAGCTCGTCCCCAGCTGCGTCGCCGAAGCAATCATCTCGTTCGGGAGCATTGATACCGAGAAGGCGAATCTCGAGCGCGGTCTCGGCGCTGTCGGCACGCAGACTGTCGCCGTCTGAAACGAATCGAACGGCGATGTCGAGCCCTTCATCCTCCGGTCCGATTTCAGTAGATCGATGACGAGATGTGTCGCCGTTGTCGGCTATTGAGGTCGACTCGCTTTCGCGATCCAAGCTTGTACATGCGACACCTGTCACGGCGATCATCAGAAGTGCAATGAAATGGGCAACAATCGTTGATTTTCGTTGCAACTCGGTGCCTGACGTCACATTCACCCGCACCACATTGCACAGGATGTTCCAAATATAATGATCCAAGGAGCGATGCATAGACATTGCTCGCTGTGAGTTCTTTCCCCCAAGAATCACGGCTCTCGAAGAACCTCGCCTTACCCCCCCGTACGGCGAGGTTCTTCCATTTTTCCCACTCTGCTGCCGGCAATCGCACATTCGCCTTCGGCTCGTGGAGCGACTACGGAGGTTTGGCAGATTTCACGCGGAAGGCGGGAGGGTTCATCGAGGTTTGCTGACACCGCCACGGAGCTCGTGGCCACTAACCTCGGTGCCGTGCGTCTTGTCCTGCGGTCACTCTTCAGCGTCGTGCAGCTTGTCGCCGCTGTTGCGTTCGGTGGAGCGGCTCTGGCGTTCACCCTCGCAGCGCTCGCGCCGCCCCTGGCGGACATCTGGGGAGCGAGAAGCACCGCGTCTGAAGAAATCGATTTGTCCATTCTCGAGCAGACCACGGTTGTCTACGACACAAATGGCGACCTGATCGCTGAGCTACGGGCCGAGATCGATCGTGAGTACCTGCCGCTCAATGAGATGTCTCCGGAGATCATTGCTGCGGTGTTGTCTGTCGAGGACGATCGCTTCTATGAGCACAAGGGGGTCAACGTCGCAGCGATCACGCGCGCGGCGGTGACGAACGTTTCTGCGGGTGGCATCGAGCAGGGCGGTTCGACCATCACCCAACAGCTCGTGAAGCTTGGCGTTGTCGGCGACGCGCAGGTGCTCGAGCGCAAGATCCCTGAAGCTGCGATCGCGATGCGACTCGAAGAGCAGATGACCAAAGACGAGATCCTCGAGCGATACCTCAACGCCGTCTACTTCGGCGGTGGTGCCTATGGTGTGCAAGCGGCCGCCGAGCTCTACTTCAACAAGAACGCCGATGCGCTCAACTACGGAGAGTCGGCATTGCTCGCTGGCATCATCTCCAACCCGAGCCTGTACGACCCGGTGTATCGACCGACGAACGCGTTGAATCGTCGGAGTACGGCGCTTGGGCGGCTGGTCGATGAGGGTTTCATCAACGAAAAGCAACGTGAATTCTGGGAGATCAGCGAGCTTCCTCGATACCGCCAGAACGATGGGGATGGTTACCTCGACACGTACTTCGTCGAAGAGGTGAAACGACGCTTGCTCGATGACCCACGCTTGGGCGAGACACGAGCCGACCGGATCAACAGCGTGTTTCAAGGTGGGCTCGAGGTGCACACCACCTTCGACCCGGTTGCTCAGGCGCTCGCCGAGAACGCAGTGGCCGCAGAGTTCGATACAGACAACAATCTGGGAATCATTGTCGGCTTGGTGTCGGTCGAGCCAGGGACCGGTGCAATCCGAGCAATGGTCGGCGGACCGGGGTTCGACAAGTTCGAGTTCAACGTCACCACGCAGAAAGGTCGACCGACCGGTTCGTCGTTCAAACCATTCGTGCTCGCAGCGGCGTTCGAGAGTGGCGGCTTGATTCCTGCCGACAGCATCAACGCAACGTCGCCGTGTGAGTTCGACAACGCGGGTGGATATCCGAATCCGTACAAAGCCGGCGATTACAACGGCAGCAGACGTAGTGGTGCGTTGTCGATCCAGGACCACACACTCCGGAGTACCAACTGCGGATTCCTTCGTCTGAGCCAGATCGTGGGGCTCAACAACGTTGTCGACACAACACACGCTCTCGGTGTCACTTCAGACATCGGCCCAGTGCTCGCGCTTCCGTTGGGTGTGTACGACATCACGCCGCTTGACATGGCCAACTCGTATGCAACGATCGCGAACGATGGCATCCGAGTCGATCCCCACGTCATCACCCGGGTCACCCAGGGAGGGCAGACGATCATGGAGCATGATCTCAAGCCGTTCCGGGCCGTGCGCCCACAGACCGCTCGCCTCGTGACCGACCTGCTCGAGAAGAACGTCAACTGCAGCGCAGGTGCGTGTACGGGGCGCCGTGCTCGGCTCGCAGAACACCCAGCTGCGGGCAAGACCGGTACCGGCCAGTCCAACTACGATGCATGGTTCGTCGGGTACACGGCTCAGCTCGCGACGGCGGTCTGGGTCGGTGGCCAAGAGGGCCAGATCGCCATGCGCTACGACCGCAGAAACCCTGACCATGTTGCGGCCGATTACGAACGAACACTCGGGGACTTCGCATACTCCGGTGTCACAGGCGGCTCGATCCCGGCGATGATTTGGGGTCGTTTCATGAACGACTACATGGCTGGTCTGCCGGTGATCGACTTCCTCGACCCCGAGTCGGGGCGCCGTGGTGAGCGTCTTCAGGTCGACAAGGACCTCGAACAACCAGAGATCGTCCGTGTCAGCCCGTGCGGGGGCGAGAATGCCGAGGTTGATCAAGACGGCGACGGAGATATCGACTGGTGCCGGAATCTCGGTGGTATCGACATCGATGAAGAACTGGGATGCCCCGGCCTTTTGGTTGCCGTTGATCAGGATGGTGATGGCGTGAAAGAACGCTGCATCGCCCGGATTCGTCCCGAGGATGCAATCGATCCGAATACGACGACCACGACGGTGGATGGTGAGACCACAGTGGCCCCAACAACGACTCCGGGTGACACCACAGTGGCACCCTCGACGACGGCTGCACCGGCGACGACAGTTGCACCTTCGACAACGACGGCTGCACCAACCACGACAGCTGCGCCGACGACGACAGCTGCACCCGCCACAACTGTCGCCCCGTAGGGCCAAGTGCCACTTCGGTCGGTAGCGTACGGGCAGGCTCGATCCAAGGGGACCAATGTCGGAACTGCAAGCGCTGCTCGACGTCCAACGACTCGACAACACACTCGACCAGCTCCGGTTCAAACACGACAATCTTGCCGAACGAGCAGCGATCGTCGAGACCAGGGCACAGCTCTCCAGTTTGAACGCCGCGGCTTCGGAGGCCGAAGGACAACGGGACGTGCTCCGTCGTAAGGAGCGCGATCTCGAGGCACAGTCGAACGACCTCTCCGAGAAGGCCGATGTGTTCGACGGCAAGCTCTACGGCGGAGCCGTGACGAGCCCGAAGGAGGCCACTGCGATGACCGAAGAAATCGCGAGTCTCCGAGCCAGAGTGTCGGATCTCGAAGATCAGGCACTGGAACTACTCGTCGAGATCGAACCACTCGATGAGGCGCTGGTCGAAACGGAGGCCCAGCGGGGTGTCTTCGAAGCCAAGATCGCAGAACTCGAGGCTGATCTGTCGTCGAAGGCGGCGCAGCTCGACGCAGAGATCGCGAGCACCACGACGCAGCGAGAGGAAGCTGCGTCGCCGGTCCCAGATGATCTTCTCGAGCAGTACCGCAGGCTTCGGATCACCTACGGACCGCGAGCGATCGTCGAGTTCGATCCGAACAAGGACGGTGGTTGTCCCGTCGCCATGTCGGCGGTCGAGCTCGACCGGTGGAAACACCTTCCTGCAGGAACGCTGGAGAATTGTGTCGACTGCGGCCGGCTCGTGGCCAAGCTCGTCTGACGGAATCGCTCCGTGTTCTTCTGGTTTCTTGGGCTCTCGTTTGCTGCGGTCCTCGTCGTGTTCTCGTCGCCCGCTCTTGATTATCGACTGGTCATGTGTGGCGCAGTGCTTCCGATCGTCGAAGGGTTCATAGCCGGACCGTGGGTCCTGCACACACTTCTTGCCCCCGTCGTTCTCATGACTGCGGTGATGCTCTCCACACAGAGACGACGGCTGGCGCGAAGGCAGTGGCTCGGCCTTCCGATCGGGCTCTTCATGCATCTCGTTCTCGACGGTTCATGGACCGACGCTGATGTCTTTTGGTGGCCCTTCCTCGGTGCTGGCGACGTCTTGGGTGGATCGGTCGTGAATGAGTTCGAGCGCTCCATCGCAGTTGTCGTTGGTATGGAGGTCATCGGGCTTGCGGTCCTCCTGTTCTTTGTCGAGCGGCTCGACCTTCGGGGCGAGGGCCGTGACCTCTTCATCTCGAGGGGCCAGATTCTTCGGAGTCGGATGGAATGAGGCGAAGTGGCCACTGCTGTGGTGACGTTGCCCGAAGGTGGAAAAATGCTGGAATGGCAGCTTCGAACCACTAGTCGTAGGGCCCAAAAGCGCAAACCCCGGTGTCGCAGATGCGCGCACCGGGTGTCATGCGGGAGTGGCCTGAACTTATGCGGCTTCGGAGGCCGCGTCGATCGCCGCGGCAGATCCGGTGCCGACACCAACTTCCACCTTGCGTGGCTTGGCGGATTCGGCCACAGGAATCGTCACGGTGAGCACACCGAACTCGTACTCGGCCGAAAGGCGTTCTGCGTCGAGTTGCTCGCCGAGTTGGAACGTCTGGGTTGCAGCGAATGCGCGTCGACGGCTCGTCACGAGCTGAGAATTCTCGGGCACATCGATCGGGCGCTTTGCGTCGAGTCGAAGGCTTCGACCATCGACCGTGAGATCGACGGTTGCCGGGTCGATTCCCGGAATGTCGATGTGAACGGCCACACCGTCTTCTGAACGGACGACGTCGTAGTCGAGGGACCGGGCCGTGCTCGAGAGGTCACGGAGTGGGTCATAATTGGTGAACAGCATGGGTTTCCTCCACGGTGGATGTACGTGCAACTTGAGTGGATGTCACTCAGCTTTCTACAACGTTCATCGCGCAGGTTCATTCCCCCATTTTGAGAAATTTTCTTGGCTACACGGCCCCTCGGACCGTCGCCTTGACCTCATCGAAGTAGAAGGTTGCGAGTCGCTCGTGGAACTCGGGAGTGAGTCCGTGAAGTTCGCTCGCTGATGCGTTCTCGGCAACCTGACTCGGTCTGCTCACGCCAGCGATGATCGTGCTGACCGCTGGCTGATCGAGAATCCATCGAAGCGCCATCTGTACCATCGACATACCCTCGGGCCGGAGGCCATCCAAGGTCTCTGCAAAGCCAACGGCGGTTTGGAACGGAACCCCCGAGAACGTCTCGCCAACGCTGAAGAAGGCGCCGTCGGCGTTGTAGTTTCGATGGTCCTGTTCGTCGAAGGAATGCGTGCGCGACATCTTGCCCGACAGCACGCCACTCGCGAGTGGAAGTCGCACGATGATGCCCACATTGTTCTCGACGACTGCAGGAAAGAGCTCGGCGATGTGGTCCTGTCGAAAGATGTTGAAGATCACCTGGAGCGACACGAGCTTCGGGTGCGACATTGCCAGATATGCCTCTTCGATGGTTTCGACGCTGGCACCGAAATGTCTGATCAGGCCGGCGTCCTGGAAGTCCTCCATCCAGCCGAGAATGTCGCCCGCTCGCAGCACCTCTGTTGGAACACAGTGCAACTGTGCGAGATCGAGCGCATCAACGCCGAGCCGACGGGCCGACCCTTCGAGACTCGTGCGCACAAGGTCTTTCGTGTACCCGTCCGGGTAGAGGTCACCGTTTCGCCCAACTTTGGTCACGATTGTTCGGTCGCCGGGATTGTTGGCGACGTACTTCCCGATTCGTTCCTCGCTCAACCCTGCCCCGTACACATCAGCGGTGTCCCAGAAGTCAATGCCGGCCGCATCGGCCGCGGCGAGGATGTCGTTCGCTCGGGCATCCTCGATCGGCCCGAAGTCTCCGCCCAGCTGCCAGCAACCGAGGCCGATTTCCGATACCGAGAAGGGTGATGATCCAAGAGTTCGATGCTGCATGTGTCGACGCTACTGGTCTACGACAGCGCACCGCTGCCCTGGCTGCTGAACAAGCCGGAATCTCGAGTCTGATCGATCGGTTGCCCCATAGCGCTGTCATCTCCGACGCAGTTTCGTGGTGCGCTGCTGACCTCACTGGTCTGTGTGATCTGGGCGGCGCTGGCCATTCGCAGCCCGACGCTCACCTATCACTTCGCGCCGATCATTGCGGG
>CAJQNJ010000110.1 GCA_905479685.1 uncultured Acidimicrobiales bacterium
CAACAACAGACACGTAGCGAGTGGTGGAGCATCGTCCGCGAGGTGTTGGGTGAGCGCCTCTACTGGGTTCACGCCCACGGCATATCAGCTCGAGCTGATGGTTCGCCGCCGAATGCCGCACTCATGGAGACATGTTGCCACTGACAGCTGCCGTCGCGCGGGACCGAAGGATCTTGCGGCGTTGTCGCGGCTACGTTTCTGGCTGCGGGCTGGTCACCGATGTCGCTGAATGTGTGGTTTTGGGGAGGCTGGAGCGTTCCTTTTCGACCTCAACAGAAACCAACAAACGGACAGGAGGATCATGCGCAGCCGAATCTCTACGTGCTGTGGCGATCTTGAGGTGTACCCTCACCGTCTGTTGTACTGGAGTGAGTGGCGCACATGAACGAGATGACGACGAAGATGCTCATGCGTCGAAACTTCGTGCTCGCCCTGATCGGACTTGCTGCGCTCTTCGCTGGCGCTCTTCTCATGTTTCGGCCAGGGGAACAGGCGTCAGCTGGGGTCGCGCTCGCCAATCCAACGGCCTGGATCGAACACGGAATCGATGGGGAGATTCTTCAGATCAACGGGGCTACCGGCGAAGTGACCGCGCGCATCGACATCTCCGAACCGGGTGACTTCATTCGGGCAACTTCGCATGGTGATGGTGCCGTTGTGCTGAACCAAACCGCTGGCACTATCTCGCTGATCGATTCCTCGACGCTCCAGGTCACAAAGGCCATCTCGATCGATCTGTCCGAGGGCGCGCCCGATCGCCGGGTTCTCCTCTTCGGCCACCCAGATCTGTCCGGCAACGTTGTCGTGGTCGATGATGATCAGATTCTGTCGATCGATACGCAGACCGAAATCGTGACGCCGACAGCGCTGCCCGAACCGACTCGGTCTGCGGTGCAGCGGACAAATGGCGAGGTCCTGATGCTTCGACCCGACGCTCGTGCCATCCAGGAGCTCGGGCCTCGAGGGCTGACCGACGTCATCTCACTTCCCGATCCGGTGGACCGAACTCCCGACGAGCGGTCGCTCATCGAAGCCGGCGGTTCCGTTTGGCTCGTGGACCCCGCCAGCCTGTCGGTCTCGGAGGTTTCTGTCGACGGTGAGCTCGGACAACCCGTGTGCGCGAAGAGTTCGATCGACGGTGCAGTGGTCGGTGGCTCAGGCGCCTCGGACCCGGCGATCATTGCGTCGTACAACCCCGTCTCCGGACTGCTCAACGTGAGCGATCAACAGGATCGAACGTGTAGGGAAATCGCGCTGGACCTCCGCGGGCAATCGTTTGGCCCTCCGGTCGTCAGCGGCCGGTTTGCCTACCTTCCGAACTGGGGATCGAACCGCATCGAGGTGATCGATCTCGACGCCAGCCGGTCGATCTTCAGCCTTCCATTCGGATCTGGAGGCCAACCCTTCGAACTCGAGATAGACGGAACGATCGTCTGGGCGAATGAGACGCTTGGTCCGTTCGCTGCTGTCGTGAGCGAATTTGGTCTGTTTCCGGTCCCGAAGATCTCGGTCATCGTCGCCGGTGCTGTTCAAGCAGAGACGACCGGTGACGGAGCATCGTTGACCGGGGGAGATGTCGACGGTCCCGGCCTGAGGATCCTCGGGGACAGCGGTGCCGAGGTGATCGCTTCTGGCGGGACAGGCGAACCCGGTGCTGGTGCGGGCTCGGGCATCGGCGACGCGTCTGGACTCGACACGTTCGGCAACGCGAACGCGCCACAGCCCGGAGCGGTTGGCATCATCATCGAAGGTCCGGGCGAGCAGAACGAGGCGCTGGACGCATTGCCCGTCTCCGGAAAGTTGATTGCGAACTTCGGAGTGTCATCGGCGACGGCGAAGGTCAACGAATCGTTGCAGTTCACAGACTTCAGCTCGGGATCGCCCGTGTCGTGGACCTGGGGTTTCGGTGACGGCACAGGAGCGCAGGAACCCAATGTGGAGAAGTCCTGGGATAGCGAGGGTGTGTATACGGTCGAGTTGGTGGTGACGAACGCGCGAGGTGACGAATCGAGTCTCAGCACCGAGGTAACGGTTGTGCCGAAGACCGTGCTCCTTCCACCATCTGCTGACTTCGAGTTCGACCGGGACACACTCGAGAAGGGCGAGACGGTCTCGCTCGAAAGCCGTACGTTGGGTGAGGTTGATCTCCTGGAATGGGATTTTGGTGATGGCGAGACGTCTCGCGGTCCCACCGCTGAACATGCCTACGAAGACACAGGCACGTACACGATTGCACTCACCGCCTCGAACCCAGCGGGGGCCACGACCGCATCGACGCAGATCACTGTAATCAGCGGTGTCGAGCCGCCGCAGGCAGCGATTGCGGACATTCCGAGCAACGTGGTGAACGGACAGCTCGTCTCCCTGCGTAGCGCATCGCTGAACGAGCCGACTCGACTGATCTGGGACCTCGGTGATGGAACTCGCATAGCTGGGTCATCGATTCGTCATGCGTGGGAGACACCGGGGACCTACCGCGTGCGACTCACCGCGGAGAACTCCGAGGGCAGTGATTCCGCGTTCGTCGACGTCGTTGTCGCCAAACGTGTCGACCCGCCGATTTCACAGTTCACCCAGTCGGCCACTGAGGTCTTGGTCGCCGAGACAGTCACCTTCTCGAGTCTTTCCCTCAACGACCCGACGCGACTCGTATGGAACTTTGGTGATGACACTACGGCCGGAGGAACAACCACCACCAAGAGTTGGTCGAAGGCTGGCAAGTATCGAGTGACGCTACGCGCGATCAACGACGCTGGAGCGAACAGGTCGGGGATCACGATAACGGTGGTCGAACCGGTAGATCCACCAACTGCGTCGTTCACCGCCAGCTCACTCGTCGTATCTCCCGGCAGCGTGGTCACCTTCCAGGACACGTCCTCGAACAGTCCATCGTCGTGGGACTGGTCCTTTGGAGACTCGGAAGTCTCTTCCAGTCCGAACACGTCGCACACGTATGCGCGCGAGGGCACGTACGTTGTTCGGTTGACCGTCTCCAACAAAGGCGGAATATCGAGCACCGAGCGCGAGATCACGGTCAAACCACCTCCGAGCGCCGACTTTCGATGGACAACCGACGGCCGATCGGTGAAGTTCACCGACACCTCGTGGGATGACCCTGAGGAGTGGTCCTGGGACTTCGGGGATGACACCACGTCGGAGAAGCGAAGTCCGACCCACCGTTTCGCAAAGAGCGGATCGTACGAGGTGACCTTGCGGGTCTCGAACGGAGCTGGCACGTCAGCGCCCCGGACGCAGACCGTCGTCATTGGAGAACCGGTGTCTGCGGACTTCTCGTGCAGCGTCGATGGTTCTGTCCTGACCTGCGATGGGAAGAAATCGAAGAATGCGGTGTCGTACCGTTGGAGCTCGCCAGAGGCAACGGTCATCTCGACACCAAATCGGAGTGTGGCCACTTTCGGTTTCGATTCTGCAGATCGCTACGACATCACCCTCGAGGTGACGAGCGACGCGGGCGAAACTGACGTGGTCACCAAGCGCAGCCCTCGGGTCGCGAAAGGGACGGCGCCTCGGATCACCGATGTTGGACTAGGCGCTCAAGATGGCGACCTGGTCCGGCTCGAGGCGGTCTTCGATCGGAATCCGACGAGCTGGGAGTGGTCAGTTGCCGGCGCTGAACTCATTGAGGGCGGCAATACGCCAACTCCGCTCTTCCGCGTTCCCAAAGGCGGAAGGTATTCGGGAAGTGCCCGTGCCATCAATGCCTTCGGCTCGGACAGTGAGGAGTTCAGGGTCGAGGTCGATGCGATTGGGGCCGACGCGGACGAAGAGGACTGAGTACGAAGGGCTGTGGACGTGCCGCCGGGGTAGGCGTTCCGAAGTCAGGTGATGAAGCAATTGCGCCGGACAACACCTGACATGACATGATTCCGACGTGGAAGTGAAACACTGGGTTCTTCTCGGATGGGCATTGTTTGCACTCAGTGGTGTCTTCTTCCTGATCGATGCCATCGAGTCGGGAGACAAGACAGCTC
>CAJQNJ010000111.1 GCA_905479685.1 uncultured Acidimicrobiales bacterium
CGGTCCGCCATCGTGGAAAGAACGCGCATGGCCAGGTCCGGGTCCTGCTTCACGGTTCGAGCGAACGATGGCCGTCCCAAGGCGAAGAGGACCGTGTCGGTGGTTGCCTGGACCTGTGCATTTCGCGGATCACCCGTCAGCATCGCTGTTTCGCCGAAGTAGTCGTTGGCGTTCAATCGGGCGAGTGGCTTGCCGTCTCGCGTGACGGCGACGGTTCCACTCAGAATCAAGAAGAATGCCATGCCGGGTCTACCTTGGACAACACCGATCTTGTCCTCCGGCCACGTCACGATCTTTCCTGCGTTCGCTAGGGATTTGAGCTGCTTCTTCGACGCGTTGGAGAACAACGGCACGTTGCGCAACTCGTCCATCAGCTGCTTCTCTGAGTAAACCACCATCGGAACATCTCCTTACCCGCACCTTCGGTACGGCGCATCGTCTACCGGCACCTTAGTCACATTGCCGATTCTCTTTCGACCCGTGAGGTTGTGCGGCCCTCAGGCGGTTTGGTTTCGCTCGCCACCACGCTGCTGGTAGTAGCTGAGGATCTGGAGTTCTGTTGCCACGTCAACTTTGCGCAGCGGAACAGAGTCGGGCACCTGCAGCACCGTGGGTGCAAAAGTGAGAATCGAGCGCACGCCTGCAGCGACCAGCGCATCGGCCACTTGTTGAGCGGCGCTCGCTGGTGTCGAGATGATGCCGACAGAGACTCCGAGACGATCGACGAGCTCGGGGAGCGCATCGATGTGGGCAACTTCGATCCCGTCGATGATCATGCCGACCTTGTCCGGCGACGCGTCGACGAGTCCGACGATGGGAAAGCCTCGGCTCGAGAACCCGCCGTAGTGCGCAAGCGCCTGTCCGAGGTTGCCCATACCGACGATGACGACGGGAGCCTCAACGTCGAGGCCGAGTGCTTCACCCACCTGGGCAAGGAGGTACTCGACGTCGTAGCCGACTCCACGAACGCCATAGGTGCCGAGGTAGGAAAGGTCCTTGCGGACTTTTGCCGCGTTCACCCCCGCAAGCTCCGCGAGACGAGCTGAACTCACCGTCACCTGACCCTGTGATACGAGCTCGACCAGGGAACGTCGGTAGATGGGCAGGCGAGAAACGGTTGCATCGGGAATTTCGCGCGCAAGCACCACACCGACACGGTAGTAGGTGTGATCTCGGCGACGAGTCATTCGGCGACGAGAAACGTGAGCACACACCAAAACCACTACGAGTGATCGAATCTCTAGAGAAATGTGCTCAAGGTGATAGGGCGAGTGGACCGACGCTTTACGCTGTGTCTAAAAGCAGCTCACTCATCGAAGACAACCAGCGCGCACGCACCGCACCCGGTGTTCGGCAGATGCTCGCCATGCTCGCCGTGTGGACGCTCATCCTTGCGGCGCTTGTTCCTGCCTCCGCGTCTGCCTCAGCTGCTGAGGAGTCATCCTTCATTGCCGAGGTGAATGCGACGAGAGCAGCACGTGGCCTTCAGCCATTGCAGCTCGACATCCAGCTCACCAACCTCGCAAGGGGTTGGGCAGGATCCATGCGGAATGGGGTGTGTGGTGCAGGATCGTTCATCTGTCACGCAAGTCCGATCAGCGCGGGCGTGACTCACCCGTGGGTCAAGCTCGGCGAGAACGTCGGTACCGGGCCCGATGTCGGGTCCATCATGAAAGCGTTCATTGCGAGTCCTGGCCACTACGCGAACATCGTCGACCCGGAGTTCACTCACATCGGGGTTGGTGTCGTCTGGGATGGGAGTCGAATGTTCACCACACACCGGTTCATGAAGCTCCAGTCGAGCGCCCCAGCGACTACCGCGGCGCCAACACCAACAACCACCACGAGTCCGCCGACGACCGCTGCACCGACAACCGCTGCACCAACAACCGCTGCACCAACAACCGCTGCACCAACAACCGCTGCACCACTATCGGCACCGACAACCGCTGCACCACTATCGGCACCGACAACCGCTGCCCCACTATCGGCACCGACGCCTCAGGGGGGAGACCTCCAGGCTGCGCAGCCAACGTCGCTTCTCGAACAGCGAGTAGTGACGGTACTTGGAGCGCTCGCGAAGGTGACGAGCTGAACCGTCAGTTCGCGAGCAACACGAACTGCATCAATGCTGCGCCCAAGATCACGAGCAACAACAATACGATCGTGAGGGTTACCATCGGTCGCATCGTCACTGCCCCCGACCAAGGGTGACCGGCGTCGATGTACTTCGAGGAGGTGCATCGGTTCGCTCGATCCGCAGTTCCTCACCCGAGGAAATCGACAGGTGTTCGGCTGCCGAGCCGCCGTTGACCGCAAGCGACACCAGACCCGACGAGTCGACGATCGCCCCAACCTCACCCGTGGTGATGTCTCGATACGCTGGCCTTCTTGCGATGGTCTCTCGTCGATCGCCGGCAATGAGTGAGAACGGATCTCCCCACTCGGCAAGGTCGTCCGGACCGATGTTGAGCTGGACGTTTCCGAACTGATCGATCCACAGCGCCTCGACGGTGAGAACGTCGTCTTCGACCGCGACGACGGGCAACAGCCCAGGAATCAGCGACGTGGGTTCGATCTCAGGGCCGAGCTCACCCATGTCCACCCCGAGGGCGAGGTGCGCAGCAGCGGGAGCAAAGATGTCACGACCATCGAACGTGCTTCCGAGTCGACCGAGCTGATAGTCAGGATTGACGAGCTCGACGGCGCGGGTAGCGCCGCCCACCATCGCAACAGCCGATGCGAGCAGACCATTGTCAGGACCCACCAGGATCGACGCTCCGTCGCCCACTTCAACCGCGACCGCCTTTCGATCGGTACCCACGCCAGGATCCACGACGCCGAGAACGATTCCGGGACACAAGTACTGCGCCGATCGAGCAAGCGCGAGTGCGCCGGCGCGAACATCATGTGGACGAATGCCATGTGTGATGTCGACGACGGTGACCTCTGGAGAGATCGAACGAATCACAGAGTGGACCACGCCAACAAACTCGTCGGCGTGCCCGAAATCGGACAAGAACGAGATCGTCGAAAAGCGCACGTTCGTGAGGGTATCGGCCCTGACGCGTCGTGAGGCCGGACCGATGGCCCGACCTCACCGTGCAATGCAGGCGCCGCTGTGAGTAGCCCGACTGTCAGCCAGCCTCGGTGTATCGATCTCCGAGGTACTGGTCGACATCGTCGGGACGTAGCCGGTACGACCGGCCAACCCGAATGGCCGAAAGTTCTCCAGCCTTGATCAATCGATACACCGTCATGGTCGACACCCGCATCAGCTGTGCCACTTCTGCGACTGTCATGAAGTGTCGACGTTCGTCGAGTTGGCTCACGTTGGTTGGCCCCTTCTCCGCTTGCAGAACCGAACCTATTCGGTCAAGTGAAGAACGCAAATGCGGAAGTGAAAAAGCTCGAATCTTCGCGCTTGGAGCGCGATTTATCGCGCGCACCGTCGCCTTCAGGTGACTTCGAGCACCACGTGCCGTCAGCTTGCGCCGAGCTCCACCGAACGCGCCACGGCAGCATCCACGACGCGATGCACCAGATCGACGAAGCCTGCGTCCTCGAATACCGCGAGACCGGCAGCCGTCGTCCCTCCAGGAGAGGTGACATTCTCCCGGAGCACCCCAGGATCCTCTCCGGTTTCAGCCAGCAACATCGATGCGCCGAGGAGCGTCTGGCGCGCCAGCACGTCGGCGACCTCGGGGCTCAAGCCCGCAGCTACACCAGCAGAGATGAGCGCTTCAGCGAGGCGAAATACATACGCAGGACCCGATCCACTCAAGCCGGTCACCGCGTCGAGATCGGCCTCGGTCACGCGCACCACGATGCCAACGGCACCAAGAATTGACTCGGCCCAATCGAGGTCTGACGGCTCGGCAAGCGCACCTCCCGCGATCGCAGACGCACCAGCTCCCACGAGTGCGGGAGTGTTCGGCATGCAGCGCACCACTCGCGCAGTTGGTGCCGCAGCTTCCATGGTGTTGAGCGTGACGCCTGCGGCAACCGAGAGGATTCGAGGTGCGCCGGCGGTCCCGAGCGAGCGAGCGACCTCAGCCACGTACTGCGGCTTCACCGCAATGATCGCATCGACGCCACCGTGGACCTCGCTACCGACGTCGAGGCCGGGATATGTAGCGGCCAGCTCATCACGTCGCGCTTGGGAGGGTTCGACGACCGCCGCTTCGCCAGTCCCGCACCAACCGCTGGACAACACGCCACCGAGCAGCGCCTCGCCCATCTTTCCTCCACCGACAATCTGCAGCTTCATCACGCGATGATAGGTCCACAACGCGACAGATCTGTGCAGCGCCAGATGCCATCCAGACACCTCACGCTGCACAGATCAGCGGAGGCGTGCGTTCGCTGTGGCACAAACCCTCAGCTGACGCACAGAACGTCAGTCGGTTCGGCCCGGTATGGCCAGGCGGCGTTCCCAGACCTGAAGCAAGAGGCTCAAGACAAGGGTCAAGGTGACGTAGAAGACCGCCAAGACGAAGAACGCCTCACGAAATCGGAATGAACTGCCCGAATAGATCCGGGCGTTGTAGGTCAGTTCCGCGCCGGCGATCACCGAGATCAGCGAGGTGTCCTTCATGAGCGCGATCAGATCGTTGCCGAACGCTGGCAGGGTGTTGCGAAAAGCTTGGGGCAAGGTGATCTTTCGCAGGACCTGGCGATCGGTCAGCCCAAGAGATCGACCCGCCTCCTTCTGTCCGAAGTCAACCGACTGAATTCCTGCCCGAAACACCTCGGCCAGGAACGCCGCATAGAACAGGCAGAGCGCGATTGCCCCGCGCCATGCGAAAGACACCGAGCGGGTCTTGACGTCGGTCCCGAGAATCTTGTTGATCAGGTCAACTGCATCGGGTGCGAGCACCAACGCAATCAAGAACAACCACACGAGCATTGGCATGCCCCGTACGAACTCGATGTAGACCCTGGAGATCGTTTCGAGAAACCGGTTGCTACTCACGCGTGCGACGCCGATGAACAATCCCAGAAACATCGATGCGAAAAACGACCCGGCGGTGACGATCAGCGTCAGGCGCAGACCAGGAAGAATCTCGGTGTACGCCTCGCGGTACTGGTCGTTGACGATGACTTGGAACACCATGAAGCCGATGATGCCCAGCATGACCACGAGCCAGTAGGGAAAACCCTCACGAAAGTCGAACGAGGTCTTCGTAGAAGCTACGTCAACTGTCTTTTGACCAGTCGTTGAAGTCGGTGGCATGGTCGGGATCCTCGAGAGCGGCAGTGGAGCGAACAACACAAAACGAGAGTGGGGCGACGGAACCAGTCCGACGCCCCACTCTTTCACGCTGTCAGAGGCGGCGCCTCATCAGTGCCGCCGACGAACTACTCGAGCTCGACATCGGCGATGTCATCGTAGGTGACGGTGAACTCGGCGCCGAAGAACTTCCGGCCAATGTCCACGAGGAAGCCCGAATCCTTCATCTCCTGGATCGCGACATTGACCGGCTCGATGAGGTCAGAGCCCTTCGGATAGATGAAGCCAAGCGGATCCGACTGCAGCCCATCATCGATCGTCTTGACCGAGTCCGCGTTCTCGCCGATGTAGCCCACACCTGCGGCATCATCCATGATCACCGCGTCAACATCTCCAGCGATCAACGCCTGCACGGCGAGGCCGAACTGGTCGAATGCCTGGATACGGTCGGTTCCACCAAGCAACCGCTCAGCCAAGTCGAAATTGCTCGTGCCAACCTGCGTTGCCACAACGGCATCGCCATTGATGATGTCATCGGCAGTGGCGTACCGGTCGTCATCGAGACCGACGATGAACTTCTGCACCACGGTCATGTACGAATCGG
>CAJQNJ010000112.1 GCA_905479685.1 uncultured Acidimicrobiales bacterium
GCCGGCACCCAGAACCTGGGTGCGCCGTTGAGTGCGATCCGCTCGATCATCGTGTTCCCGTCCCAGCGAGTGAGTGAATTGTCGGCACCGATCGCCCAGAAACCATCGGCCATCGGCCAGATCGAAAGTGGGTCATACCGGAGTCCCTCGGCGTTGACGAGGTCGAGGATCGTCCGCTCACCGCTTTCCAGGTCGATCAACGCCGGTACTCCGTTCGGATTTCGTACAACACCTGCGCGTCCCGCGTTCACGTCGACGTCTGCCAATGGGTCGACGTCGATGACCCGTTGGACGAGGGCGGTGCCGTCGAGGTCAAGGACTGCAACCCTGTCGGACGTGACGACGAGCACGGAGTCGTCGGGTCGAACTCGGGCATCGACGACGTTGCGTACTGAAGCGTTGATACGGGTGGACCCGACATGCCGATCGACGAGCTCGATCTCACCGGTGGTCGTCGCCATGATCAGCCCGTCGGAACGAACCCCGAGCGACACGAAGCCGGACCGGGCGTTTGTCCGCACTTCTGAAATGACCTCCTGCGTGGTCAGATCGACAGTGAGGATGGTTCCGTCCTGGTTCCCGACGATGAGCTCGCCGGCTGCCTCATCGAAGGTGTAGACCGACGACTTGAGTGAGGAACTGCTGTCGAAGCGAAACAGCTCCTCACCGGTCATCCCGTCGAGAACCACCGATCGTGGTTCCGAGACCGCCACATCACCAGGCTTCGCGATTCCCGCAGCGATGAATCGACCGTTCGGACTGACTTCGATCCGACCGAGCACGTTGCGTGCATCGAGCGACGTTCCGACCAGCTCGCCGGTTTGATCGTCGAGAAGTGTCACGAAGAAGCCCCCAGACTCGGCGACCGCCACGAGTTTTCCGCTTGATGTGAATGCCCGACTCAAGACCGTCGTCGGCGCGCGAAACCGCTTTTCGACCTGCCAGGGACCGTCGTATGGCCCGAACCACATCCGGAGTCCATCGATCGACCCCGCCCAGCGGCGGTCGAGGGCCTCGTCGGCCATCCAGACGATGCACTCGGCGGGCGGAGCGCCGTGCTCGACAACGCTTCCGGTCGAAGGATCTCGGCTGACCAACTGACCATTGGCGACGCCGAACTCGGCCGTGCCATCGAGGTTGGTCGAGAGCCTCGATGTCGGAGCGTCGTCAGCGCACCCCGCCGCAGGCGAATCGAGAACAGGTCGGCTGACAATTTGGTTGGGAATGGCACTGGAGCCGAGCGCACTCAGGACCGCCTGCTCGGTTTCAGCTGTTGGGAAACGCCGATGAGCTTCCAGAGCCAACAAGATGGACAGCTCTGGATCGTCGCTGCTCGTGGCCGCCGATCGACTGATCAGCGTGGCCAACTCGGCCCGCTCGGTGGCTGCGACGGCCGTCTCCGTCTGTTTCACGGCGATATCGGCCTGCTCGACCGCCTCGGCCGATGCGAGTTGTGCGCGGTTGGCCTCCTCGTCGGCGCGTTGCTGTTCTCGTAGGGCCAGTGATCCCGCGATCAGTGCCACGACGAGCGCTGCGCCGACTCCTGCCAACAGACGCCGAAGTCTGCGGACACGCCGCTTTTCGGTCTGTCGTTCGACGTCGGAAGCGATCCGCGAGGCAGTGATGAATTCCTCCTCGATCGGACGTAAACGGTCCGGTGCCGAGAGAGCCAGGTCAACCGAGCTGTCCAATCGGTCACCCCGATAGAGGTCGGCGCTCAATCGCCCGCCCTCGTCCCAGGTGCGGGCGGCGCCTCGAATTACTTCCATGGAGCGGAGTAGCTCGGCATCCTCGTCGAGCCAGCCGGCCAATCGTGGCCACTCGCGTAGGAGAGCCTCATGGGCCACTTCGACCGTTGGCTCACGCGAGGTGCCGTCTCGATCGAACGTGACCAGTCGGGCCTCGCCAAGTCGTTCGAGCGTCCACGTGACGTCGGCGCTGTGGCCGAGATCGGCAAGTTTGACTCGGCGCCTCAGGTCGGCCAACTGGTTGTCCGGATTCACCATGCGACCGAAGATCCGTCGCATGGTGTCACGCTGAGTCTCCCCGGCAGCTGTGTGGATCGCTTCGGCCCGTGCGGCGAGGGCGCCTACGACTCCACCAATGTCGTCGTATGTTGCGATCGTCAATCGATTGCCGTGGCGTCGATCGAAGAGTTCGGCCAGGGTGTATTGCAGCAACGGGAGAGGTGCCGGTTGAGAGACGGTGTCGGCCGCAATTCGGGCAACGAGACCCGGTTCGAATTCGACCCCGACCAGGCGAGCCGGCTCGACCATCGCCATCTCCAGCTCGTCGGGCGCGAGCGGCCTCACGTTCACGGCAGCTTGGTCGAGTATTCGAGCAAATGCTGGATGGGCCAGCGGGCGGTCGTAATAGTCGGCTCGAAGTGTGATCACCAATCGAAGTGGGGAGGTCGGGTCCTCGACGGCGATGGCGAGTGCCTCGAGAAACTCGTGTGCGACATTGGTGGAGCTGCTGGTGAACACCTCCTCGAACTGATCGATGATCAGGAGTGCGATGTCGTCATCTGAGGCAAGGCAGCGACGAACGCCGCGCAGGATGCCCCTCTTCCCATCCGTCAGCAGCGTCAAGAGCGAGGCCGGAGGGTTCACCGAGATCCTGAGCAGAGCTGCTTCGAGCGACTCGAACGGATTGGCACCAGGCACCATGGTCGTGCTGAACCAATCTTGCGATCCTGGAACGGCGCCCGCTCGCACCGCGGGGAGAAGCCCGGCGCGAACGACCGAGGACTTTCCGGATCCCGATGGGCCAACAGCGATCACACAACGCGAACGCACCGTATCTCCCGAAAGGCGCTCGACAAGCCGATTGGTGAGGCTCTTGCGACCGAAGAATTCGGCCGCGTCGCCGGCATCGAAGGCACGAAGTCCTTTGTACGGATTCGGGGCAATGGCGCTGGCCGCAACGACCGACTGCTCGGGGCCTGACCCCTCGTCGTGCGCATCCAACGCTTCGAGAAACTCCGCCATCGTCGCGAACCGATCAGCAGCGTTCTTCGAGGTCGCTTTCGCTATTGCATTCGAGATCGCGGCGGGAACATCGGAACGAAGCTCGATCAGCCTTGGGTACTCGGTGTTGAGCTGAAGATCGATCAGCTCGGAAACCGAGCGGCTGTCATGAAATGGGAGCGAGCCGGTCAGGCACTCGAAGAGAACGACCCCGAGGCTGAAGACGTCGGCCTCGGGACCGAGACGTTCTCGGCGCAGCTGTTCGGGCGATGAATATGCGGGCGAGCCCGTCGAGAGAGAGGCTTCGGGCCCAGCAGACGACTCGGCTTCGAGCGCGATGCCGAAGTCCCCGAGGTAGGCATGGTCCGCTTCGTCGAAGAGGATGTTCGCGGATTTGACGTCGCGGTGGATGATGCCGTGCTGGTGTGCAGCGGCCAGGGCACCGCACATCTCGCGTGCGAGGGTGCACGTCTGCTCCACATTGAGTGGACCATCGTCGAGACGCCGTTCGAGTGTGCCGCCGCGAAGCCACCGCATGACCAGATACGCCGAGTCTGGATCTCGCCAGAAGTCGATCAGCGGAACGATGTGGGGATGTTCGATTCGGGCGACGAGGTGGGCTTCGGCCTCGAAGCGTCGAATGAATTCAGGACGGGAAGCAAGATCAGACCGGATCTGTTTGATCGCAACCTCACGATCTATTGACGGCTGCACGCCGCGCCACACAACAGCGAATGCGCCAGAACCGATCTCCTCGAGGAGTCGATAGCCGCGGAGGGGTCGCCCGACCTTCTCGACCTCGAGCGCAGGGTCGCCCGCGAGCAGAGCTTTTTCGAGATCGAGAATGCCTGGCGAAGGGTCGAGGCCGCTTTGTTCTGCCAAGGTGCGTCGATGATCATCGATGACCCGCAGGGCTTCGGCCGTCCGACCGCTGCGGTGCAACGCCAACGCGAACTGTTGGGCGGCACGATCGCGCAGGCCGTGTTCGGCGGTGAAGGCGGCCAGCTCGCCAGTTATCTGGGTGTGACGCCCAAGGGCAAGGTTGGCTTCCCACCGTTCTTCGAGGGCCTCGAGACGGTCGAGTCGCAACTGCTCTATCTCGGGCATCGCCCAGTCGAGATCTTCGAGTTCGCGGAACGGGTCGCCGGTCCACAGGTTCAGTGCCTCGTCGAGGAGTTCGTTCGCAGTCTGGGGGTCGCCGTTGTCTCGCGCGGCTCGAGCCTTTTCGCGAAGGTTTGCAAAGCGGCGGTGGTCGAGTTGCTCGTCGGGGATCGTGAATCTGTACCCGGATGTTTCTGTTTGGATCCAGGCGCGTGCATCTTCTGGAAGCTGCTGGCGTAGTCGAAAGATGTACGTCCGGAGCGCTGGCGCAGCGGCCACGGGACGATCCTCGTCGGACCACAGATGTTCAGCGAGCCAATCCACACTGACGAAAGCCCCGGCTCGAATTGCCAAGAGTGCCAACAGCCGGCTCTGCCGGAGGCCGCTGATGCTCACCGGCTCGCCGTGAACGTCGACACCGACGCCACCGAACACCCGGATGCGCTCTGTTCCTGGTGCAACCTCCACTGCAGTTTCTCCTCGTCTGTATGCCATCATTCCATACCAACCGAAGTAGCGATCTCTCTGATGGGGCCATGTTCGATGCGGGAGATAACAGATGGATTACACGGCGGGTCCCATCAATAGATGCCATGTTTGGTTTCGATTCGACGGTTGACCTTCCCGTTGAGAAATCAACAATTCTCCAGTGTTATCTGCGAGTAATCACGTGCTGCCAATCTGCTTGTTGTGAGTCCGAACTACGAAGGGGTACATCACAATGAAACCAATGAGATTCCACCGGGTTGCAGCTGCCGCGATTGCCGTGGCACTCCTCTCCACAGCGTGTGGCAGCGATTCCGAGCAGACTGATACACAAGCGACCAGCGAACAAGCTGAGGGGGCAACTGCGAGCGACACCGGGACTGCCAGCAGCACGTCCCAGCAAGCCTCACCACCCGCAGCTCGCGATTTCGCCGCAGAGGACCTCGAGGCGATTCTGGCCGAGTCGGCATCGTTGAAGGACGAGGATCCCACCCTTTCGCTCTTGTTGGCGATGGAGGCGAATCGCCGCTCTCCCGATCAGCGGACGGAGCAGGCGGTTCTGGATGTGATGGGAACGTCTGGAGTTGCAGTCACGCCCTCGTTGTCGGTAGCCCTACCCGACGCGTCGGGATGCGGGTTGCCACTCGGTTCCGAAAATGGGCTCCACATCTTCCAGGTCAGCAGCAGGCGGCTCATCAGAAACGACCTGACCACTCTGGAACAGGTTGATCACGGGCCGGCGCCGGACCCCTCTCCAGACGATTGCGGCTCGTGGGTTGGCGACGTCGACACCGGAAGTCGCGTCGTGAGTGGCACTGACGGAACCTGGCTGCTTGGGTCGCTCGACGGAGAGTCGGATGTCGAGTTGAACTACGGCCGACGAATGGAGATCGCAAGCCGCACGATCGTCGGCAACCGCGTGGTGTTCCGTGCGTTCGACGCCAGTGGCATCGCGATGGTGGTATTCGACGCCACGACCGGAGCCGTCATTGCCGAGGTCGAGGGTCTCGCGGAGCCGGCCGAGATCACTACTGGCGGAGATGGCTCTCAGATCGGCATCACAACGGCGGTTCCGGGCGCTGGCGGGCAGGTGATCGTGCTCGACGCGCAGACGGGCGAGGAGATCGTCCGAGTCGACTTGGTCGAGGCAAGCGTCGATTCCAGATTCGATCTGGACACTGGTGAGGTGGTCGCAGCGACAGTTGGAGGACGCCTTCTCACCATCGACATCGCAACTGGTGAAGTCGTGGCTGATGTGCCAACGACAAATGCGTCGCCCAGGGGTGTGAATGTCGGTATTCGGCCCGACGGACTCGTCGTGATCGCCACGGCGGACATGATCGAGGTCGTTGATCGGCGAAGCGGGCCAACAGGTGTCATGACGTCAGTTGACGAGGTCCTGTTCCAGCGAGTCCAGCCAAACGGCTTGGTCATGAAGGTCAAGTTGGGCACGGGAACCGAGATCATCGACGTCGACGTTCACGGCCTTGCGGGACTGCCGGCAGAGCAGTGGCTGGAACAGGCGTGTGAGGTTGCCGGTCGAGATCTCACCGAGGCCGAGTGGGACGAGCTCATTCCGGGGAACCAGCCACTTCAACCACTTTGTGCCTAGGAGTCCTCTGGAGACTCGGCTGGAGCGACGGGACCGTTGTCCTTCGTCGGATAGCGCTGGGAACCTATCGTTCGAGCGCCGCCGTCATGGAGCTTGCGGTCACCGAGTGGTTCGCCCAGATCGACCTCGATCGATCGTGGCCGAGCTTCACGGCACCCGTCCGCCGAGTCACCGTCTGGCTCAGGGGGCAACGGAGCGACAAGGAGAACTGTCATGCGCTGAGCAGTCGATACGAGCAACGGCTGAATGTCGGAGGCTTCCAACGGCGGGTCCGACTCGCAGCCTTGTTCGACACCAAGAACACGGACAACTGGGTTGTTGGGGTCGAGGGTTGTCTCGAGTGTCCACGCAAGAGACTGTCGTTCGTCGGCTCCGAATCGCACTTCACATGGGCCCCAGCTCCCGCCTCGCCATCCCTCTGAATCGCCCCGGGTTTTATGCGTGCTCGGGGGTGAATCACACCGAGAAAGTTGCAGGCAGGAAATCCGGGCCGATTCACCCGTCACGGTCTTTGACCACCGCGGGGGTAGGAATGGGCGAGGCGCGCGAGTCCGGTTTGATCGGAGCGCAGGCACTATCTCAGGTCTTCGAGCTCGGCTGGTGCTGGTGGGCGCTCGCCGACGAGGAGTTCTAGGACTGTTGGGCTGATGAGGAGTCGGCCGCCGAGTTTTATGGCGTCGAGTTGGTTTCGTCGGGTTAGTTCGTGTGCGGTTGATTTGCCGATGCCGAGGATTGCGGCGGCTTCGGCGACTGTGTACATCATTCGTGTCTGGCTCATGGCCAATTGCTCCGATCTGTGTGGGTGTATGGGCGCTGGTGTGCGTTCATGCAATGCACTTGGTTCTTGATGAGCTGTGTGGGTTTGAAGGGACGCCGCGCAGGATGTTCAGAATCACTGGTTGTGGGCAGAGGGGCCCGAGTTGTCCGGTCATGGAGAGGTGCAGGTGGGGGCCGGTGGTGTTTCCGGCGCCTGGTGTGCCGGGTTGGCCGCCGGTCAGGCCGATCTGTTGCCCGGCGAGAACTGTTTGACC
>CAJQNJ010000113.1 GCA_905479685.1 uncultured Acidimicrobiales bacterium
CGTCGTCAACTGCCAGGAGAAACGCTGTCACTGTTCACCTCGCGAGGGGGCATGTGCGGAATCGGTCGAGGCGCTCACGTTGATCACTTACCGGCTCCCGCTTCGAGCTCCGGTGCCTCGGGCACCGTCTCCATCCACTCGCCGAGCTTGTCCTTGTCGTGCAAGAGGTCAGCGATCTTCGGCTCGGAGTACTCGTACTCCGGGCTCCAAAACAGGGCGTCGAATGGGCACACCTCGACGCAGATGCCGCAGTACATGCACAACGCGTAGTCGATGTCGAACCGGTCGAGATGATTGACCTGACGAGGCTTGCCCCCGGCACGACGGGCCGGGGCCAGCTGCTTGTGGCCTTCGATGTAGATGCACCAGTCGGGGCAGCTGCGGCTGCAGAGCATGCAAGCCGTGCAGTTGTCTTCGCGCAGGGCGATGACGCCGCGGGCGCGAACCGGCGGCGCTTCCTTCTCGTGCGGGTACTGCACGGTGTTGGCGCCGTCCTTGATGGTGTTGACCATCGTGCCGAACGTGACACCGAGACCCTTGAAGAGGCCGGGAACCTTGGGCTTGTTGGGCATGATCAGAACGCCACTTTCAGGATTGCGGTGACGGCGGTGTTGGCGAGCGCCAGCGGGATGAGGAGCTTCCAGGCGAATGTCTGCAGCTGATCTTCGCGGAATCGCGGGTAGCTGAAGCGGACCCACATGATGATGCCGACCAGCAGGAACATCTTGCCGAACATGATCAGCGGACCGACCACGTTCATCCAGTTGTCGACGTCGTCCAGTGTGTTCCAGCCGAACCAGTCGAACGGAACACCCCAACCACCGAGGAACAGCACTGAAGCGATGAAGGCGAAGACACCGGCGGTGGCGAACTCGGCGATGAAGAAGATGAGGAAGCGGAAGCCGGAGTACTCGGTCATGTAGCCCGACACGAGCTCGGATTCAGCGATCGGCATGTCGAACGGGCTCTGTGTCAGTTCGGCCTGCACGGCGATCATGAAGATGAGGAACCCGACGAACTGGGTGATGACGAACGGGTTGCCGACGCCACCGAAACCAAAGATCTCGCCGTTGTTCTGCGCAACGACGATGTCGTTCATGTTCATCGACCCGGCCTGAATGACCACACCGAGCGTGGCGAGCACCATCGGGAGCTCGTAGGCGATCAGCTGGCCACCGGCGCGGAGACCGCCGAGCAGCGAGTACTTGTTGGCCGACGACCAGCCGGCGACCAGAATGCCGAGCACGCTGACCGATGCGACGGCGAGTGCGTAGAACACGCCGGTCTCGAAGTTGGTGAACCACGCATCGGGACCGAACGGCACGACCGCGATGAGCAGAAACGTGGACAACAGGACGATCAGCGGAGCCATCTTGTAGATGGTCTTGTCTGCGTTCGCTGGTGCGAGGTCTTCCTTCTGCATCCACTTGCCGACTTCGGCGAGCAGCTGCATCGAGCCGTACGGACCGGCCTCCATCGGGCCGAGTCGGCTCTGCATGAACGACATCATCTTGAACAGGAACAGGTAGACGATGCCGCCCGCAGGCAGCAAGACGACGACGAGGCCACCCACGACGCGCAGAAGTGACTGTCCCCAGTAGGGAATTTCGACGGCAAGCTGATTCATCGGTCGATGTCACCCAGGATGAAGTAGAGCGAAGCGAGGATCGTGATGATGTCGGGGACGTAGACACCCTTCAGCGCCCACGGCACGATCGAGATGTTGTTGAAGCTGGCGGAGCGGATCTTGACCCGGAACGGACCGAGACCGCCCTTACTGACCACGTAGTAGCCCATCTCGCCGAGCGGGTTCTCGGTGCTGACCCACGCTTCGCCCTCGGGCACTTTGATGATGCGAGGCACCTTGGTCATGATCGGGCCGGCGGGAATCTGATCGAGCAACTGCTCGACGATCTTGCACGACTCGCGGGTTTCCTGCAGGCGAATCCAGCAACGTGCCCAGCTGTCACCGTCGGGGTGTGTCCAGACCTTCCAGTCGGCCTTGTCCCACGCCATCGGCAGGTCTTGGTCGCGGCGCAGGTCCCAGTCGACGCCCGAGGCGCGCAGGTTCGCACCGGAGAGTCCGTAGTCCTTGGCGATGTCGGCCGGGATGATGCCGATGCCGCGCATCCGGCTCTGGAAGATCTCGTTGCCGAACAGCAGGTCCTCGATGGTGTCGCAGAAGTCCATCAACTTCTTGACCACGGTGCGCGTCTCGTCGATCCAGCCCTTGGGCAGATCGTCCTTGAGCCCGCCGATGCGGTCGAAGTTCGGGTGGAAGCGGCCACCGGTGGCGCCCTCGATGAGGTTCAGCACGTACTCGCGGTCGCGGAACGCCAGGAACACAGGTGTGATGGCGCCCATCTGCACGCCGAGGTCGCCGAGGAACAGCGACACGTTGGCGATGCGCGACAACTCGAACAGGATCGTGCGGATGACCTGGGCACGTGGCGGCGCCTCGATCTCCATCAATTTCTCGGCCGCCAGGATGAACGGCACCTCGTTGGCGAAGCTGCCGAGCCAGTCGATGCGGTTGACCAGCGACGTGACCTGCGGGAACGTGCGGACCTCGGTGAGCTTCTCGTAGCCGCGGTGCATGTAGCCAGCGACGGGCTCGGCCCAGATGACCTGCTCGCCGTCGAGACGGCAGATGATGCGCAGCGTGCCGTGTGTTGCCGGGTGCTGTGGGCCGATGTTGAGGGTCATGCCCTCCGTCTCGAGCTCGACGTTCAGTCGGGCATCCGCGGCCTGGCTGGCGATGTAGCTCAGCTGTTGGCGGTCGGTCATCGTCATGACGCGTCACCTTCCGTGGCGACCTCTGCGTCTGCAGCGGGCGCTTCTTCTTCGACCTCGGGCATCGGCTCGACATCGACGATGCCCGGCCACGGCTTGACCATGCGCGCGAGCAACGGAAAGTCCTTGCGGAGCGGGAAGCCCTCGAATTCGGTGGGCAGGTACATGTTGCGGAGGTCCGGGTGGCCGTTGAAGCCGATGCCGAACATCTCGTGACACTCTCGCTCGTGCCAGTTGGCGCCGGCGTACAGGCTGCTCCACGAGTCCATCACGGGCGACGTCCCCTCAGCCGGATCGGGAACATCGGCCTTGATGGTGACGCCGACGTGACGGCTGATGTCGGTGACGCGGGCGAACACCTGCATACGGGTCTCACCACCGGTGACGCCTTGCACGATGGTGGGATCGATCTCGAGCGGGCCGTCGTCGGGGTCGACCTCGCCTGTGCCGTACGGCGACGGCATCCAGTCGATGGCCGAGAGGAAGCAGAAGTACGTGAATCCGGCCGCTTTCAGTGCCTCGCCGGTTGCCCTCCATGCATCGGTGCTGACGCGCACCCACAGGTCGTCGTTCGGCGAGAGGTGCGTGTCGACGAGGCCCTCGCCGATGGCCGCGCGGAGCGCGTCGACGATGCCTTCGCGCAGGCCATCGCCGGGAAGCGCTGCCTGCGCTGCGGCGTCGCCGTCCTGGGTCACCGTGTCATCACTCAATGGAGCCACCGCCAACGACGATCGGTTCCGGGCGGAGGCGATCAGGTGTCTGGTCGTCGGACACGCTGTGGGTCTCGCTGAGCAGTTCGCCATCGGCATCGACCTCGCCCGCTTCGACAGCGCGGGTGCGCTGCAGCGTGGTGAACTCATCGCCCCGCCACTTGGCCGCCATGTCCTCGTTCTTGATCCGCTGCTGGAGGAGAACGATGCCTTCGAGCAACGCCTCGGGCCGCGGCGGGCAGCCGGGTACGTAGACGTCGATCGGGATGATCTGGTCGACGCCCTTGGTGACCGAGTAGCTGTCCCAGTAGGGACCGCCACAGTTGGCGCACGACCCCATGGAGATGGCGTACTTCGGCTCGGGCATCTGTTCCCACAGGCGCTTCACGGCGGGCGCCATCTTGTCGGTCACGGTGCCGGAGACACAGACGAAGTCGGCCTGGCGCGGCGATGCGGGCAGCGGGATGACGCCGAGGCGCATCACGTCGTAGCGCGGCGAACCGAACGCGGCGCCCATCTCGATGGCGCAGCAGGCGAGGCCCCACTGGTACACCCAGAGGGAGTACGAGCGGCTCAGGTTGAACAGCTTGGTCAGCGGAGCCGGCAGGCGGCCCTTGTCGACGAGACCCATGTCAGATCAGTCCGTTCATCTCTGTTGGCGTCGTACCGGTGTGTGTCATTTCGTGGTCCA
>CAJQNJ010000114.1 GCA_905479685.1 uncultured Acidimicrobiales bacterium
TGTTGTTGCCCTGTTTAAGGAGTCTGAGCAACTCCGGTCGCACGATGAAACTTCCGACTTCAACGTCGAAACCGATCAGCCCCGTGTGCAAAAAGGCGGCGACCAAAGCGGCCGTCACCATTCTCGCTTGTCAAAAAGCTCCCGATTCAAAGGAACCGGAAAATCTAGTGTACTGGCCAACAACCTGTCATGAACTCCAGTGCTGAACCTCGCACACCAACCTGCGGCCAATACCCCATCAGGGGGTCAGACCCCGTCATCAGGGGTCATCAGGGGGTCAGACCCCGGTGTGGGGCACTGCTCATGTCATCCCTGGCTGAATTCTTGCCTCGGGTCGATCGATTTGCTTTCGGACTCGTTCGACGAACCTTGAATCGCCAAGAGCGAGTCTTTGGGCAAAGGGGGCTTCATAGAATCGGCTTGCGCTGAAGTTGGTTAGTTTGCTGCGTACGAACTCGCCGTACGACGAAGGGTTTGCGAATCGTTCGAGGACGTTGGTCTTCGTGAGCCACTTGGGCCCTCGAGACCGACCTTCATATGAGGCGAAACTGGACCATTCGAACGTATCCAGGACGTCGTCATTGGTCATGTCCTTCGTGACCGGATTGAGATGGATGTACCTCGCCACGGTGTCCAGGTACTTGTCGCTGTCTACCAGGATGCTGTGGAATCGACCGCGGAACAGCGCTCCG
This sequence comes from uncultured Acidimicrobiales bacterium, assembly GCA_905479685.1. Lineage (GTDB taxonomy): Bacteria > Actinomycetota > Acidimicrobiia > Acidimicrobiales > SHLQ01 > SHLQ01. The sequence continues at coordinate 693 of CAJQNJ010000114.1, forward strand.
TCGCGGCCATGACGTCTGTTGAACCGCTGTGTGTAGACCTGACCGATGTGTTTGAGTGCTCTGCTCAACTGTGAGCTCGGGCTGCGAAGGAGCAGGTGATAGTGATTCGGCATCAGACAGTACGCGTGCACCTCGATACCGAAGCGACGGACCGCCTCCCCCACGATGTCGAGGAAGAGACGGCGATCCTCGTCGTCCCGGAAGGTGAGTTGATGATTGGCTCCTCGGTTCATCACATGGTGCACAGCACCGTCGAAGTCGATTCGAAGTGGTCTTGTCATTGGAAGATCGCCCTGTTGTGGTCTGGAGGGCATATCTGCCGAGATGCGCACGAGCAACACCGCCGCACATGCGGGCCGTGCACTTGGGTGCAAGTGGGGCAAGTGGGGTCAGACCCTACGGTCTGGCTGTGACACCCGACGCGGTGCGATGTTCAACCTCAACGGCTGCAGGCGACTGGAGGTCTGACCCCGTGAGCCCCCGTGAGCTTGAGAGGTCTGACCCCCCCGGGACCAGCGGGAGTGGTGGCAGCATGGATCGCCGGGGTGTGGGCATGCCAAGTAGTGTCTCGGGCGTTCAGGAAACGAAGGGGGTGCCAAGATGGCGCACAAGGTGAAGGCAGTAATCGCACGGTCGAAGGGTGCGCCCGTCGAGTTGGTCGAGATCGACGTTCCCGATCCTGGTCCGGGTGAAGCGCTCATCGATATCAAGGCATGCGGCGTCTGCCATACCGACCTCCACTACCGCGAAGGCGCCATCAACGACGAGTTCCCATTCCTGCTAGGACACGAAGCATCGGGAATCGTCGAAGCTGTAGGCGAAGGCGTCACCGATGTTGCGCCGGGGGACTTCGTCATCTTGAACTGGCGCGCGGTGTGCGGCGAATGTCGCTCGTGCAAGCGAGGCAAACCACAGATCTGTTTCAACACCCACAACGCCACCCAGAAGATGACTCTCGATGGCGTCGAATTGTCGCCAGCTCTCGGCATCGGAGCCTTTGCCGAGAAGACCCTCGTCCATGCCGGTCAAGCGACGAAGGTCGACCCATCGGTCAGGCCTGAGGTCGCCGGACTCATCGGTTGCGGTGTGATGGCAGGGCTCGGCGCTGCGCTCAACACGGGCAATGTCGGACGTGGTGACTCAGTCGCCGTCTTTGGTTGCGGCGGCGTGGGTGACGCCGCGATCGAAGGTGCACGCATCGCAGGCGCGAGCACGATCATCGCCGTCGATGTGGACGACACAAAACTTGAGTGGGCCAAGAACTTCGGCGCCACGCACACCGTCAACTCCACCAGAGAAGACCCCATTGAGGCCATTCGGGCGCTCACCGACGGAAACGGCGTCGATGTTGCGATCGAGGCGGTCGGGCTGCCGGTCACGTACGAGCAGGCGTTTTATGCACGCGATCTCGCTGGCACGGTCGTGCTCGTCGGTGTGCCGAACCCGGAGATGAAGATCGAATTGCCGCTGATCGAAGTGTTCGGTCGAGGCGGTTCACTCAAGTCATCTTGGTATGGGGATTGCCTGCCAAGCCGAGACTTCCCGATGTTGATCGACCTCTACCAGCAAGGCCGCCTCAATCTCGACGGATTCGTGTCGGAGACCATTGGCATCGATGCAGTCGAGGAGGCCTTCCACAAGATGGAGCGCGGAGAAGTTCTTCGTTCGGTGGTTGTGTTGTGAGTCTGCGAATCGATCACGTCGTGACCGCTGGGATCTTCTCACTGGACGGCGAGGACTTCGAGGTCGAGAACAATATCTGGCTGCTCGGCGATGATCGTGAGGTGGTCGTTTTCGATGCCGCACACGATCATCGTCCGATTCTCGAGGGAATCGGGGGCCGCACGGTGAAGGCCGTGGTGTGCACACACGGTCACAACGACCACATCAACGCGGCTGTCGAACTGGCGACCGAGACCGACGCTCCGATCTGGCTCCATCCCGATGATGCGATGTTGTGGGATGTGATCCACCCGGATCGGCGTATTGACGCCCCGCTGGTCGATGGACAGCGGATCTCGATAGCGGGGTCAGACCTCACGGTGCTGCATACGCCAGGCCACTCACCGGGCGGGTGCTGCTTCCATGTGCCCGACCTTCGCACCGTGTTCAGCGGCGACACACTTTTCAACGGCGGGCCTGGTGCGACCGGAAGAAGCTTCAGTAGCCGTGAGCTCCTCATCGAGTCGATCACCGAGAAGTTGCTGCCCCTCAACGACGCAACGGTGGTTCACACGGGTCATGGTGACGACACGACGATTGGTGCCGAACGGGCTGGAATCGCCGCCTGACAAGAAAACTTCCTCCGGACTCACGCAGAGAGAACGTCGGATTATCAACGGTTTTCGGTCTTAGTGTTAAAAGATTCTCAATTAGCACTAATTCTTCTGCATCCATGGGCCGACTCACGTTCGTAACACGGCTAACCCCTACGAAATGGAGTTCCCCACAATGAAGAAGTCTCTTCTTGTACTTGTTGCGATGTTCGCGGCAATCCTTCTACCAACCAGCGCCGCAGGTGCTCAAGATGACGCCCGCGTTCATCTGATCCACGGCATCCCAGACACCGATGTCGACGTCGCCGCCGGCGGCGAGGTTGTCATTCCAGGCTTCAGCTTTGGTGACACGCAGGACCTTTCCGGATTCGCTGGTCAGACCCTCGAAGGCCTCCAAGTCCTCGTGGCTGGCACCGACACCGTTGCCATCGACATAGGCGACTTTGATGTTCCTGCGAGCGGTAACTTCACCGCAATCGCTCACCTCGACGCCGCAGGCACCCCAGCTTTGGCAGTCTTCAGCAACGACACCTCGACCATCGAAGCTGGCAACGGCCGCATCGTCGTCCGTCATGCCGCTGCTGCCCCTGAGGTCGACATTCTCGCCAATGGCAATGTTGCGTTCAGCAACGTTGCAAATGGTGCCGAAGGGTCTGCAGATCTTCCCGCAGGTACGATCACCGCTGAGGTTGTTCCAACCGGCGCAACCGAGCCAGTTGTCATTGGCCCAGCTGATCTTCCTATCGCTGAGGGATCCTCGCTCATCGTCTACGCCGTCGGATCGCTCGACGACGACACGCTGACCGTACTCACCGAAGTCATCGCCGATCTTGGCGCCGTGCCGAGCGTTGTCAACACCGGTAACAGCCCAGTTGAGTCGAGCTCGTTCCCGGTCAACGCTGTCATCGTGGCATCGGTTCTCGGGTTCGTCGCATTCGCAGGTACCCGTCGCCTTCTCGGCGCCGAAGCCTGAGCAAAAAAATGATTGATACGAGACGTTTCCTTGGCGTCTCGTTGCTCTGCATCGGGTTGAGCGTCGCTGCGTGCGGCGCTCAACCCGATCCGGGTTCCGAGACCACAGCACAAACTCCCCCCGCACGTGCTGTGGTTTCAGAAGCCGCTGACGAGCAAGCCGACAGTGTGTCCGCTACGTCGACCACGGTCTCACCTGGCAACGAGTCCGGTGGCGCACCCGATGCACTTGCCCTGTCGCCCCTCTCGAGCCAGGTCATTGAACTCGAGAGCGCCCTCCCAGAACGGGTGCTCGACGGACTGGGTGAACCGATCGGTCAAGCACCCGAGCAGATCTCGATCCCAGCTCTTGGCGTCGATGGCGCCGAGATCGTTCCCGTTGGCCTCGAGGACAACGGAGAGCTCGAAGTTCCCGGCGCCGACACCGTTGGGTGGTACCAATTTGGTGCAGGTGTCGGAGGTGGCAACGGTTCGGCCGTCCTAGCCGCACACATCGCCTACAACGGCCGCAACGGTGTCTTCGTATCGCTCGTCGACACCAAGGTGGGTGAACAGATCGTGGTGAGCCGAGGCGGAGTGAATGCCTCCTACGTGGTTACCGAAGTCGCCCAATATGGAAAGTACGACCTACCGACGGATGATCTGTTCTCGGAGAGCGGCGACGAGCAACTCGTATTGATCACCTGTGGGGGATCGTTCAATCCTTCATTGCAAAGCTATGACGACAACGTCGTGGTAGTAGCGGTTCCTACCTAGATCCCTTTCGAGGTCTGACCCCACGCCGGTGACGAGGTCTTGACCCAGCTGTGAGAGGTCTGACCCCACGCTGGTGACGAGAGGTCTGACCCCACGCCAGTCCCCACGCCAGTGACGAGGTCTGACCCCCGCCAGTGACCCCGCCAGTGACGAGGTCTGACCCCCGCCAGTGACC
>CAJQNJ010000115.1 GCA_905479685.1 uncultured Acidimicrobiales bacterium
GCCTCTGTACGGACGAGCCCCAACAGGTCGGTGCTGTCGCCTTGGTCGAGCACCGTGAAACCTTCGGGAAGACCAGCCGATGGCCCGAAGTTCCGAAGCAACCGATTCGCGGTCGAGTGGAACGTGCCGCCCCATACCTGCGAGGCCGTGCGCTCATCGCTGGCGGCAGCAACGCGACCCAACATTTCCGATGCCGCTCGGCGCGTGAACGTGAGCAACAGCACACGGTTGGGGTCTGCTCCTTCATCGAGGATTCGAACGACACGAGACACAAGTGTCTTGGTTTTTCCGGTACCTGCCCCGGCCACGATCAGCAGAGGCGAGCCGACGTGGTGGACCGCAGCGAGCTGTTGGGTGTTGAGATCGCTGGAAGCGCGGGCGTCGTCGGTCGGGCCCGAAGCTGGCTGAGCAACATTGTGGGTTGTGGCGAACATGTGTTCGTCAGTATAGGTGGAACGTACCACCGCTAGCGTGCCACGGTGCTTCCTGTTTCGGTCCAGCTTCGGCGACTCCCCCGTCTCTTGTTCGGGCTCGTTCTTTTTGGCATGGGTCTCGGGCTGGTCATCGTGGGCGCAAACGGTCTGCCTGGGTGGGATGTGTTTCACCAGGGCTTGTCAGAACGCACACCGCTGTCGATCGGAACAGCGGTCATCGCTGTTGGCGCGGTACTTCTCGCGGCGATGTGGATCCTCAAGGAACCGATCGGTGTCGGAACGATCGCAAATGTGGTGGTGATCGGCTTGGTGTTGGACGTAACCGTCTGGTTGATCGACGAACCTGATAGCTGGTGGCTGAGTGCCATGCTGACCCTCACCGGACCGTTGGTTGTCGCTCTCGGAACCGGCTTCTATCTCGGCGTACGGATGGGTTCGGGACCTCGGGACGGAATGATGACTGCGATGAACAAACGAGGCGTCACGATGTGGAAGGCGCGCTTTGGAATCGAGGCGACAGTGATGGTCGTGGGCTTCGTTCTCGGAGGCACAATCGGCTGGGGCACCGTTTGGTTCATGATCATCATCGGACCCACAGTCCAGTTCGCCGTCAGACACCTGTCGCTTCCCTACTACCCTGGCGAACCCGTCCCCGCATCACGTCTTTCGAGGTGAGGACGAACTCGCGGCGCCTGCTGCAACAAGGGCAGCGACGTGGTTGGCGAAGTCGGTGCTGATCGGTTCGCCGGTCAGGAGTGTCCGAAGCCAAATGGGTCCGACGAGGGTTTGCACGATCAGCTTGGGATCTACGTCAGGTGCGAGCTCACCTCGCTCCATTGCCCGTTCGATGACCACGGTCGACGCTGCGAAACGGTGGGCCCAGAAAGCGTGCATGCCCTCGGCGAGTTCGTTCGAGGTCGCAGCTGCTGCGACGAGGGTTCGTGCACGTTGGAAACCCCCGTCGGAACTCAGGTTGGCGACCACGTCGCTGGCAAGCGCTTCGAGGTCTTCGAGGAGGTTCCCGTTGTCGGGCATTGGAATGTGGACCTCGGCTTGAGCACTCACGACGTCGAATACGAGCTTCGCCTTGGTTGGCCACCGCCGGTACACGGTCGTCTTGTGCACGCCAGCGCGTGACGCGACCTCTTCCATGCTCATCTCTTCGTAGCCGACCTCGCCGAGGAGCTCCGATGTTGCTTCGAGCACAGCGGATCGAACTCGGGCGGCCCTACCGCCCGGTCTCTGTTCACCAACTCGCGGTTGTTCTTCTGTCATAGCCACTTCCTATCGCACTTGGGGTTGCGTTTGCAGGATAGATGGTGCATAGTGGTAACGCAACATCCGTTGCGACTAGGATAGGAGTAGACATGAAACATCAGATCGAAACCCACATCGACATCGCCGCCCCACCCGAAACGGTGTGGAACATCCTCACCGACCTCGACGCCTACAGCGACTGGAACCCCTTCGTCGTCTCGGCAACCGGACGTGTGGCGGTCGGCGAGCGACTCACCAACCGGATGCAATCCCCGGGCGGTAGAGCAATGACATTCAAGCCCACCGTCACCGCCGCTGACCCCGAGCAGAAGTTCGAGTGGCTCGGACACCTCGTCCTGCCGGGCGTCATGGACGGTCGGCACACCTTCCAGCTCCACGCGACCGAAGTCGGGACCCGATTGACGCACGGCGAAAGCTTCAACGGCATCCTCGTCCGCATCATCCGCAAATCACTCGACAACGAAACCGTCGAAGGTTTCAAAGCCATGAATGAGGCCCTCAAGACACGAGCCGAAGCACACGGCGGGAACCAATCATGAGCACGACAGACATGGCCACATGGAATCTGGCACTCCGTTTTGGCCTCGAACTCGCCGCCTTCACCGGGCTTGCCATGGCAGCCTGGGAACTGAACTCGGGCAACCTGCGCTGGGTCGCCGCGATAGTCGTCCCCGTCGTCGCCGCAACCATCTGGGGCGTCTTCAACGTCCTGAACGACCCGAGCCGGTCGGGTGCAGCACCCGTCGAGGTAAACGGATGGACCCGGCTCGCGATCGAGCTGGCAATCCTCGGAGGCGGCGCGGTGGCATTCGCCGTTGCACAGCGACCCACCATCGCCCTGATCGTCGCCCTCCTCATCCTCACCCAATACGCAACCTCATCGAGCCGCATCGAGTGGCTCGTCCAGGCCTGAGCGCCTCGATGGCCAACAAGACGCATCATGTTTCTCGGACGCGTGCCGTCCTCTCGCCGCCGGGCCTACATCCCAAGGTGCTCGACGATCGCGGTGACAAGTTCATCGGTGCTCGAGCCAGCATCGAGGCGCACATCCTCGAGCATCGAGAAGAACGGCTCGCGCCGCTCGGCCAACCGAACAAGTTCCTCTTCCGACATCGGTCTACGGTGAGCACCCTGCGCCTGGCGTTCGAGGGTCGCCGAAGGTGACAGGACCAGTCGCACGACGACTGCCCGGAGCGGCAGAAGCTCCCGAACGAGTCGGTTCTCAACCGTGGAGGCGGCCGCACTGATCACCGACCGCTCGCCGGAACTCAGGGCACCGAGCAGAACCGCTGCTTCGAGTTCGTGCAGAGCAGGCACTCCGTGTTCTGCCGCGAAGTCTGCGCCCGAGACTCCGGTAAGCCGCTCGAGGTCAACATCGGAGTCGACGTACCTCCACTCGAGCTCGGCGGCCAGAGCTTCGCCGGTCGTGGTCTTTCCGACACCCATTGCGCCGAGCACCACAACATGTGTTGACGCCGACATCCACTCGAACCTAGTGCGACCCGACCGTCGAGCGAGGATGTCAGTCGCTTCCGAGTTCTTCGAGCAACGCTCGTGCAATCCTGGGGTCGGTCTTGGCTGCGTCGCCTTGATAGAGCTTGCACCCAGTACTGAGCTGTTCGACTGCTTCCTCGAACTCTCGTTGCAGGCTGCCTTCTGCGCGACTGATGTTGGTCGAATCGTGTGCTCAATGGAGCTCGCCGAGCACGCGATTGAATTCAGCATCCCACCAGCACGTGCCGGAGTCTTCAGCGAAGTCGAGCCGCGCTTCAACATGTTCGGTTGCATCAGCCGTGTTGCCAACCATGGCGAGTGTGGTTCCCAGCGTGGAGTCCAGCGGAAAGCACGCGTCGCAATGGGTTGTCCCGCTTCGTCGACGTCATCGTGAAGCGTTCATCGTCCTGCTTTCCACCAGGCACGAAGGTCCTGTGAGCGACCATGCTGCTGTCGCCTCCCCCCTTGACCGACGTGAGTAGGTTGGCGAAGACTCCAGCGCAGAACCTCTCGGACGGCCGGAGGTCGGCGTAAGTTCAACCTCAGATGCCACATCACAAGATC
>CAJQNJ010000116.1 GCA_905479685.1 uncultured Acidimicrobiales bacterium
TCAGGGGGGTTTAAGCCCCCCGCGTCTGCCAGTTTCGCCACCCGGGCGGCAGTGTCTGCCGAACGACCACGCTAGCCCCCGCTCTCGGTCGCTGTATCGACTCGCACATCGATGAATTTGTCCACATCTCGGAGCGCCGGAAACTTCCACCACCAGATGGCCACGATGGCCAGCGTCCCCACTCCCCCGGTCACGATGGCTCCGACAAGACCGATCAGCTGGGCAGCGACACCCGATTCGAGAGACCCGAGCTCGTTCGAGCCGCCAATGAAGACGTTCTCGAGAGAGATCACGCGACCTCGCATGTTCTCGGGAGTTGCAAGCGGCACGATGCTCGACCGAATGTAGACGCTGATGGCATCGGCGGCAGACAGCACGAAGATCGAGGCAAAGGCGACGCCGTAGTTGGTCGTGAGCCCGAGCGAAATCGTCGCAAGGCCGAACACGGCAACAGCAAACAAGAGCACCTTTCCCACATTTCGACGAAAGGTGACGAAGGCCAGCACGATGCTCACACTCGCTGCGCCGATGCCGTCGGCTGCGCGCAACCAACCGAGCCCGACCTCACCCACCCCGAGGCGTTCGTCGGCGATCGCTGGAAGGAGGGCCGTTGCCCCGCCGAGCAACACGGCAAACAAGTCCAGGCCGATCGCCGCACGCACGATCTCGTTGTTGCGCACGTAACGCAGACCCGCGACTGCATCGGTGAACGCCTGGCGGGCACCCGGCGCTGACTCGAGACGCTCGATCTGTGGCTTCGGGACGAAGACCAGGAGAACCAATACGACGACGAGGACAATCGCGCTGAAGAGGTATGGCAGCTCTGCTGCAGTGGCGGCGAGGAAGCCACCGGCCACGGGGCCGACAACGACTCCCATCTGAATCGCGAGACCCTTCAGCGCAATGATGCGGTCGAGCTGCTCTGGTTCGGCGAGGTCGATCGGCAACGACCGGCTCGCTGGCGACGCAAATGACCGTGCCGCCCCATAGAGCGACGCGAACGCGAAGAACGGCCAGACCTGTGTCGGGTCGGTCCGAACAAATGCGACCAGGCCAAGACACACAGCGATTTGGACGACAACGGGAACGCCGTACACGAAGCGGCGATCGAACCTGTCGGCGATCGTGCCACCGATCGGTGACAACAGAACCACCGGCAAGAACAGGGCTACGCCCAGCAGACCCAGGTCGAGTGGGCGGCCGGTGATGCCGAAAATTTGGTCGCCGACAAAGGTGATGACGGCCAAGTAGGCCATGGTGTGCCCGAAGTTCGCGAAGAGCAGCGCACGAATCCCAAAAGACAGGGGTTTCGACTTCGTTTTGGGCACAAGTGAGCCTATGCGCCATGGCTGGGTGGAGCGGCTATGGGACCCTCGGCCCTATACGATCCTCCAGACACTGGACAGTGTGGGGCGACGCATTTGGCGCGTCGAGACAGGATCTTTGGGGGAATAGTGGAAACCTTCTGGCGCGGTACTGGCATCTTCCTCGGCAAATACTGGACGCTGGTACTCCTTGCTGTTGTTGTCATAACAGCCGTACTTCTTCTCGGCTTGCGGCAGCTGGAGTTTGCAACGGGTCAGGACAGTTATCTGAACCCCGACTCACAGATCGCTCTCGACAACGTCGAGTTCCAGAACGATTTCGGCGGCGAAACCGTGATCTTGCTCTTCACGGCCGAGGACGGCGCGGCAGTCGACGTCTCCGACCTGTTCGAAGGCGCCAATCTCGCCGAGTTCGAGCGGCTCAATGCCGAATTCGCCGAAGTCGAGGGTGTCTACTCGGTCGTCACCCCCCTGACCTCAGTGACCTTCAGCCACAATCTGCTCTCCGGAGGCATCGGGTCGGACGCACTGATCTCCGCCCTATCGCGCGACCCAGAGGGCGCCGATGCCCGAACAGCTGACATCGGCATCGCTCTCGCCCGCCTCGGAACAGCGGGAGAACAGATCATCGGAAACCCGACCTACAACGACCTGCTGATCTTCGGCAACGACAACTTCGAACTGGTCGACGGTGCTCCGGTCGCACCATCGGACCCCGAACGAGCCATTCGGCTCTCGCTCGCCTCCACCTTCCCCAACCAACAAACATCGGTGGGTGGCATCATCCTCGACGGCAACGCGTCGCTCGATGAACAGTCGGCGTCGACCGAATCCGTGTTGAAGATTCTCGACACAGCATCCTTCGAAGGCTTCGATCTCACCGTGACAGGCTCGCCCGTCTACCTGAAGGAGATCAACGACTACCTGAAGGGCGGCATGTTGACCCTCGGAGCAGCCGCCCTCGCCGTGATGGCCGTGGTGCTGGGTCTCATGTTCCAAGTGCGCTGGCGACTGCTCCCCCTGTTGGCCGTGATCGTCGGCGTGCTGTGGGGGTTCTCGATCGTTGGACTCGTGGGAATCGATCTCTCGCTCGTGACGATCTCCGGACTGCCAATCCTGATCGGACTCGGCATCGACTTCGCCATACAGATCCACAACCGGGTCGAGGAAGAAGTTGTCCTCGACCGAGACGAACATCCAATGGCCGAGACGCTGGCCAACATTGCGCCTGCACTCATCGTGGCGACGATCGCTGCGATTCTTGCCTTCCTCGCACTCCAGATCTCCAAGGTCCCGATGATCCAAGACTTCGGTGTGTTGCTCTCGATTGGTGTTGCCGCGTTGCTGGTCACCGGCGTCGTCATCACCACAGCCGTTCTCGGCATCAGGGAGTGGACGGTTCCCACCGAGAAACGAGGCCAGTCATTCGTCGAACGACTCGTGGTCAAGCTTGGCAGCCTCCCCACCGCCGTCGGCCCCTTCCTCATCGCAATCGCGGCGGCCCTGTTCATTGGCGGCGTGTTCGCCGAGGGCAGCGCAACGATCCAATCCGACCCGATCCGATGGATCGATCAAGGCAGCGACGCCGTCGCCGACCTCGACAAGCTCGAGGACGAGACAGGCTTCGCAACGACCCTCGGCGTGCTCGTCGAGGCCAACAACGTGCACGACCAAGCAGTCGTCTCACTCATCCACGACTTCACCGTTGCCGCCGAGTCGCGTGCCGACGGTGCGGTGGTCTCGAGCTCGAGCCTCGTCAACACCATGGCCAAGATCATCATGATCGATGGCGCAACCGTCATTCCACCAACCAGCGATGACATCGTGGCTGCATCGGATGTCTTTCCACCCGACATCGCCCGAGTGCTGGAACGCCCCGATCTCACAGCCACCCAGGTGAACCTTCGCATCGCCCCCGCAAGCCTCGAAGAACGGGCGGTGATCGTCGATGAACTCAAGGCCGACCTCGACGCCAGGATCGCCAACCTCAACATCCCCGTCGAGAGTGTCGTGTTGACCGACCTGCCCTCCGGTCAGGATCCGGTGAGTGCCACGCCAGCCGGCTTGGCCACCGTCGGGATCGGCCTTCTCGAGAACCTGTCGGCAAATCGATCGACGCTGACGTACTTGGCCCTCATCGTGGTCGGCATCTTCTTCACCCTGCGGTTCCTCAGCCTTCCACGAGCACTACTAGCACTGGTTCCCGTGTTGTTGGCGGTGGGAATCTCCTCACTGGTCGTCGGGCTGTCGGGCATCGAACTGAGCCCGCTCACAACGGTGAGCGGTCCGCTCGTTGTTGCTACGTGTGCCGAGTTCTCCGTACTGATCCTCGCCCGGTATCTCGAAGAACGAGAGCGTGGAATGGCACCGCTGGAGGCAAGCCAACACGCAGCCCGCCGAACCGGCCGGGCCTTCTTCACCTCTGCCATGACCACAATCGGCGGATTCGCCGTGCTGGTGCTTTCAGCACTCCCCCTGCTGCGCGACTTCGGCATCATCGTCACCTTGAACGTCGCGATCGCCCTGTTGTCCGCACTGGTCGTGATGCCGCCACTATCGGTCTGGGTCGACCAACGCGGATGGCTGGGAACCAGCGATTTGGAACCTGCTCCGTTCGGCGCCGTGCGATTGGCATCACCACCTCGTGGCACCCAGGCCCTCGTCGCATTCGTCTCAGCCGTCGTCCTGCTCGCCGGCGCATTCGTCGTGTACAACACAGCCGACACGTCGATCGGCGCTTCGAGCGAAGTTGCCTACGCAGCCGTGCCGCTGCCAACAACAACCACCACGACAACAACCGCTCCGGTCGATGAAGGACCGCCGATCGATCCGTCGACATTTGGTGATGCTCGACCGGACTCGCTCATCGGTGGAACATTGTTCGACCTGATGATCGGCCAGGACCTTGCACCGAATGTCGCCAATTGCGTCATCGAAACACTCGGCACACAGGTCACCGACGATGAGCTGATCGCTCTTGGCATCGTCTCGGCCGCACCAGCAGCAGTCGAACCCGTCATCGCTGCGGCAGAGGCCTGTGGCGTCGGGGGCGACGTTGTCGAAGCAGCACTGGCTGCGTTCCTCGGAAGCTAGAGCCGAACCGCCACCTGAAGGTCCAGGAATTCGCTACGGTACGTGTGCATGTCGGTCTTGTTGCTGAATGCTTCCTATGAGCCGCTCCGGGTGATCAGCTGGCAGCGAGCGATCTGCCTACAACTGGCCGAGCGTGCCGATCTGATCGAGTCACTCGCCAATCGCAAGTTGCACACGAGCGGCGGTGACGAGTTCCCTTTTCCTGCGGTCGTCCGCCTCCGAGACATGGTCGTAGTGCCCTTCCGGAGGGGCAACGCCCCAATTACCCGGCGGGGTCTTGCTCATCGGGACGGCGGGGTGTGCCAAAAGTCCGATTGCGATCGGAAGGGCGGGACCATGGACCATCTCCTGCCCCGCTCGCGCGGGGGTCAACACGATTGGCACAACGTTGTGCTCATGTGTGCAGAGCACAACAGCGCAAAGAGCAATCGGACCATCGAGGAGTTGGGTTGGTCGCTCAAGAACGCTCCTCATGTCCCCTCCAACGACACGTTCTACCTGAACCGCACCGAAGTCCTGCCCGAGTGGCGACAGTGGCTCGGACGCTGGACCCATGGAGAACAATTCGCAGCGTCGTGATCGGGCGAGCTCAGTGCCCACAGCCGGCAGCGTCTTCGGGTCGTGTGTAGGCATCGCTAGGGGTCGCGAGGGGTCAGACCTCACTGGCGGGGTCACTGGCGGGGGTCAGACCTCACTGGCGGGGTCACTGGCGGGGGTCAGACCTCGTCACTGGCGGGGTCACTG
>CAJQNJ010000117.1 GCA_905479685.1 uncultured Acidimicrobiales bacterium
TCGTTGACCGAGGCGTAGGCCTTCAAGACGCCGGGAATCGCTCCCCAGATACCACCACCGACGAGACCAGCCAGAATGACCATCGGTATCAGAAGAATCTTCGGGGTATCAGGGATCGCAAGGGCAACTGCTGTGGAGAGGAGTGCGCCTGCGATGATCTGTCCTTCACCACCGATATTGATCACATTTGCTCGGAACGCAATGGTGATGCCGACGCCGACCAGTAGGAGTGGCGTTGCGCGAACCGCAGTTGCGGCGATTCGATCGCCGGTCCCGAATGCCCCGTCGAGCATGGCCGCCAGCCCGTCGAGCGGGCTTGCCCCCAACGCCAGAATCATGATCGCACCAAAGAGGAACGCAGTGATGGCTGCGCCGAGCGGGACGATGGCGCCGGTCACGCGCTTCATTCGACGTCACCATTCGACATGGCATCGTTGCGGGAGCTGATTGCGTTCAAGTAGTTGTAGATCGTGATTCGGCTCACGCCCATCGCTACAGCGATGTCGTCCACGGCTCCACGGAGAAGGAAAGCGCCCCGTTCGTCGAGCATGCGAACGACTCGCTGTTTGTCGGCCCGAGACCAGGTCGATGCATCGGTGCCGAGGTCACGCTGGGCAGCACGCATCATTCCCTCGAGCGCATCGTGCAGCGTCGCGGCTCCCAGCCGGTCTGCATCGAGTGCGACCGAAAGGTTGATATTCGTCGCGCCCGATCGCATGGCGTCGACAACCATTGCGCCAATTGCTTCACCGATCGCTTCGAGCGACCCGGATGAAACCGAGGAGAACGGTCCGAGGTCGACGGGAAGGTTGCGTGAGGCGAAGGCAGTGAGTGCTGCGTCGACATGACTACCAGGAACACCCTCGACAAACGGTTCGATCAAGAACTCGACTGCGACGTCTGCGCCTGCGTCTGCCACTTGTAACCCCGGATGCATCTCGGCACGCTAACCAGCTTCGACATCGCCGATCGTGTGTGTTTACAAAATGTTAAAGAAACCTCCAATTGTGTAGTCGCGCCCGTCCAGCTCCACCAACTCGACGGGTGACGGCGTTGGGTCAGTCGTCCTCGAAGAGCTCAGGGGGGAACCCGCCCTTACTAACTGGACCCCACCGGGTCGGACGAATCATGACCATACATTTGCCCTGGTCGGCCATGGCCGTGCGGTACTCATTCCAGTCCGGATGTTCGCCGGAAATCGACCGGTAATACTCGACGAACGCATCGGCAGCGTCGGGCACGTCGATGACCTCGGCGACTCCGTCGACCTGCACCCAGGCGCTGTTGAACTGTTCGCCCATCACCGCGACCGACACCAACGGATTACGGCGCACATTCTTTGCCTTCGCGCGTGAGGGGTACGTCGATATGGCCAAGATCCCGTCCGGTGTCATGCCACCAGTGACCAAGCTCATCTGTGGTCGGCCATCGGATCGAGTCGTCGCGAGCATCCATTGATGTTTGTCAGCGAGAAACTCGGCCAAACCGTCTCGATCCACCACCTCGTCACTCGACTTGTAGTTGGCACGTGGATCATCTTTGGGGATCTTCGCCATCGGTGGTTCTCCTTCATCAACGTCTGGTCTTCGAGCGAGACGTTAGATCGCCCGGGTCAGCTGAGGGAGAATGTGCACCTGGTTCGACGAGGCATAATTTGTCCTCGAGAAGTGGTCTTCGTATTCCGAAGAAGTGGTCATGGTGCAGAGCCTCAACAACCAGCGTGTCGTCAGTTCATGGCTCGTTGGCGCCTCGACGCTGCTCATCTGGGGAACGGCGTTCGGTGGACGGTCGTTCGGCCCCATCCGTGCGTTGCTCGTCGCCCTTCCGTACGGCGACAAAGTGGGACATTTTGCCCTCTACGGGACCATTGCGCTGGCACTTGGCTTGCTTGCCCAGAAACGGACACATCTCGTCGGTGCGGGTTTGGCAGTGATCTTGATTGGTGTTGCTGACGAGTTTCGCCAGCTCACCGAATCGAACCGCAACTTCAGCGCAGGTGATGTGCTGGCGAATCTGGCGGGCGTTTGTCTCGGGCTCATTGCAGCGCTGGCAGTACATCGATTTCGCGATCAGTCCTGAGGAGATGATGAGGGCGGCCAGCGCCTAGCCTGCGGCGATGCGGGTCGTGATCATCGGTGCCGGTCCTGGTGGGCTCATGGCAGCAGAACAGGCTGCAACGGCCGGCCATGACGTAGCCATCTTCGATCAGCGAAGGTCTCCGGGACGCAAACTGGTTCTCGCAGGTCGCGGCGGGCTGAACCTCACTCATTCTGAGCCACTCGACAGTTTTCTCGACCGCTATGGCTCCGCCCGTCCGTATCTCGAACCTTCGATTGGTGGGTTCACCCCCGACGATCTTCGAACCTGGTCGGACGGGCTCGGCGAGCCGACCTTTGTGGGTTCGAGTGGACGCGTGTTCCCTGCGTCGTTCCGCGCAGTGCCGCTCCTCCGGGCGTGGCTCCGTCGGCTCGACGGTCTGGGAGTCCGCTTCGAGCTCGGCCAGCGTTGGTCCGGATGGTCGGTGGGCACCGAGCGACCCGCCTTACGATTTGTCAGCGAACTGGACGGCATCGAGCACTCTGTCGAATGTGACGCGTGCGTCTTGGCGCTCGGTGGGTCGAGTTGGCCTGGCGTCGGCTCCGACGGTTCCTGGGTAGACCTTCTGCGCTCCCGCGGCGTGACCGTGACCTCGTTGCGGGCTGCGAACTGTGGGGTGCGTGTGGATTGGTCTCCGGTGATGGTCGAACGATTTGCTGGTGCGCCGATGAAGAATGCTGCGGTCGTCGTCGATGGTCTTGCGGTTCGAGGAGATCCGGTGATCACGTCGTTCGGGTTGGAGGGCGGGCCGATCTATGCCCATTCGCAGCGAATTCGCGAACAGATCGATGCTGATGGGTACGCAGAGATGAAGATCGACCTGTTCCCCGATCTCGACATCGGTGATGTTGTGCGTCGCCTCGTCGAGCGACGAAGGACGAAGCGGTCGATCTCGACGTGGCTCGATCGCTGTGGCCTGAGTTCGGCTGGGATTTCTCTCCTACGTGAAGTGACGGGCAATCAGCTCCCCACCGATCCAGACGAGCTGGGTGAGCTCATGAAAGGTGCGATGGTCGCCGTTCACGAGATGGCACCGATCGATCGAGCCATCTCCTCAGCTGGGGGAGTGAGGTGGTCCGAGGTCGACGCCGAGCTGCAGCTGGTGGCGATTCCGGGCACATACGTCGTAGGGGAAATGCTCGATTGGGAGGCACCGACCGGCGGCTATCTGCTTCAGGCGGTGTTCAGCACAGGCCATCGCGTGGGCTCGCGTCTGGCTGCCTAGCCGAGGACGATGCTCGAGTCACCCTACGCAGATGCGGGGTAGACAGGCCAGGTCTCGACAATACTGCCGGCCTCATACACGGCGATGTCGCCGAACTGCAGGAGCACTGCTTCGGTCTGAGTTGGGCGAAAAAACACAAGATCATCCGGACTGATCGTTGCTTTGGCATCGATGTTCAGCATCTCTTGATTGCTCGACCGTCCATAGAGTCGATGCAACGAAAGTCCCGGTGGGTGGACCGGTTCGGCGAGCCAGTGCCCGCCATGGATGAAGATCGTCTTGTTCATGTTGGGAAACACTCGCCGAGTTGTCCGGTCGATGAACTCGAGACCAGGGATCAGCGTTTCGTCGAGCACTTTGAGCGCGGGTGTCGCGATGAACACTGCCGGCAGGAAGCGTTCCAAGAGGTCGGTGTCGAAGTCGGTGCCTTTCAGCAACGCGGTGCCGATCGAGACCTCATTGACGACGTCGTCACTCGTGTGCAGCCGATAGGTCAGACTGCCACCGCTGTTACGAGTCACGGTGTTCATCACGTCGGGTGAGAACACCTCGCCAGCCATCGATACGGCCGTGCGATACACCTGCACGGCGCGTTCGGTGGCGCGAGCGCGGAGACCAGCAGCGGCTGGGACTTTTGCCAGATGCGCCTCGTACCCCATGAAGCCATCGAATTGCAGGTGGTCGCTCTGGTCGATCGTGCCGAGCGCTTCCGACAGCCGATCGTCGGGAAGGAATCCGCCGCGGTGCAACCCGACGTCGATCTCGAGAGAAACCCGCATGACGACGTTCAGTTCGTTGGCGAGGGCCTCGTACTGCCCGAGCCGCTCGTTCGTATCGATCAACCATGTAACGGCTGGCATGGTCGCTGGCTTCAGATCGGCGTAGAACGCTCGTGCGGCGGCGACTGGTAGCGGCTTTCCAAGGAGTTGATCGACCGTTGGCATCGCGTCAGCGATCGATTCGAGCATCGAACGATTGAACGTCATCACGCGGTTGGTACCGAGCTTCTCGAGCACACGATGCAGCAAGTCGTGACACGGCAGCGATTTGCTCACAACGCGTACGTTGATGCCAGGCGCAAGCGTTTCCTTCAGCAACGAGAGATTCAGGTCGAGGCGTTCACGATCGATGACCAGCACCGGCTGGGAATAGCCAGCAGTGTGCAGCGCGCGCTCGATGGACGCGAAGTACGACTTCGACGTGGTGTCCTCGGCTGGAGTGGTCTTGTCAGGCATCGAGCGCCTCACCCCAGAGTGTTGCGGTGTGTGGGTTGAGGAAGACGCCATGTGGATCGAGTTCTCGTCGCACGCGGGAGAAGCGATCGAACTCCGGATAGAGGTCGCGCAAGTCGGGGGCCGACAACGAGTGAAGTTTGCCCCAGTGAGGGCGTCCTCCACGCCGCCGCATGATCGGTTCGATCGTGTCGAACAACCATCGGACGTCGTCGCCCCTTCCCGCATGGACGGCGATCGAGATTCGCTCACCTCCATGGAAGGGGCTGAGCCAAGATTCATCGGCTGCGGTTCTCCGACACTCGACCGGGAAATAGACATCTCGCAGGCTGTCGATGGCGTGCACGACTTCGGCGAGTGCATCGAGCCCCTGGTCGACCGGAATGTGATATTCCATCTCGTTGAAAATAGTGTTGCGTTCGTTCGCCAGTAGTCGCCAACTGGTTCCGACCACATCTTCGGTTGCTGTGCGTTTCGCGACCTGATTCAAGATGAGTCGCCGCAGTGGGCTGGACCACGAGAGCAATGTCCGCAGGCGTCGGAGGTCCCGAAGGCTCGCCTCGTCATCGCCTTTCCCGACGCGTCGATCCGCCTCGGTCGTTTCGTCGTGTGTCACGTTGAACGCATAGTCGCAGAACGGGAGCGTGAAGAACTCGTAGTTTCGATGCGCTTCCCACAGGTCCATCGCGTCGACAAGCGTGTCGGACAGGGGCCGAACGGCGGTCGTCCGGTGGAGTTTGTACGCCGGTCGCACCGACACCGTTGCATCCACGACAATGCCAAGTGCACCCAGCGAAACCTGAACAGCATGAAGGAGCTCGCTATTGGCGCCCGGGCCGATCGACAACAGCTCCCCAGAGGCGGTCACGAGTGTTGCTTCTTCGATCTCGGCAGAGAGGCATGGAAAGCCCATGCCCGTCCCGTGGGTGGCAGTCGCTGTGGCTCCAGCCAAGGACTGCACGTCGATGTCACCGAGGTTCTTGAAGCCGAGGCCATGGTGTTCCAGCGCCATCGACAATTGGTGGAGCGAAGCACCGGCGTTGAGGCGGGCGCGGCTGGCATTGGAGTCGATCGACAAGATGTCGCCCTCGATCTCGTGAAGCGAGACCAGTGTTCCCTCCGTCGCAGCGAGTGCAGTGAACGAGTGGCCACTCCCGACGGGTCGAACTCGTCCTGGTGCACTGCGGACGAGCTCGACGAGCTCCTCGACGGAACGGGGAGAGGAAATTTGCGCAGGTCGAAACGAGACATTCCCCGACCAATTCGACCAGCGGTTCAGGCCGCTGCGATCTGGCCCGCCTCCATCGACCTCGGGTTTGGACACATTGCTCCTCAGGCCCTGATCATATTGCTCGAGCGATGACCGGCGTCTTCGAGTTGCGTGATGCTGCGACAGAAGACGTCGTGCGTTGCCGTCAGGTCGAGGCCGAGTTCGAACTGGGGATCGGCCATGGTCGTCCACAGCGAACCCTATGCGGGAGGGTCGCTCTCGGTCTCGTCATCGAGCTGTGGATTGCGATTCGCCTCGGCCTCTTGGTCGCGCAAGCGTCGCTCTTTGGCGGCTGTCGTTTCGAAACCGTCGGGTGCCCCCGACGAGCTCGGTTTGGTCATCGCGCTCCAGCGCTCGGAGTCCTCTGGGCCACGAGGTGCCGCTTTTCGCTGGCGACCCTGAGGTGGAGCTGTAGTCGCTCCTGGACTGAAACCAGCGTTCAGTGGACGCCCGAGCGCAACCCACGCTGCGGCTCCAATGGTCGGGATGAACACCACAAGCAACAACCAGACGATCTTGTTGAGGTTCCTGACGAGCGTTCGGTCGGTGGCGATCACATCGAGGACGGCCCAGATCCAGAACGCGAACAGCGCCAACCCGAAGACGCCCGGTGCAAGTCTCGCCATCAACGAATCTTTGTGCCGTCGAGGACCTTGACCATTCCGGCTGCGGCTTTGTCCCCGATCTTGTCGAAGAAGAGTCGCAAGCCGAAATCTGCGATACCCAAGATTCCATTGAGTTCGAGCGTCGCATCGTAGGTGACGTCACAGCCGTCGGATCGCTCGCTGACTTCGATGATGTCGTAGCTGCGGAAGAAGGTGGTGTTGGCTTCGGCCACCAATTTGTTCGGCGCTTCGAACTCGATGATCTCGTATCGGAGCTCGGCTCCGCTCGCCTTGACCTCGTAGGCGGCGCCGAGGCCCGGCCCGTCTCCGGCGACCTGAACCGCCGAGCTGACCCCTGGATCCCACTCTGCGAAGTTCTCGAGATCAGCCATGTAGGCGAAGGCGTCTTCTGCGCTCATCTCGCTGCGGACGGTCGTGACGTAGTGGGCCATGTGGTGTCCTTTCTGACTATTGGAGCATGCCCGAATTTCGATCGATCGAAACGCTTCACGTACATGTTGAGGAACGTTTCGGCCTCGCTTCAGAGACTCCAATTCACGCAAGTGCTTTACGTTTTGTAAAGTGGGGCGGTGAGGATGGACGACCTAGCAGCCAACCAGACCGCTGGACTCGTTTGTGCGCACAACCACATCTACTCTGCGCTCGCTCGCGGCATGCCTGCTCCGCCACGCACACCGAGGGAGTTTCTCGAGATTCTCGAACTGGTGTGGTGGCGACTCGACGTCGCCCTGGATCTCGACATCATCGAATGGTCAGCAAAGCTCACGGCACTGACCGCACTCGAGAATGGGTGCACTGCGATCATCGATCATCACGAGTCTCCCCGTGCAATCGAGGGTTCGTTGTCAGTGATTGCGGACGCATGCGCTGAAGTCGGGGTGCGCGTCAACTGTGCATACGGGGTGACCGACCGCCATGGCGCGGACGGCGCCTCTCGTGGCCTTGCCGAAAACGATCGGTTTCTCTCGTCGGGCGGACGGGGAATGGTTGGCCTTCACGCTGCCTTCACCTGCGAGGCCGACACGATCGCGGCCGCAGCTGAGCTCGCTCGTCGCCATGGTGTTGGCGTCCACGTCCACGTGGCCGAAGGTCCGAACGACACGTGGGAGATGCTCCGTGGTCACACGACAGACGACTGGCTTCTCATTCACGGAGTCCACCTCCCGGACGATCATCGGCTACGCGGCACGATGGTCCACAACGCCCGATCCAACATGAACAATGCCGTCGGTTACGCGCGTCCCACGCGGTTCGGGAACCGGATCGCTCTCGGCACGGACGGGATCGGCGCAGACATGCTCGACGAGTTCCGCGTCTCTTTCGTTCGAGCACGTGAGGCCGACGTCACGACGACGCCAGATGTGATCTGGAGCTGGCTCGAGAACGGGTGGGATCTGTTCCCCGACGCACGGCAGGACGTTGTCACCTGGAACTATGAGTCGATGGATCCGTGGCGCCTCGCGTACACAACCGGGGTCAGACCTCATCGAGTCGAAATCGACGGCGCGGTCCTACTCGACGATGGTGTAGTGACAACCGTTGACGCTGATGAAATCAGGGCAAAGGCCGCAGAAGCTGCCCAACGCCTCTTCGCCAAGCTCGAAGCGCCCTGACCCCGAACCGACATCGGGGCTTGCCCCGGACACCACCTCGGGCAAGATCCCGACGAAGCAGACTGGAACGAACAACGATGACCACAGCGAGCGAGACTGATTCGGGACTTGCCGTCTTCGGCGAGTTCGCACCCGATGGACAAACTGCGTACGACAACGCAATCTCGCGGTTTCGTGAGCGCAACATCGTGCTACCTACCTTTGCCCAGCTTCGAGATCCGTCGACTATCCCGAGCCCAATCGTCGATGCGCTGGCCACTGTTGAAAAGGACGCCCCAGATGCCCGGAACTTGTTTCGTGTGCACTGGTACAACGAACACGCCGATGCCCCCGGCGACAACTTTCCCGGTTTCGTCGATGTCCCAACACACATCGAGCTGCCGAGCGAAATGACCGGTGTGGACGCACGCATCGTCCTCGCATTCGGGAACCGCTTTCCCATGATTCGAGCGCACAAGGTGCTTGCGGCATACAGCTGTCTCGTCGCCCGCCTCGTGACCGGGCGATTCGACCCCACCCAGAATCGGGCCATCTGGCCAAGCACCGGCAACTACGCCCGAGGTGGCATCGCGATCAGCAAGATCATGGACGTTCGAGGTGTGGCGATCCTCCCCGAGGGGATGAGCCGGGAGCGATTCGAATGGCTCGAACGTTGGACGACCAATCCAGACGAAGACGTGATCAAGACATTTGGCACCGAGAGCAACGTCAAGGAGATCTACGACGCCTGCAACGAACTGTCCTTGGACCCGACCAATGTCATCCTCAATCAGTTCAGCGAGTTTTCGAATCACGTCGGCCACTATGCGGTCACGGGCCCTTCGCTCGAAGCGGTGTTCAAGCATGTCACGGCGAACACCGGCGGAAATCTGGCGGCCTATGTGTCTGCGTCAGGTTCAGCTGGAACGCTCGGTGCAGGCGACTACCTGAAGGACAACCACGGATCCAAGATCGTGGCCGTCGAGGCGCTCGAGTGTCCGACACTTCTCTACAACGGCTTTGGTGATCACAACATCCAAGGCATCGGCGACAAACACGTTCCGCTGATCCACAACGTGACCAACACCGACCTCGTCGTCGGTGTGAGCGATGATTCGACGAATCGCCTCGACATCATGTTCAACACTCCCGCCGGCAAACGGGTGCTCACAGAACGTGGCCTCGACCCGGTGCTCGTGGACATGCTCGTCGACTTCGGCTATTCCTCGATCTGCAACACCCTTGCAGCGATCACCACTGCAAAGGTGATGAACCTCGGTGCAGACGATGTTGTCATGTCCGTTGCGACCGACGGTAGCGACCTCTACAACTCCGACCGCGAACGAATCATGTCGACGCATTACGCCGGGGGATTCGACGAGCGTGACGCGAACGAGGTGTATGAGAATCACATGGTTGGACTGCCGACGGAGTACCTCGAGATGGGTGAGATCGAACGCAACCGTGTCTTCAATCTGGGATATTTCACCTGGGTCGAGCAGCAGGGGATAGACATTCCGGACTTCGAAGTACGACGCAGCCAGGAATGGTGGGCTGGTCTTCGTGGACTCGCAGACAAATGGGACACGATGATCGACTCGTTCAACGACGCAACCGGCGCAAGTCACGGCTGATCGAGCCTTTGGTGTCGACCGAACTGAACCCGTTCCTGCGGTATCGCGACCGTCTCGATAGCTATCGGGCTGTGCGTGATGGCTTCATGAGTGACGAACAGTGGGTCGACATCGTCAGCACACTGGATGCAGCTGTGGGCAGCGTCGAGGGACATGGATTTGTGCAGACTCCCGTTGTCGAAGCTAGAGCGTTGGCCGAAGCTGCGCGTCTCGACGTCGACCTGTGGATCAAGGCTGAACCAGACAACGTCGGCGGTTCGCACAAGGCGCGGCACCTGATGGGCGTGGCCATACAGATGCTTGTCGATGAGGCGCTCGGCGCTCCGTTCTCCGAGCGCCTCGCGATCGCGAGCTGCGGAAATGCAGCGATGGGCGCAGGAGTGATCGCTGCGGCGATGGATCGTCCTCTTGATGTGTACGTCCCGACCTGGGCCGACGCAACCGTGGTGGCTCGTCTGACCGAACTGGGGGCGGCTGTCACCCATACCGAACGACGAGAGGGCGAGGCAGGCGACCCCGCGTACCTTCGATTCCGTGAAGCGGTCCAGGGCGGAGCGCGCGCATTCAGCGTTCAGGGAACCGATACACCAACAACGTTCGACGGAGGCCGCACGTTGGGGTGGGAGCTGGCCGACCAGCTCGATGATATCGATGCGCTGTACATCCAGGTTGGTGGGGGAGCGCTCGCCACCTCGGTGTCCATGGCAATACCCAGCGCGCGATTGCACCCTGTTCAGGCCAAAGGGTGCGCTCCGCTGAGACGCGCGTGGGATCGACTCGAGCCCGACTTCGACTTCGCACATGCCGAAGCGAATCCAGACGAGTACATGTGGCCCTGGGACGACCCGCACAGTTTCGCCACGGGCATCCTCGATGACATGACGTACGACTGGCTACCCCTGTTGCGATGCACGTTCGCTTCTGGGGGCGAGCCGATCGTGGCGCCAGAGCGCGTCATTCGTGAGGCCTACAACTTGGCCCACAGCCATACGGCGATCGACGTTTGTTCCACGGGCGCGGCAGGTCTGGCCGGACTGCTGACATCTCCGCCCAAGACGCGGGAGCGCGTCGCTCTGCTCTTCACTGGCATCGATCGAACGTAAAGAAGCTCTACACGCTGGTTCGGTCCCCGAGTCAGCTTCCTTTCTCATACAAGAACCAGGGGTCATTGCCGACGACGCACTTGTGCACAAGGCTGTGGCCATGTCGAAAGAAGCCCCCACGTGACATCAGCCTTCTCGGTGCACGATGTACAGCGTTCTGGTCGTCCAATCGATCGCGTTGCACGTCCCACAACGATCGACGACGCCCTTGATCTACTCGCGTCCAATCACGGCGCACGACCGATCGCCGGAGGCACAGATCTCCTTCTCGATCTTCAGCGAGGTGGACCCGGCGACCCGGTCACGCTTGTCGACATGACGACCATCGAGGGATTCCGCACGATCACCGATGCAACGACTCACTGGGCGCTCGCCGGTGGGGTCACGCACAATCAAGTCGTTCGCCACCATGACGTGCGTGCCACCGCCCTCCCACTCGCACAGGCCTGCCTCGAGGTGGGATCCCCACAGCTGCGAAACCGCGCGACGCTCGCAGGCAACCTTGCAACGGCAAGCCCTGCCAACGACACGATCTCGGCGCTGATGGCGCTTGGCGCCTCGGTGGAACTGAAGCGACTACTCGATGGTGAGACCGAGACGCGCGTCGTCGGTGTCGCGGACTTCTTCACCGGCTTCCGAGAAACCGTGCTGCACCCGGGCGAACTCATCACGTCGATACATGTCCCGAAACTGACGCCGACCCAACGAGGGATATGGGTCAAGCTCGGCCTTCGCCGGGCGCAGGCGATCAGCGTGGTCCATGCAGGCATCGTGATCGACCTCACAGACGAGGGTGTCGTATCCGCTGCTCGGTTGGCCATGGGGAGCGTTGCCGCAAGGGTCGTTCTGGTCGACGAGTTCAGCCAATCGCTGGTCGGACGCACGTTGGACGACGAGTCGATCGCAACAGCCGCTGCCAACGCTTCGGGTGCAGTGTCACCGATCACCGACGGAAGAGCGACGGCCCAGTATCGCAGTGACGGCATTGACGTACTTCTGCGTCGAGCGCTCGCTGCGCTCGCCAGCGCATCTCAGGCATCGACGTGGCCAACGGATCCGCCCACGCTCAGCGACGATGAGCAGCTCTTGAGAACTGCGCCGACTGCGGGCGACGTCGACGATACGTCAGAGATCGCAGTCGTATTGAACGGCACACGCGTTTCTGGTTCGGGGGCCACGCGGTCGCTCCTCGATTGGGTTCGCGACGAAGCAGGCGCAACAGGGATGAAAGAGGGCTGCGCAGAGGGTGAATGCGGGGCGTGCACCATGCAACTCGACGGCGCGGCGGTCATGAGCTGTCTCGTGACCGCGGCGCAGGCAGATCGACGCACGGTCACCACCGTCGAGGGCCTCGACCATCCCATCCAACAAGCGTTCGTCGATGACTTCGCCGTGCAGTGCGGCTTCTGCATTCCGGGTTTCCTGGTGTCTGGCGCACGACTGCTGGACGAGGTCGACGACCCAGACGACGACCAGATACGCCTCGCGCTGTCGGGAAACCTGTGTCGGTGTACTGGCTACTACCCAATCATCGATGCCGTTCGTAGCGCTGCGGTCGTCGTTCGGAGTTACAAGCAATGACCGCTGTCGGACGTTCAGAACCCCGCGTCGATGCTCGCGCCAAGACGACGGGAGCAGCCGAATACTCAGGTGATCGCGTGCCATCGGATGCGCTCTTTGCACAGATCGTGTTCTCCAACGAACCGCACGCGCGCATGATCTCGATGAACACGGAAGCAGCTCGCGCAGCGGACGGTGTCGTGCTCGTTCTCACATCGGCTGATGTACCCGTGAACGAATACGGGCTCACCATGTTCGATCAGCCCGTCCTCGTCGGAGCCGAGCACACCGGTAGGACCACGGTCGACCCGAGCATCAGCCGATGGGAAGCCGACAAGATTGCGATCGTGGTGGCTGAGTCGCCAGAGCGTGCGTCGGCGGCCGCGTCGCTCATCGAGATCGAGTGGGAGCAGTTGCCCGTCGTCGACAACATCGAGTCCGCTCTCAAAGACGAGGTGCTTGTTCACGAAGAAGTGGGCACGAACAGCTACTACGAACTACGGATCCGAAAAGGCGACATGGCCGCCGGATGGTCAGACGCCGACGTTGTCGTCGAGGGCACCTATCATCTCCCGCACCAAGAACATGCGTACTTACAAGTCGAAGCGGCGACTTCGTGGATCGACGACGAGGGTCGGATCACGGTCGAGACCGGTGGTCAATGGGCCTGGGAGGATCAACAACAGATCGCCCACGCGCTCGATGTGCCCGACTCGGACGTACGCGTCGTCTACGCCGCCATCGGTGGAGCCTTTGGTGGCAAGGAGGACATGACGCTACAGATCGTCATGGCGCTCGCAGCACAGCGCGTCAACGCCCTCGGCATGACCCGTCCCGTGCATTGCCGTTGGTCCCGCGAGGAGTCGATCGTCGGGCATCACAAACGGCACCGTGCGACGATTCATGCGAAACTCGGCGCGACCGGTGACGGGATCATCACCGCCGTCGAGGCTGAGGTCCTGATGGATGCGGGGGCGTACAACTACACCTCGAACAAAGTGCTCGGCAACGCACACGTGAGCGTCGCTGGACCCTATGACGTGCCCAATGCGCACATCGACAGTCGAGCGATCTACACGACCACCGTGCCGGGCGGAGCCTTCCGCGGATTCGGAGGTCCACAGGGATCCTTCGTGGCCGAAACGCAGATGAACAAACTCGCTGAACTCCTCGACATCGATCCGGTCGAGCTTCGTCGTCGCAACGTCCTACACGACGGTGACCACGGCATCACGCAGACCGTCATGCCTGAGGGTGTCACGATCTCCGAGGTGCTCGAGCGCTGTGCTGACGAAGCCAACATGGATGGTCCGTTGTTCGAGGCTTCGCCCTTCAGCCCGGTCGCGTCTCTCGCTCCCGCGACGGGCGTTGTGAAACGAGGCCGGGGGTTTGCGACGGGATACAAGAACGTCGGCTTCAGTTTCGGATTTCCGGAACGATGCGAAGCCGAAATTCGACTCCTCGGTGACCCCAACGACGAGGTTCCGACCAGCGCCGAAATCCTCCACGGAGGTGCCGAGGTCGGACAGGGTGCCCATCAGGCATTCCGTCAGATGACCGCCGAAGCCACCGGGGTACCACTCGAACATGTCCATGGCACGTTCAGTGACACGGCCACCACCGGAGATTCTGGCTCGGTCTCAGCGTCGCGGATGACCTTCATGGCTGGGAACTCGATTCTTGGTGCTGCCGAAGAGGCCGAAAAGGCATGGCGTGATGGACAACGACCAGCGGTTGGTCGGTTCCGGTACACGCCTCCACCAACAGAAGCCCTCGACCCGGAGACGGGTGCCGGGCAGCCGAATTTCTCGTACGGATACATGGCACAAGCGGTGGAGGTGACGGTCGATACGGAGACGGGCCACATTCGAGTCGATCGCGTCACCAGTGCCCACGACGTCGGCAGGTCGATCAACCCAAGCCTCGTCCGCGGCCAGATCGAGGGTGCAGTCGTCCAGGCTCATGGTTATGTGATGAGCGAGAATCTCGTCGTTACTGAAGGACGAATCCGAAACCCACGGTTCAGCACGTATCTGATACCAGGAATCGGTGATGTACCCGAACACGTCGAAAGTGTGATTCTGGAGCTGACCGACCCGCAGGGTCCGTGGGGTGCACGTGGGGTGGCTGAGATGCCCTACATCACCTACGCACCTGCCGTCATCGCAGCGGTTCACGACGCCACTGGCGTGTGGTTCGATACGTTCCCCCTGACCCCGAGTCGAGTGCTGGAGGGGTTGCGCTCCGCCAGATAGCGCTACGCCGTCACGGTGACAGGGGCACCGAGGGGAACGTTCTTCGCGAGAAACTGAATGACCTCGTTGGGAACCCGCACGCATCCGTTCGAGACCGCCTTTCCGAGCACTCGGTCAGGTTCGTTGGTCCCGTGAATCGCAATGACAGGCAGGCCACCACTGAACGAGGGAAGCGCTTCGGAGTACCCAGAGAGCACAAGGGCCCAGGTCCCGAGATAGGACTCCGCGGGTGGATTCCGACGTTTCGCAGCGACGAAGAACGTGCCGAGCGGGGTCGGGGTCTCCTCGCTTCCGATCGCAGCCTGTGTCTCAGCGATGAGTTGATCGTCCTCGAAGACGCGCACTGATGTCGAGGACAGGTCGACCTCGGCTCGCACGACGGTCGAACGGATTCTGTAGTCGGCGGCTGGAATCCAGGCTTCCTGGCCGTTCGGGCGCACCGGAAGCTGCACCTTCACCCAGTCATCTCCCCGCGAGCCTTCGGTAACCATGAGCGTGAGTGGCCCACCGAACTGGTGGGGATTCGGGACCCGAAACGGCAATTCGAACAGTTCACCGTCCGGACTGTCGTACACGACGAGTGATTCGAGCGATGTATTGGCTACCGCGACAAGCGTCTCGTTCGGGTTCGGGATCGTCGTGGTGGTCGTAGGTTCGGGGACTGTGGTGGTCGGCGCGCGAGTCGTCGTGGGTGCGGCGGTTGTGGTCGTGGACGCGGCGCGGGTCGACGGCGGGGCCTCGGTCCCAGCCGAGGCCGAAGCGGTCGAGCATGCACTCGCGATCAGTGCAAGCAGAACGGCCAGCGTTCCAAATGGTCCGAGTGTTCGGGTCAAGAGGCCGATTCTAGTCCTGCGCACACAAGAGCCGCGCTCGACACATCACATGGATGTGCTGCCTGGTCCTCAGCTCGTCCCGAGTGGGAAGATGCCGGGCATGACGATGAAGCCTGGCAAGGCCTTGACCCGGTCTGTCCACCGGCGCAGCGCCGGGTAGTCAAGCCGTGACACACCGCCCTCCTCGGAGAGTACGACGTCGGGGAAGATGGCGATGTCTGCGATCGTGGGGTGATCCGATGAGCAGACCCAGTCCTTGCCCTCTCGTTCTCGAAACCACAGGTGCTCATCGAGCAAACGAAACAGGTGATGGGCGCCAGTTCGGCACGCCTCGATGTCGAAGTCGTAGCCAAGATTCACGTGTAGTCGAGCCGCGGACGCCGTATTGGTTGTTCCTTCGGCGAACAACATCCACGATGCGGTCTCCCCGAGCAACTCGGGGTCAGACGTCGGATACCACCGACCACTCGGGTCGAACTTGGCGGCGAGGTACACGAGGATCGCGTGCGCGTCCCACAACACGTAGCCCGCGTCGTCGATGACGGGGATGTGCCCCATCGGGTTGATCTTCTTGAAGTCGTCGCCCTTGTGTTCCAGGCCGGGAAAGAAATCGATCGGGGTCGATTCGTATGCCACATCGAGCAGGCTCATCATGAGGCGCTGCTTGTAGCAGTTGGCGGAGAGTTCGTAGTCGTAGAGCGTGATCATGGGTGGCCGCTTCTAGATGTCGAGCACAAGTCGAGTTGATGTCGCCCGTGACACGCACGTCATGATCTTGTCGCCCGCCGCACGCTCGGTTTGGTTCAAATACACATCTTGGTGATCGATGTCACCGTCGATCACGGGCACCGTGCAGGTGCCGCACGCACCTTGCTCACACGATGAGGGCATGGCCACCCCGTTCGCACGCAGCACCTCGAGGATGGAGGAGCCAGACGGGACGGGAAGGGTGACTGCCGACCGGGCGAGTGCGACGTCGAATTGTGATGAGTCGTCGATCTCGTTGGTGTTCTTGAAATACTCGAAGTGCACGGTCTCATCGGGCCAGCCGGCAGCGGCCGCAAGTTCTCGCGTGGCTTCGAGCATGGGTCCGGGACCGCAGACATACAACTGGTTCGCATAGTCGAACTCGGCGACAGCAGCCTCGATTTCGGCTCTGGTTTGTTCAGGCGAGAGGCCGAGATGAACCTTCACCGAGTTGCCGAGCGTGTTGCGGATTTCCTCGAACGCCAGGTGCGCATTGGACTGCGCGAAATAGTGCAGCTCAAAGTTCAGGTTCATCACATGCAGGGCTTGCGCCATCGCCAGCATTGGCGTGACGCCGATACCCCCGCCGATCAAGAGTGTGCGAAGTGCGTCGCGTCGCAACGGAAAGTTGTTTCGAGGCTCCGAGATCGCAAGGACGTCGCGCTCGCGGACGGACTCGTGCAACGCCCGGGAGCCACCGGCTGAGTCTGGATCGAGCTTCACGCCGATGCGGTAGTAGGCGGTCTCGCCCGGGCCGTTGGTGAGGGAGTACTGGCGAACGAGTCCGTTCGGCAGATGTAGGTCGATGTGAGCCCCGGGCTGAAAGGTAGGGAGTGGCTCGCCGATCGATGTCAGCTCGAACGCCGCGATTCCCTCCGCTGTCGTCCACTTCCGGGAAACCTCGACCCGGAGTGCCGCTCGTCGATCCGTCGCCATCTCGGGCATGACCGACAAATCGATCGGCACTTCCTCGATGGTGGCCACGAGTGGTGCTGGTGCGGGCAGCGTGGCAAAGGTTGCCTCGGCTCGGTTCACGAGCTTGCCGAGTGCGTCGGCGTGGTGTCGCCACACCTTGAGCTGTTCGGACTGTGGCGGCGTCTCGGCCAAGACGCAACGGATCACCGATCGATCCGCAGCGACCGGCTGCACGAAGAATACGGCTGATGTGGAGGCCTGCCCGTCGGTCGATGTGAGCGCGAGGCCGTAGTCACCCACGATGGCGACCGTCATGTCCGCGCCCTGGCCCTCGAGGCGACCCTGCGGCTGGAACGAGTGATCACGGAGTGCTTCGAGGACCACGTCGGCTGAGGCATTGACCGGCAGATTCCGCAGGAGAAACGGCGAACCAGTTTCGAGGAGTTCCACCATCGGTGGTTGGCCGTCAGGGTTCTCGCCAGACCAGATCAACCCATATCGTTCGACGGCTGGAAAAGTTCGGTTGCAGATCGTACGAGCCGGGGCATCAGCGGGGTGGGCGGGAATATAGGTACAACCGGCCGAACGATTCGCGTAGCGCCAGCCGTGGTACCGACACGTGAGCTCCGCACCGTCGTTCGTGCCGATCGAGAGGCGCACCCCCCGGTGTAGACAGCGGTTTTCCCAGACATTGATGAAGTTGTCGTCGGCCCTCCACACCGCCAACTCTCGACCGAGCAGCTGTCCATGAAAGATGTGTCGGTGCGGGAGGTCGTACGCGGTAGCCAACGGATGCCATGAGGAGAACGCGTCCGCCATCAGGCTGCTCGTTCCGGAATGACGCCGTAGGTCACTCCAAGATCAGAAAGCCACCGCCGGTAGGCAATAGCGACCTTGTCGGCTCGAATGGGCGTCTCCGCGCGAGGATCGAGCGGCAACAACTTGGGGTACTGATTCTCGAGAATGGGCTTGTCCTGGCCGAAGATCGACTGTTGAAACTTGCGGATGATTGGCTCGGAGTTGTCCGGATCGAGCAGGCTCAAGAACATGTGAGCTTCGATGTGGTCGGGTCCGACCGAACGACAGAACAACCCGATCACGTCCATGCGCTCATCGTGCAACGGGCTCGTTTTGTACAAGATGACGCAGAAGGGATGTGGGACGCGATACAGGTAGTCGCTCATCTGTCCTTCGGTCGAGGTCGTCGCCGCCCTCGGTTGGTAGAAGACGCAGTCTGTGGCCCAGATCTCATTGGTCTCAGGGTCGATGTGGACGTCGTATTCGGCGACTTCGGTATGCGGTTCGGCGCCGAGCACATCGGTGTGGACGTAGGGAAAGTGTCCCATGTCGAGAAAGTTCTCGACCGCTCGAGGAGCCGAGACGTGAACGCCGATGGTTCCGGCATGGACGTTGCGGCGATCGGGCTCGCTGAACTCAGGGATCTCGAAGATCGAGTCGGGGGGTGAGCCAAGACTGACCCAGAGATACAGATAGTCGACCCGGGTCGGCAACGGCTGTTCGGTAGTGTCTCTCGACCTCCAGACGCGGACTCGTTCGGCGCCATCGGACGTGTAGCTGACCTGAACGCCGAGGAGTGTTGTCGTACGTACCTCACCGAGCGAGACGTCGGCGACCGGAACCAGGGGATGCCAGTGATCGAGGATCACCGAATCGGTGCACGGGTTGTGGACGGTTGCGATCACATATCCCCCGGATGGGTGGGTCACCAGGCTACGAACCCAGTGGACGGGTAGATGCGCCAACCTACCCTCGGGTCTCGCTGGCCATTCAACGCGGGCCGGGTCGGTGTTCTCTGTCTTTCTGGTGAGGAACACGATTGCTGGAGCTTGCGAGTACTTTGACCCGGTGCGTAATCCTCTGAACGACCCAATCCTGAAGATCGTTGCGATCTTGCTGGTCATCGCCATGACCGCGGTGGCATGCGGCAGCGATGACACCGACGAAGCCGCTGGCGATTTCAGCGATGTTTCGGTCGTCATCATCCTCGACGGTTCAGCCGAAGACGGCGGCTGGAACACCAGTCATGCCCGTGGTGGAGCATCGATCTCCGATGCTTTCCCTGGAATCGATGTCAGCTACGTCGAAGAGGTAGCGCCTGGGCAAACTGCCACGAACGCCTTCCAAGATGCAGTCGATGGTGGAGCCGATGTGGTGATCGGTACCACCTACTACCAAGACGACATGATGGAAATCGCAGCTGAGAATCCCGACGTCTACTTCCTCACGTGGGCGGGTTTCACGATTGCGGACAACGTCGGGCACTTCGATGCCGCAACCGAAGATGGTCGCTACATCGACGGTCTCGTCGCTGGCAGCCTGACCGAAAGTGGGATCATCGGGTACCCCGTCGGCTTCCCGTTCAACGAGGTCAACCGTTCGGTCAACGCATTCACCATCGGAGTGCGCGAGATGAGCCCAGATGCCGAGGTGCGGGTCGTCTACATGAACACATGGTTCGATCCTGCGCTTGAACAACTGGCCGCCGAGGCACTCGTGAACGCTGGTGCCGATGTCTTGGCACACGAAGTCGGATCGCAGGTCTACACCACTGTCATGGCACAAAATGATGGGTACGTGATCGGATACACCAACGATTGGTCCGAGTTGGAGCCCGAGGCGTGGGCTTCGTCGTTCCTCTTTGACTGGGGCACGTACTACGTCGACCAGATCCAGAACGTCATCGACGGCGACTTCGAACCTGCCATCACCTTTGGCGGGCTCAAGGACGGGTTCATCGACTTCGCCCCGTACGGTCCAGATGTCAGAGACGAAACACTGGCGCTGATCGATGAGCGCAAGGCCGGAATCATTGACGGCTCCTTTGACATCTTTGCTGGCCCGATCATGGACAACGAAGGCAACGAGATCATTCCCGAGGGTGGGACCCTTCCATTCGATGAACGCTACGACTGCTGTCAATGGCTCATCGAAGGCGTGGTTGGGCGAATCGATCAGTAGCCCTTCTACGATTCGACTATGACCGACCTCCAACCAATCGATCTCCGCGTCGAGAACCTCACGAAGGCGTTCTACGGAGTACGAGCGATTGACGCGGTCAACTTCCACATCGCCGGTGGAGAGGTGCACGGACTTCTCGGAGAGAATGGGGCAGGGAAATCAACGCTCTGCTCCGTGCTCTCGGGGCTGTACCGGCCCGACGAGGGTCAGATCACGTTGCGCGGTGAGCCGATTCAGCTTCGATCGCCCCACGAGGCATCGCAACACGGCATCGGCATGGTGTACCAACACTTTCGCCTGGTCGAGAGTTTCACGGTTGCGCAGAACATCGCCCTGGGGTTGGACAAGAAGGTACGTGGTCGATCCATCCGCCACATCGAGACTCGGGTCGCTGAACTTGCCGAGGAGTTCGGGCTCCATGTCGACCCTTCGGCTGCCGTGTGGCAGCTCTCGGTCGGGGAGCAACAGCGTGTCGAGATTCTCAAGCAGCTCTTCCGTGGGGCAGAACTTCTGATCCTCGACGAGCCAACGGCGGTTCTGGCCCCAAAAGAAGCCGACCGATTGTTCGAAGCCGTGCATTCGTTTGTGGCCAAGGGTCATGCCGTTGTTCTTGTCTCGCACAAGTTGCACGAGATCCTCGAGCACACAGATCGCGTGACGGTACTTCGTCGCGGCATCAACGCCGGTGAAGCTGCGACCGCAGCAACGACGCCGGCCGAAGTTGCCAAGATGATGTTCGGTGACAGATATGCCCCCAACTACCGGCCGATCGAGACGACGAGTGCTGGCGTCATCGGGGAGCGTGTGCTCGACGTGTCCGGTTTGACGGTCACCGGAGATCATGGTCTGCGCGCAGTCGATGACGTGTCCTTCACCGTGCGTCGCGGGCAGGTCGTGGGTGTCGCGGGAGTAGCCGGCAATGGGCAGCGGGAGTTGCAGGAGGCCATCGCCGGCCTTCGTCGACAGGTGACGGGCACGATCGCGATCGGCGACACTGACTGCTCGAAGCTCGGTCCCCAAGGCCGCAGCAAAGCCGGTCTGGCCTATGTGCCCGAAGATCGGCTCGGTGTCGGCCTCGCATCAGGCCTTCCGCTCGAGCACAACATGGTGCTCAAGAGCTACGACCGAGCTCCACACTCCAAACGTGGGGTGCTCTCGCCATCGAATATC
>CAJQNJ010000118.1 GCA_905479685.1 uncultured Acidimicrobiales bacterium
GTGCGGAGCAGAAAGATTCCAGCCCATGCGAACCAGACGATCGAGCCCAGTCCGAAGACGATGCCCAAATCGGACAGGCCCGGGACAAGGGTGATGAGCCCGGCGGATGCGCTGATAATGCCCAGCACGTTCAGCCCCTTCGGGAGACGCTTGGTGCCCCAGGCAGCGAGACTCACCAGCAGAATCCACATCCCACCGACCAGCTCGTTGCCGCCGCCGAGACCGTCGGTGACGGTGGAGATGCTCGACCACAGCGCTTCGGCTGCTGCCGGGTCGGTTTCGTTGAGGTCGGCGACCGCTGCGATGCCGATGTTCGAGGTCATGCCAGTGGCGAACATCAAGCCCGCCCAGATGTAGGCGAAGACTGCGCCGATGTCGGCGAGTTCCGGGCTGACGTCGACGAGACGCTCACGGAGGCTGCGTGCCAACGGGATGATTGCAACCCCGAACACGAGGAAGATGACGAAGTACCAAGCGAAGAGTGTGGTCTGGTGCGAGACCAGGAAGTCGACGGATTCGGCGACCGTGGCGTCACCTTCGGCGTAGTCGCTCAAGCTCGTGACGAACAGAGCAATGCCGAAGATGAAGGTCGCAGCGGCGATGAGGCCGCCGATAGCGCCTGCTCGGGAAGAGCCGAGTTGTTCGCTCGTTTGGTTCTGGATCGTGGTGGTCATGATTGCCTTTCAGTTGGTTTGGTTGGTTACTTGTGGGGGTTTGGCTCCGCCGGCGCAAAGCTGACGATGTCGGGTGAGAGATAGGTGTTCACGAGGCGCGTGAGGTCTCGAGACGTGGGCTGGCCGGCTGCTCAGCCGACCGACCGCCGTCCGTTATCAGGTTGATTCCGACTGCGGTGAACCAGACGATCAAGCCGAGACCGAAGACCGCTCCGACCTCCTCGAGGGCCGGCACGACGGTGACGAGCCCGGCGACGCCCATGACCACGCCGAGGTGGTTGACCCAGCGGGCGAAGAGCCGCTCACGGAGCGCAACGATGCTGATTCCCAGCACCCAAATGCCACCGAGGACTTCGTTGCCCCCACCGAGGCCGTTGGTCACCGCGTCGAGACCAGCCCACACCGTGGACGCCATCTCGGGGTCGGTGCCATGGAGGTCACTGACTGTGGCATAGGCGATGTTGGTGATCATCCCGGTGGAGATGATCACGCCCGACCAGATGAGCCCAAACACCGAGGCCACTCTGGCCAGCGGCGAATGCGCCTCACGGAGACGGTCCGCAATCGCCAGCACCAGAGGGACGAGGACGATACCGAACACGATCATGATCGTGATGTTCCACAGGTGTAGGGCCAGGTGGTTGTCGGCGATGAACTCCACCTCCGCAGGCGGGGTGGCCGCAGATACGAAGTCGGTGAAGAGTGTGGCGAACATGACCAGACCGACCACGAACGTACCGGCGGCGATGAGGGCACCGATCCCACCCATTTTCTGAACTGATTGCATGTCGCAGCCTTTCGATTGCTGCCCATCGTGTGAGGGCTGCTATCACCATCCGCAATTGTCTTCACAAGCACATCGGCCGCAGGGCTGTGATCGCGTCGTCCCCCAGTTGATTCAGCGTGCGTACTTTTTGCCGATGACGGTGGACCCATTCCCATCTACGCTGATCCGAAGATGAACGCGCTCCGATAGTTTTGGGCTGAACCAGCCGAGCCCCATCCGCCACGCCGCGTGTGGAGAGATTGGGTGCTGGTGGCTGTGCTCGCCGGGTTTGCACTTCTTGAGGGCATCATCCGAGAGGACCTGGTGTGGCGACAATTCTCGGTGGCGATTCATCTCCTTCCGATCGTGATGCTGCTGTGGAGGCGCACCCATCCGCTGCTGTCGGTAGCCGTTGCGTGGAGCGTCATGGCAGGGCTAGACATCGCCGCCATCGCCGGCGGACTCGATTCACCAGGTTTGGACACCATGGTGGGCATGATCGTGTTCCCCTACGCCCTTTATCGCTGGGGGTCGGGACGCGAAGCTGTCATCGGTCTCATGATCATGAGCGTGCCGCACGTGACGAACATGATCTGGTACCCGAGCGGTCCCGAGCTCACCATCTTCAGTTTTGCCTGGCTGCTCTTGCCTTCGTCCCTCGGCGCTGCCGTCCGTTTCCGCGACCGGGCACAGACCAACGCCATCGCCGAAGCCAAGCTGTTCGAACGCGAACAACTCGCACGAGAGCTGCACGACACCATTGCCCACCGCGTGTCAGCGATCGCTATCCAGGCCGAGGCCGGATGGACCCTCGCCGGCACCGACCCCGAAGCGTCGGCCGCAACACTCAAGGCAATCAAACAGGAGGCGAGCCGTACCCTCACCGAGATGCGCAGCATCGTCGGAATGTTACGCAAGGGCGAAGACGAGCACAGTCCACAGAAACGTCTCAGCGACCTTGAGCGCCTCGTCGCCGACGGAGCACAACAACCCCCAATCGAGCTCGAGGTGCTTGGCGAACTCGACGATGTGGCCCCGTCGATCCAAACGGCAGTGTTCCGAATCGCCCAGGAAGCCACCACCAATGCCCGACGCCACGCCCGACGCGCAACGAGAATCAGCATTCGGGTCGAAGAAGACAACCAGGACGTGACAGTCACCGTTGCCGACGACGGGGACGCCTCGTACATCGACCCGAAATCGTCCTCAGGATACGGACTCGTCGGAATGAACGAGCGAGCCTCCCTACACGGCGGCTCGCTCGATGCAGGGCCAAACCGCGGACGAGGATGGACCGTGAAGGCCGTACTGCCAAAGCAGGGGCAGGCCTGATGACTATTCGAGTGGTCATTGCCGACGATCAGGATCTCGTTCGGACGGGGCTCGCCATGATCCTCAATGCGCAACCGAACATCGAGGTCGTTGGGGAAGCCGCCAACGGTGTGGAAGCGGTAGAGCTCGCCCAGCGGCTCCGCCCCGACGTGTGCCTCCTCGACATAGGCATGCCCAAGATGGACGGGATCGAGGCCACCGCGGCGCTAGCGGGACCAGAAGTCGAAGATCCGATCCCGATCGTCATCATCACCACCTTCGACCGCGACGAATACGTATTTGGCGCCCTCAAAGCCGGGGCCCGCGGCTTTCTCCTCAAAGACGCCGACCAGGACTTGCTCGTGCAAGCTGTCCACGCCGCCGCCACCGGAGACGCCCTCGTCGCACCCAACGTCACAGCCAGGCTTCTCCAAACCTTCGCCAGCATCGCGCGCCCATCTGCCCCACCCCAACCAATCGACCCGATCACCGAACGCGAGGAGGAAGTCCTCACCGAAGTCGCGCGAGGAAAGTCCAACGCCGAAATCGCCGAAGAACTGTTCATCAGCCACAGCACTGTCAAGACTCACGTCGCGAGACTGATGACCAAACTTCAGGCGAGAAACCGCGTAGAGATCGTCATCTGGGCCTACGAAACAGGACGCGTCGGCTAGACAACCCCTGGTCCAGCGTGCGAAGTCGAACACTAGCTCGGTGTCGGAGGGGCGAGTTTAACCCAAAGTACACGCGCCACCTGGAACACCGAACTCCCCGCGGCGTAGGCGTTTCGCCTGTTCAGGGTACACATTGTTGGTTCTTGAGCAGGCTGGAATCGTTGCGGCGACGCGAGTATTGGACACTGAATCGGGGCCGCGATTCGGCCGTGCTGTCGACGGGCTTGTG
>CAJQNJ010000119.1 GCA_905479685.1 uncultured Acidimicrobiales bacterium
GCTCTTCCGATCTAGGCCGTTGCCGAGTCCCTACCGTTCGAGGTTTCGGCAGTGGTCAGTCACGCCGACGTCGGGACCGTGATCGGTTGGGTCCTCGAGTGGTTCGACCAGCTCGGCCTGAGCAGCGACTTTGGTGAAGAACTCGGTGGCGACTGGGTGGTAGAAGAGCGCGTTGTCGCCGACGAGGTTGGTGCAGCCGAATACGCTGTCGCGAAATCTCTTACCAGCGGATCGGATCTGGACCCCGTGCACGTCACCGTGATCGTGGATTCGTTCGTGCGCTACCTCCGCGACATCGGAGCCATCGGAGATGAGGTATTGTAGGAATACCGAGAGAAAGGGGGTGGTCCACATCAATACTGATTTTGGAACCTTGGAGGTGTCTGACCGTTAGGTCGGGCCCGCTGGACCATATGGCGAGACGTTGACTCGCTGTCCGCTCTGCAGACAGTGTCAGGCACCGCCGAACTCGAACCGTCGGACGTTGTTCCACCCGGCCGCTGTATGTCAGATCTACATGGTCTGACATGTCGCAAGGTCGTTCGGTTCTCCAGCGAATACGAAGTACGGCGAGGGAGGATCCAATTGGGTCCTCCCTCGTTCGCGTGTGTGACCTCTAGGATTTCTGGAATGGATCGTCCCAAGGAATTTGCCGAACATCGCTTCATCGGCGACAAGCGAACCCAGGTCGTGTACGACCTCGATGCTCCAACCCGGGATGATTCGGTCATCGCCGAGTTGGTTGCGAGCCAAAATGTGGCGACGTTCGGTCCTGACACGTTGCCCGAGGCTCACAACCGCGGCTATCGACTGCGATCGGCCTAGGTCGGCGGCCGTGCAGGTCACCATCAAGGGGTCTGCGGGGGACCTCGAAGGCTGGCTGGCACAGCCGGAGCGCGTGCCAGGAAATGGTCGTCCGGGCCTCGTGATCGTGCCTGGCTTTCCGACCGACAGCGGCGGCGGCGCGAACTCGTTTCGGACGCTTCCAGACTTGGCCGATCGAATCGCCGACCACGCGCGAATGGTCGCGTTGGCGTTCGCGTTTCGAGGATTGGCCGGCAGTGAAGGACATTTCTCGCTCGACGGTTGGCGTCGAGACCTCCACTCCGCAATCGATTATGTACGCAAGGTCGATGGCTTCGATGGTTCGCTGTGGCTGTTGGGGTTTGGCACTGGTGGAGCGGTGTCGGTGGACGTCGCTGCGACCGATGGAAACATTGCCGGGCTCGTCTGTGTCGCTGCCCCGGCCGACTTCCAAGACTGGGCTTCTCGTCCTCGCGAGCTTCTCTCGCATGCTCGACGGTGTGGAGCAATCAGTGATCCGGACTTTCCGTCCGATTTTGGTCGTTGGGCCAAAGAGCTCCAAGGTGTTTCCACTGTGGCCTCGGCACAACGCCTGGCCGCCGCCGGAACGGCGATGATGGTGCTGCACGGGAGCAACGACAACGCGGTGCCCTCACTCGACGCACGAGCGATCGCCGATGCGCACGGCCACGCTGATCTTCGAATTCTCGAAGGGGCGCGGCATCATCTTCGACATGACCCGCGTGCGATCGCCACGGCGATTGGATTTCTCGACCGCAGAGGACGGCCCGCCACTTTGGGCTGATGCTCACCTAGCCGAGTGAATCGTGTCACCGGCGTCCGGATCCGTACGCGTAGCTGCCTTGGCTCTCCTCTGCTCCATTCAGCACCGCTCCGAATGGCCGCGCCTGTGCACGTGCGAGTAGTTCCATTGCGCGCTCGACCTCGAGCGTGTTCGTCTGGCCGCGCATGGCGACCAACAGCGTTGCGTCGG
Organism: uncultured Acidimicrobiales bacterium; assembly: GCA_905479685.1. Taxonomy (GTDB): domain Bacteria; phylum Actinomycetota; class Acidimicrobiia; order Acidimicrobiales; family SHLQ01; genus SHLQ01. The sequence goes on from CAJQNJ010000119.1 coordinate 1,799, forward strand.
CGATTCGAGCAAGGGGGAGCGTGTCTGCCACGGGTCGAAGGGGTGGCGAATCGATGATCACGAGGTCGTAGGCGTAGGCCAGCTTCTGGATGAACTCATACGCTTCCACCGAACGAAGCAACTCCGCGGGTGGCGATCCGCTCGAACCTGCCGGAATTACTGATATCAGGCCTTCGTTCGAGGCTTGCTCAGTAACAATTTCAGCGTTCCCGATCCTGGCGAGTTGGTTGGCGAAGCCGTTCTTATTGGCGATGGAGAAGATCTCGTGCTGGGTGGGGTTGTGGAAGTCCGCATCGATCACGACGACGCTCGAGCCAGATCTTGCGAATGCAACCGCGAGGTGCGCGGCTACGGTCGATTTTCCCTCCGATGAATTGGCGCTCGTCACCAGAATCGAACGAAGCTCGGAGTCTGAGGCTTGGCCCAATTCGATCGCAGAGCGAAGCGTTCGGAAGGCTTCCGTGAATGCCCCTGTTCTGGAGGTGATGAGTTTCGCCTCGGATTTCGTTCCGAATCGCGTCTTGTGAGGCGCGGGGATGAGGCCCAGAACTGGGACACCGTCGGTGGCATGCTCGAGGTTGTCCTTGGTCAGAATCGTGTCATCAAGTGTTTCGAGAATCAGAGCGACACCAACCCCGAGGATCAACCCGGCGACCACTGCCAGGCTCATGTTTCGAATCCACGATGGGGAGTAGGGCGATGGCGGCGGTTCGGCTGCTCGAAGGATCGCGACTGATGCGCTGCTGTTGAGCTGGCTGAGCACATCGATCTCGTTCAGCTGTGCTCGAAGCCGTACTTCCTCAGCATCGAGTGAGCTGATCTGGATCTGCAAGCTCGAGGTGTCTTGGCTCGTCTCCAGTGCTCGCTCGAGCTCCAGTCGACTCGTGCTGATGATTGCCAGTCTTTCGTTGATCACATCTACTGCAGCGATGAACCGCTCACCAGATGCAAGCGATCGCTCCCTGACGTAGGCGCTGGCGAACGTGTTTGCGATGTCCGCGGCACGCTGAGGATCTGGGTCGACTGCCGTGAACGTGAGCGTGTCCGAGGTCGACGCAGCGCCAACCGTTGCCGAAACCTCTGTCGTGAAGGAGCTGGTTGCTTCTACGGTGACTCGATCACTCTTTGCGAACTCGACCTCGTTCTCGAGGTTTCGGCTTCGAACGTTGCTCGACAGGTTTGTGTTCTCGTCGATGATGCTCGAGCTACTAGGGGCGTCGACTCGAACGCGAGCCTCGGCTCGATACTGTGGCGTCTGGAGGGCCGAAACAGCGACGGAGGCTCCCAAAGCGAGAAGAGTGAGTGAAGCAATGATCCAGATACGACGTCGTCCTATGTCGAGGTAGTCGCTCAGGTGCAGCTCGGCCACGGGCTCAGCCATCGAGTTCTCTCAGATCTGGTTGGGCCGCGAGTTGGCGGACGGGCGCACACAATCCTAGTTCCGACAGGGGGCGATATCGGTAATTCGTACGTCGACCCATCGAGCGCGGCGTCAGCGCAATCGCTTTCGAGCGACTGCTTTCGCGAGCTCGAAGCAGTACTGGGAGTTCGTCACCAGATAGCGCTTGAACAATCGCTTGGGCTCGAGGCTCAGACGCCATAACCACTCCAACCCGTACTTCTGCATCACGGGAGGGGGCTTCTTGAGTTGGCCAGCGTGATAGTCGAATGCGGCCCCGACTGCCATCATTGCGGCGTTGACCGAACCCTTGTGGGCTCCGACCCATTTCTCTTGACGGGGACATCCGCGACCGACGAGCACGACGCCAGCACCTGAGTTGTTGATGCGTTCGATGTCGGCTGCGTCTTCTTCTTCTGTGGCGTCGCGGAATCGGTCGGGCTGCACATCGGAGATCACTGCGTGGGGCCATTCGTCGAGCACCGCATCGACAAATGCTTCGCAGGTTTCTGCCGTCGATCCGAAGAGGTAGATTCCGACGCCTGCGTCAGCGGCTGCTCCGCAGACCTTCCACGTCAGGTCTGGTCCGTAGACACGGTCGTTTAGACCCGAGTCGTGGAGGATGTTCATCGCCCAACGAACAGGTTGGCCGTCTGGAGTGACGAGATCGAGGTTGTTGACGACCTCACGAAATGACGGGTCGTGGACTGCTTCCATCAGGCCATGCGTGGCGAGCGCGCTCATCGCAAAGCTCTGTTTGGCCGTTCCAGCTTCGATGATCCGAACGGTCGCGTCTTCATAGTCGGTGACCGAGAGGCCCACGCCGAACACGTCGACCTTTGGTGGACCGGTCGAGAGCATCAGGCGGTGGTCTCTTCGGAGAGCCATCGCTCAGCCATCTTGTCGTGGATCTCACCCATGATGGCTTTCAGATCGTAGGTGAACTTCCACTCTGGGTAGTGATTCTGGAAACGACGGACATCGCTGACGTACCAGATGTGATCGCCGATGCGGTTCTCGTCGGAGTATGTCCATTCGAGTTTCTTCCCCGACAGCTCCTCGGACATCTCTATGGCCTCGAGCATGGAACAGTTGATGGCTCGACCACCGCCGATGTTGTACACCTCAGCCACGCGCGGAGCCCGGTAGAAGTGATCGAATGCGCTGATCAGGTCTGAGGCATGAATGTTGTCTCGTACCTGCTTCGCTTTGTATCCAAAGATCGTGTACGGACGCCCAATGACCGTGCATTTGACGAGATACGCGAGAAAGCCATGCAGCTCGGCGCCCGAATGGTCTGGTCCGGTGAGGCATCCTCCGCGGAACGCTGCGGTCTTCATGTCGAAGTACCGGCCGTACTCTTGGACCAAGGCATCGGCGGCAAGCTTGGATGCGCCGAACAGACTGTGCGTGGATTGATCGACCGACATCTCCTCGGGGATGCCGTGTTCTGCCCAGGGATGTGCTGGATCGAGCTCCCAGCGTGTCTCCAACTCGATCAGAGGCAGATGGTTCGGTGTGTCGCCATACACCTTGTTCGTCGACGTGAAGATGAACACCGCATCAGGGGCATGCTGACGCGTGGCCTCGAGCAAATTCAAGGTGCCCGTTGCGTTCACGCTGAAGTCGGTGTGCGGGTCGCGCGCAGCCCAGTCGTGTGAAGGTTGTGCGGCGGTGTGCACGATCAAGGAAATGTCGGTTCCGTATGTCCTGAAGAGTGCATCGATTGCATCGTTGTCACGGATGTCTGCGTGGACATGGCGATAGTTGTCGAATCGAGCGGTGAGGTCGTTCACAACCCAATCCGTCGACGCTTCGGGCCCGAAGAACTCTTGGCGCATGTTGTTGTCGACGCCGACGATGACATCGGCTTCCGCCGCGAAGTGAGTCACGGCTTGTGAGCCGATGAGGCCACCCGAGCCGGTAACGATGATCACGGACATGGTGGAGAGCTCCCTAGTTGCGCCACTAAAACTGTAGTGGGGGTTCAGAGAACCGCAATAATTCGTACAACCTAATGTGCTCTTTCGCGATGACCTGTACATCGAAGGGTTCGAGGTCGGGTAGCCCGCGCTCGGCGTCGAGCCACCGATCCAGCGCATCCATGTCGAACGTTGACACATCCTCTGGCACAGCGAAGACCCATTCTTCGCCCACAGCCTCTCGAAGATCGTCGGCCTGTGGCCCTTCATTCAGCACGATCGGTAGACCTCGGGGCAACGCGTAGAACGGGCCGCCAGAGTTGAACGTGTTGCGCTGCAATGAGACGAGCGCTGTCGAACTGGCGAGGACCGGCTTGAGGGCTTCGTCGTCGGCAAACCCGGGACGTATGGTGAGCCAACTCCGTTGGCTGGCGAGCGTTTGTAACTCCTCCAGTAGGTGACGATCACCAACGCCGCCAACGACGAGAACTGGGTGCCGGTTCGTTCCGTCGTCGAGGGCGGTGACGAACTCGAGGATCCGGTGATACGGGTGAATCTGCCCAAGGATCACGAGTAGGTCACGGTCTCGGGCTGGTGCAAGTTCGATTGGGACTTCGGGAGGGTGTGTTGGGTGCGGGATGGTCACCACCATCGAGTCGTCTGCGATCGCGCCATCCTTTCGCAGCACCTGCTCGTGACCCGGCACCAGGATGATCGTGGCGCGTGCGAGACGCTGAACCGAGCGCCGAAAAGCAGCGTCGATTGCATTCGATGTGCCATGTGGGGCGCGATTGTGGGCGGTCAACACGATCGTGTGCCTGCGGAGCCGAAAGGCGCCCACGAGCAACGCGGCCCGCACGTGCTTGAGCGCGGATGCTACGGGACTCGCGCCGCGGGATACGTGCTCAGGCCACTGGATGTGCACGATCTGATCTGGCGTTCTGAGCACGGTCGTGAGCGTCAGCGGTTCGACCGTCCATCCTTGATCCTCGATCGCTCCAACGACATCGCGAATGTATGGGCTGTTGGTTTGCTGAGGGGTAACCGACCAGAGGACGCGGCGTGTCGGCACTCGTTGACGGGCTGGATCCAGAGGAGGCATCCCCCCTATTGAGCCACATCGGACAACAGGGCCGTGGGATTTCCGATGGTGGACTGTGACGAACGTAACAATGCTGCAATACGATGACGGACTTTCACGGCCTGCCTATAGTTCGACAGGGAAAATCGAGATCCCAATGTGTCGTTTTCGTTACGAACGGTGCTATAACCCTTCTGTGCGTTTGTGGGGCTCGTTGAAGCGGATCAGTTTTTCTCTATTGGTGGTTTTGGTCATTGCCGCGACCACTGCCGGAGGGTTGACTGGCACATGGTCGGACATTGGTCAGTCTTTTGTCTCGGTTACGGGCCGATCCGTGGTCGAACCGGGTCCCGCCCGAGTAGTTGTCGAAACTGATGGAGATGAAGTGGACGCACTCACATCGGCGCCGGTTGCGCAGGCGGTTGTGATCCCTGTGACGAGTTCTGAAGCGCCACCCTTGACCGTGGGAACAGATGATGGTCCGATACCTTCACAACCTGACGTGGATCAGGAGCCCGAGACCATAGTGCTCGGCACCACACTGACCACGCCCACAGTGAACGAGCCCGACTCGACAACGACGACCACGACGCAGGCCCCCACGACGACCGCGTCCACCACGACGGCAGCGCCGAGTACGACGGCAGCGGAAACACCCCTGACGACCAAGTCCCCAGCGACCAAGGCCCCGACGACGACGGCGGCTCCGGTCGACAATGGACCGGTCAAGGTCTCGAACAGTGGACACGCCAACGGCGGTGGCTTCTCGAACACCCCGATCGAAGCCGCACTGGCACAAGCCAAACCAGGGACGGTATTCGCCTTCGAGCCAGGCCAGCACAAGGCCCTCAAGGTTTCCTCGGTCAACGGCGCACAAGGCAACCCGATCGTCTTGACCGCCGCAGACAAGAACAACCGGCCGGTATTCACCGATGGCGGATACACCGCGCGTGCTGGCATCGAGGTGACCGGGTCATCCAATGTCGCGATCGCATACCTCGACGTCAGGAAGTCGATGTGGGGGATACGAGTCGAAGGCTCCTCGGGGATTGTCATCGATGCGGCCCGTGTGTCCGACATTGGCCAGGAAGGCATCCGCGTCACGCAACGTTCGTCGTGGGTCACGATTCGCAACTCGGTCATCTCGGGAACCGGGCGTCGATCCGGTACGGCGAGTGACGGACAGTCCTACTCGTTGTTCGGTGAGGGCATCTACATCGGGAGCGGCCAGGATTCGAGCGACGAAGTGCACCACATCGTGATCTCGGGGAACGATATTTCTCAGACGGGTACGGAGGCGATCGATGTCAAAGCACCCGCCCATGATGTCGAGATCACGAAGAACGTCATCCACGACATCCAGACCGGAACCAGCGGTGCGATTGTCGTTCACCTCAAGGATGACTACGTGGCGACGAGTCCGAACATCAGAGTCACGTACAACAAGATCTCGAACATCTCCACCAACTCTGGCCACCGCGACGGGGTGGGTGTCGTGATCGGCTCCTCGGTCGATGTCATCGGCAACACGATTCGGAACACGGCCCACTACGGCATTCGGATAGAGGACAAGGGTTCTCAGGGCGGCAAGATCACTGTCAATATTGTCGACAACACTTTTGCATCGAATGGTCAGGGCGCCATCTGGCAGTCCGGCAACAAGGCGAAGGTCAACACCTCAGGGAACACGGGCGCCTGATCACTCGCTGGAGCGGTTTCCTTCTCGCCGAGCGAGAATGCTCACCGCGCCCCAGAGCAGTGCGGCGAACAGCATCTCTGCCACAAGGGTCGTCACAGCAGCGGCGCGCCAACCGTGCGTCGGGATGAACAGGATGTTGCCAACCAGGTTCACAACGGCCGTACCGAAGATGATCCAAGAGCGAACGTTGTGGTGATCAGCACCAGTCAGCGCATTACCGGGAAAGTACTGCAGGCCCTTGGCCAGCGGAATGAAGGCCAGCCAACGGATCACGTCGACGGACTCTGCGTAGTCTGCGTCGTCGAGAATCAGGAGCACGAGCGGTGCTGCAAGGAATAGTCCGACGCCGGCGATGATTCCGTACCCGGCGGCGATGACGGTGAGCCGACGAGCGAAGGCCATGGCTTCACGAACCGTCGACGACCCACGGCGAAAGAACTCGGCGTACGTTGCTCGAACCAACGCGATGAGTGGCACGGTGGACAGCTCGGCAATTCGGTAGCCGGGCGAGTACACCGCAGCATCGTTGGCAAGGTCATATGCGTTCAGTGCGATCTTGTCGATGTCGGTTTGGCCGCTCGATGATGTCTGCACGAAGACGAACCCAATGCCGTGCCAAAGGTCTTGTCGGTTCGGTGCTGCGAGACGGTGAGTTCCACCGAAGGTGCGGGCGACCTGAAACGAGCTGAATGCACCCCACGCCAACATGCCGACCAGAAGGAACGCCGCCCATTGTGCGAGTTGGTCATATCCGAGGAGGAAAAACGCGCCAAGAAGAGCAAGGCGAATGACTCCTCCGGTGAGATTGATGCGGAGCCCCACGTCAGAACGGTGATGCGCTTCGGTCATCATCGTCGCTGCCTGTGCGGTGTTGAATCCCACGAGTTGAGCAATGCCGAACGCGACTACAACGTTGAGGGAAACATCAAATATCAGTGCAGAGATCGCGGTCGCGACCGCCGTGCCGAGCAGGCCGCCAATAGACGTCGCGGTGACCAGTTTGGCCCACGTCGTCGAGAACGGCAGCTCCCGCGCGACGGCGCGCACGCCAACATGATTCATCCCCCATTGGCTCACGGGTCCGAGCAAGGTCAACAGACCCAAGATCCCGACGTACCGGCCGAATTCCTCCTTGTCGAGGATCCCGGCCAACACGAAGATCGTGGCTGCGCGAGTCGCTTGAACGATCAGTTCGGCGACGAGTACGAATGCGGTGTTCTGAGCCAGTCCCTTGGTGGAACGGTCGACATCGATGCTCACGGGTGGTTGCTCATCGCCAATGCGTCGACGACGCCACTCGCGAAGTTCTCGGCCATGCGCTCGATCGTCAGCTCGAATCCTGTCTCGACGGCGCCGTTCTGGAGAAGGGCAAGGAGAATCGGGTCGTGGAGAATTTCGGCGACTCGATTGGCATAGTCGGTGGGTGACGGATCGCCGGAGACAATCACACCGTTCTTGCCATCGATCAGATAGTCGATCTCCGGGCTGTGGTAATCGATGTCGGTGGTGATCGTCGGCAGACCCAAAGCAAACGCATCGACAATATTGAGCCCGACCATGCCTGGCATCAGTTGTATCGACCCGGTGGCGGCCAGGCGAAGCCGGTCATCTCCATACCGCGGTCCCACGTAATGGATCCACGGAGCTGCTCTGGCAGCTCGTTCCACCATGTCGCGTTCGCTTCCTCCACCGATGATGAGCATCTCGAAGTCCGGAATGAGACGTCGGATCTGTTCAGCGGCATCGAGGAGAAACTGGGTTCGTTTCGGCGGGTAGATCCCGCCCATGAAGACAGCAACCGGCCCCGAACCCATGCCCAGCTCGTTGCGCACGTTCGAGGCGCTGTCTGCTGGTAGCGCACGTACGACGGCTCGAATATGGGCGGTGTCTGTGGTGTTCATGACCGATGTGACTCTGTCAGGAGGCATTCCGGCATCGATCGCGGCGCGGGCCGACAGGTCGTTGTACGCGAAGAACCAGTGCGCTCGTTCCGTCAGGCGTCGCTTCAGGCCTTCCCCTGACTGCCCTTCGAGTAGCGCCTGGAAGTTCTTCCCATGGCCCCAGAAGGCATGGCGTGTGCGCAGCGGCCGTTGGCCGTACGCCAGGACCACATTGAAGAGCTGTTTGGACGCCTGCTCGGTGATCACGAGGTCTGATCCGTACGCGACGTCGAATCCTGGTTGCCAAAGGAGAGACCGCCCTGCGATCGAGAATTCGCGAAGTGGGCGGATTTCTGCCCACGGCATCGATGCCCGATCACCCTTCGCCCGGTCTTCAGCGAGGCCTTCGGCGACGATCAGACGTAGCTCGATGTTCTTCGATGCAAGTGTGGTGCGGAGCGCTTCGTAGAACGCAACACGATAGTGGTTCGTGTTCTTGATCAGGATCGAGACAACAGGCTGGCCAGCGTCTTGTCGCGATATCTGAGATTTGGAACGTCGTGTGAATGTCCCGGGTGACAAGGCAGCCGATGCGCCAATCTTGCCGAAGCCGGTCAGACGACGTCCGGAGGCCACAGCAGCTCCACCTTGGCGAAACAGCGTGGCGCTGAGGGTTTGCCGGTCGCTCACACGCCGATCCCGGCGGGGCAACATCTCCTCGGTGGCAAGGAAGTTCTCCCATGTCGGTTCATCACGGCCGGCGCGGATCGCGTCCATACATTGTTTGGTGTACCGCAGACGCTCTGCGTGTTCGGACGCTCTGCTGGAGGTCACCGAACCGTCGTGGATGCGATGCGCAAAGCTGCGTCGAGGGTCCGCGAGAACGGGATGCTCGAACCCGAGACGCGTGAATGTGGCGAGATCCATCGCGGATCCGAAACGCTCTTCGAAGCCACCGATCGAGGAGAGGAGTTCGGTCCTGTAGATCGCCGAGGGAAACACGACCTCGATCAACTCGCCTGCATCGATTGTGGCTCTCCACGCGTCGAGAGATGCGGGCCCGTAGTCCTTGTTCGTAGAGAACTTCGGATCGTCGTAGGTGCCACTGACGCGTCGGCAGAAGGAGCCGATGACGGCGGGGGTAGGAGTGGTGGACCAGAAGAGGTCGAGAAGTTTAGAAACGCGTGGTTCGAGGACGAGGTCGTCGTCGCCCATGAACGTCACGAAATCGGTGGTCGTTGCGGCAAGAGCCGTGTTGTGCGAGCCAGCGATCGTGAGTCGGGTGGGAAGCGTCTCGATCGCCATCGGGCCGTCCCACGGTTCGAGAAGTCCCTCGATGTCTTGTGCGAGCAGCGGGTCGTCGGGTCCGTTGAGAACCACACGCAACGAGACTCCAACGGGTGTGGTGTCGAGAAGGGAGCGGAGGGCTGCCTGAAGATAGCCATCTCGTCCGATGGTGCAGACACAAATCGTCAGGTCGGCAGGCACCGGAGCTCGATCGAGCAACCTGTCTTCGTTCTCTGCCATTTCGTCGAGCCTCGTCGATTCCGATTCAGTAAGGGTCTACCAAGCGCCGATTCGTCGTCGACACACCCTAACTGTCTGACCAATCGGCAGGCTGCGTTCGACCTTCAGCTGTCGGAGTCATCTCCATGGTCACGTTCGACCGCACCGAACGTAACCGGTCCGTCTGTCGGGCGCGCATCTCCGTTCAGGTCGTCGACCACTCCCACGCTCGGGGCAGAGGACAATTCGGAAGCTGCGTCGTCTGTCAGCCGGTAGTTGCCCCGATCGGCGGCGACGTACACGTCGCCCGCAGCCTGGCGGTTCTCTTCGCCGCCGGTGCCGAGGTTGTTCCTGCTGGCGACTTGCATCCCGCGTCCCTCGGAGACCACCGAGCCAATCTCTCCGGCGTTGAGGAAGGTGTTGTGCAGTACTGACGCGATGCCGCCACTTCCACGGAGGAAAATCCCGCGGTGTTGGCAGTTGTGTAGGACGTTGTTGACGATGCGGATCTCAACTTGGCTCACGATGCAGTTGCCATCACGGTGGGGCGAAGATCGAGTGACGTTTCGGATCACGTTGCGCTCGATATTGATGTTCGGGTTGCCATCTTGGTCGCCGTTGAGGTGAATCACGATTGCCCCAGACGTGTTCGTCACCACGTCGGACACGATGTTTCCGATGATGTCGACGTTCGTCGAAGGTCGCTTGATGTCGATCGCCTCGTCCGTCGTGCGCATCACCCGGTTGTTGATGATCATCACCCGATCGATCACGTCAACGCCTCCGGGTGATCCGGTACCGACGTATATACCTTCGCCGTTCGCTCGACCGTTGTCGGTTCGACGGCCTGTGTCCGCCACGATGTTGCTGTCGATGCGGACGTTCGTCGAACCTGCCTTGACCCGGATCCCTTCCTGGCCGATGTCGGCAACGTCGAGTCCGCGGACCGTGATGTGGTGGGAGTTCTCGATGTACACGCCCCACAAGGCTTGACGTACTCGCATTCCGACGATCTCGACGTGCTCCGAGTCCCGAATGAGAACCCCTGCGTCTGCGCTGTATCCCTCTCCACGGAACTCGACACCGGCAGCTGCCTCGATGTGGATTGGAGCTTCCGTGGTGCCCGCAAGACCAACGATCCTCAGCGGGGGATAGGTGCCGGGTTGCAGGACGATGACTCCGCCCGGATTCAGAACCTCGAGGGCGGCCCCTAGCGTGATTCGTGCTTGCTCGGGGCTGTCTCCGGTTCGATCGTCTCCTCCATCCGGTGCCAGGTAGACAACATCGAACGACGTCGGCAGAGGTGCCGTGGTGCTGGAGCGTTCGGCTCGTGTTTCGGTGGTCGGAGCGATTGTGTCAGCTTCACGGACCGGCTCGCTACTGCTCGCACTGGAGGAGTTGAACGGGAGAGAAGACGACGCAGAATTCTCTGGGCCTTCGGCGTCGCTGCCACACGAAGCAAGAATGACGATGGCAGCGACAACGAGGTGAAGTGATCGCGGCGCGCGTGCAGGATCGTCGTTACCTCGTTCGAGGTCCGGTTGCAGGCTGAGCCATGCGATGCCCCGAGGGCGGAAGAAACGCAACACGAGTGGTCGACGGTACCTCGAATCGTGCGCACTGTGTGATCGGCTCGGTTTGCGATGATCCCGCTGACACCAGGTTGATCGCGTCAGTTCTTCAGGCTGGCGTCGCCGAAGGTATTCCCTTCGATGCGCACATTCGTTGTGCATGTGCCCGGGATCCAGGCGTGGTTCGTGCCGTTGGGGAGGTGCTGATTGTCCATCCAGACTCGGTTGCCAGTGATGACATGGTCGCGACACTGGCTGCTGTACCCGTAGTGGTTGATCGTCATTCCGACAGTGGTCTTGTGTGGAACGTTGCCGGTTCCGAGGATGGTGTTGTTCCGAACGGTGATGTGGTCACCGCCCGCCAGGTTGATACCCACGTGGCCGGGATTGATCAGCACGTTGTTCTCGGCGACGATGTACTGACTTGGACCCACCGACGAGTTCCCGTCCCCGAGAATCATTCCGGTACCCGTGGTGCTCGGGCCGCCGTTGCGCATTCGATTGCCCGAGATGCGGATGGGACTCGAGCTTGTTCCCGATGAGCTATAGAGGTTGATCATGTCTTCGTAGTCGGAGTCCCATCGGCCGCGACCTTCGATGACGTTGTTGGTGATCGTCATGTTCGATGCGCCGCGCACTCGACTGATCTGGACGGCGTTTCGTCCGGCGTCGAAGAACCGGTTGCTGTCGATCGCGATGTTTGATGAAGCGCCGTGGATTTTGATGGCTCGGTTTCCCTTGTCGCCGTCCTTCTGGCTGATGTCGCTGCGAATGTGTCTGATCGTGTTGTTTCGGATCGTGATGTTGGTTCCCGAAGCGATTTGAATGGCGTTGTTGCGGTCGCCGCCGAAACGTTCGCTCGACATGTTCTCGATGAGTGACCCTTGGATGGAGATGTTGCTGGCGTTCTCAATGTTGATGAGGCCGGTGTCGTAGTGGGAACCAACTGCCTTTTGGGTTCCGCAGTCTCGGACGGTGACGTTTCGGATCGTGATGTTTCTCACGCCAACGAGGCTGAGGCATCTTCCATTGGGATTGGAGATGATCAGATTCTCGAGGATGACGTCGCTTTGGCCATCGAGGTTCTGGAACCCGACCGATCGACAGTTGGTTTGACAGCCAACCGAGCCACCTGGTGACGTTGTCGCCTTGGCTGGAGCCCGGGTCGTCGGGGGCGTTGTCTTGGCCGGTGCGGCGGTCGTGGCTGGCGCTGCTGTGGTGGTGGGTGTCGTGGTCGCGCGTTGTGCTGGAGCGGTGGTGGACGGGGACACCTGACCTGGTACGACTGCAGTTGCTTGCGCCTCAGATGTCGATGGCGTCGCGGTCGTCGTGGTCTGGCCGTTCGTAGCTGGCTGAGCCTGAGGAGGGTTGCGTGTTGCCGGCGGCACGCGGTCGGATTCCGAGAAGGCCAGCGCTGTCGGTGCATCCTGGATCGTCGAGGGCTCGTGGATCGACCGGCCTGGTGCTGGTTCGTAGGCAACTCGGCCTTTCGACGGCTCCACGAGTTGTCGAGCAGTCTCTTCGCCGGTTGCCACCGACGACATGCTCTCTAGCGTGGTGGTCTCGGCACCGGGGGCGCGAAGCCAGAAGAGGGCACCGACGAGAACGATGGAGATCGCCACACCGGCGACTTGAAGGGAATGTTGCGGTTTGATGACGAAGTCTTCGGGAACTTCGAATGACGCCTTGAGCAGAAAGTGGGGTCAGACCACGTTGCTCAAAGTGGGGTCAGACCACGTTGCTCATTGCTCCAGTCATCGGCGCTCCCAACGACGTCGGGGTCAGGAACGTGTCTTGACGTCGGGAGTGAACGGGCGCGGTACGCCCTTGTTGCGGGCCGCGGTCACGCATGCAACGACGAAGAAGATGAACGAGATGTCGCGGCGAACGACTCCCGCTTCGGTCAGCGAGAAGATCAGGGAATATGAGATCAAGACGATCGGTACGAGTCCAACCGCTGTCGGCACGGCACGAATGTTGCGCGCTCCCCAGATGAGGCCGCGGAGGAAGATCCCGAGCAACAACACGGGACCCATGGGCCCCAGGTACAGCCAGGCATCGATGAACGCATTGTGTGCATGAGGTGAATCAAACTGCGCCCGAATCAGCACCTCGAACGACGCGCGATCGGTGTCCCAGAATGCGAGCCAACCGTGTCCAAACCATGGCTTGTTCGCGATCCCGTAGGTGAACGAGTCCTGCCAGAGTGGGAGGCGGCCCGTGAAGGTGCTGTCCTTGCCGAGCAACCCGGTGGCGACCACAAGGTTCGTCCCGGCGAGAGCTGTGAGTATGGAGAACACCGTGACCATCGCAACGGCGGTTGCGCCGTAGAAGGTCTTGCGGCCCCGGAAACCGAGGAACACGGCCAACAACGCGATCAAGCCGCCGGTCGCTCCGAGCGATGTTGCAGAGTCGCTTGCTATGACCTGCACCAGTGCCAGCAGAGCCAGGATCGGCCAAACAAAGAAGCTTCGACGTATTCGAGCCAAGAAGCTGAACACGACGAAACTCAGCGATGCGATTCGGCCCAGTTCGTTCTTGGTGGTGAAGACGCCACTCCATTGCGATTTTCCTTCTGTCGACACATTGATGGTGTCCAACCCAAAGTCTTGGAAGACGAAGATGAAGATGTAGTTGATGAACAGGCCGATTGCCAGACCGATACCAGCGAGATACAACATCTCCTCGAGCTGGAAACGAGAGGCGAAGTAAAGACCTACCAGCAACGTGATGATGAGCACGATGGAAGCAGAGAGCGTCTCGCCGATGTTGACGGACCACACGGTCGAGAGCGTCGCCAGGCCGACGAGCGCGATCAGCAAAGGCTCCCTACCCGCTGCGGCAGCTGCGACATGCCAATTGCCGTTGAAGCCCAACCAGACGACGCCGAGGAATGACAAGAAGACGAGTGTGGTGACCGGACTGCCGCCCTCGACCGTCCCCGCCGATCCGTTCGACACGCGCGTGAACCACTCCATGGGGAGGGAGAACGAGAAGACGAACAACATGATCCCGCCGACGATCCGCTCGAGCATGCCCGGGCGTCGAAGAAACGGTTCCATCGATGGGGCATCGGTGATGTTCTGGACGGTTATTTCCCGGGTGGAAGTCACGTCACTGCGCAGACCGTGAGGCGGTGACCTTTTCGTAGGCGTATCGATCCTTGCGAAGCACCGAACCGCCGATGTCGCTGTTGTCGCGGTTCAGGATTGCGCCGACCACCGTGCCACCCGCTCGATCGATGTCCGCGCGCACTCGCAGCAGCGTGTCCGTATCGGTCCGGCTGCTGTCGACAACTATGATGACCCCATCGACTGCGGTTGCGATGCTGGACGCATCGGCAGCGCTGAGCACCGGGGGTGCATCGACGAGGATGATGTCGAACTGCTCTGCCAGCTCATCCATCAGGCTGGCGAACCGGTTTGTTGCCAGGAGCTCGCCGGGGTTGGGTGGGGGAGGACCGGCTGGAACCACGACCAGCCCGGGCGTGCCCGGAACCGAGACCATGATGTCGGTGACAGTCGGATCGGTGAGCCAGTCACCGAGCCCTTTCTGTGTGGAGGGAATTCCGAGCACCTTTTCAAGGGTGGGGCGCCGAAGGTCCGCGTTCACGAGGCAGACCTTCGTCTCGCCCTGAGCGAGTGCAATCGCCAGATTGGCCGCGGTGGTCGACTTGCCCTCGGCTGGTCGAGCGCTCGTGATGAGGAAGGATTCGGCATCACGTGTCGAACCGAGGAACTGGACCGACGAACGAAGGCGCCGGAATGCCTCTCGCGAGCGTTGGACCTTGGCAGATCGACCTCCCGAGAGCATCACGATTGCCGATGAACCGCTGCGATAGGCCATGCCGAACGATGGAATCGAGGCCAGAACACTTGTGCCGAGCGCGAGTTCGACATCGCTGGACTCTCGAGCCGTTCGATCGAGGCGGTGCAGGACGAAGGCCAACGCTGCGCCCATACCCAAGCCGAGTATCAAACTCAGCGCCCGAATGATGTTGTCAGAAAAGCCAGTCGGAACGGTGGGCAGATCGGCCGACTGCAAAACTTCAGCTGGTGCCGCTCGAGTGTTCAGCACAATTTCGGCTTCGGTAATTTGGTTTGTCCTCTCTCGGAGGTCTCTGGAGAGGTCACTGTGCAACGATCGATTGGAATTGACCTGCGCGTTGGCCGCCGACGCCCCATTGCTTCCCTCGACCTGCGCGTCGGCCTTTCTGACGAGGACGACGAGTTCTGCGTCGAGCTTGTCGATTTCCTCATTGATTGTGTCAACCGTCTGTGACAGTTCTTCGATCAACGCACGGTCCACTTCGACGCCTTCCGAGACGCGCTTTGCCACATAATTGCGGGCAAAGGAGTTCACCGTGTCCTGCGCGACAGCGGGATCGATGTGGACGAATGTCAGTTCCAAGGTGTCACTCTTGTCGACGAAGGTCACATCGAGGTCACGCAGCAACAGCAACGGTGAGGTCGTGAGTCCGAGGTCGGCGGCAACAAGGCTGGCTACCGCATTCGAGTCGACGACCTCGCGCTCGCGTTCGAGGGCAGGCGTTTCGAGCTTGCCCTGAACCGATCCTGCATTCGTCGCATTGACGAGGACCTTCGCAGACGCTGCCCAGGTATTTTCGCGGGTGGTCGTGAACAGCACGCCAGCGCCGAGACCGAGGGCCGCGCACAGGACGATCAGCCACTTGCGTTGCCGGATCGCGGCCAGGTAGTCCTCGAGCCCCGGCGTCTCTTTCGCCTGGGATCCAGATTCATACATCATGAGGGGAACGCTCCTCGTCGTTGGGTGTCATCGTACTTCTGCCACGCTCATTGAGGGGGGCATGGGCCCACGTCGGCGATGAGTGGACGGTGGTCGGAGAATCGGGTGTCTTCGGACAATGCATTGGCGGTGCACAGATCGTCGCTGATGAGAATGTGATCGAGTCGCGCGAAGATCAGTGACCACGGGAGCGGACGATCCGCTGTCGGGACCGCCCAGCCGCTGTGGCGCATGCCATCGTTCATCTCCCGCGTGAGCGTGCGATATCCCTGGCCTCGATCGACGGTGTTGAAGTCTCCGAGCATGACAACGGGCAGGATTTCTGCTTCCACGGCATTCGTGATCGCTTCCACGAGCTCGATGTGGCCGGAGGCTGTGAGCTGGTACGGGCCTTCGCCGGGGATCGGGCGGGGAATGTGAAGCGCATAGACGATCACCGGTCCATCGTCGGAGGCGACCTCGACTCGAAACCCCGGGAGGCCGCCGGGAAAGACGTCAGCTATCGGATCTTCCAGAACCTGAAGCTCGAACTTCGAGTAGATCCCGATGCTCGGCAACCCGTTGCGTCGATAGGTGTCTCCGTCGGGTACCAGGCCCTGCTCGTTCTGCTGTTGACGCTCGAGCGAAAGAATGTCGGCGTGCGCGTTTGGAAAGCGGCCACGGAACTCCGCATCGTGCGCTTCGGTCAGCTCGATCCCGACGAGCAGGTCGGGATCCCGTCGGTTCACGAAGTATCCCGAATCGTTGTCGCTGAAGAAGTAGAGGCCAGCGTTGAGGGTCGCCGCTCGGAACGATGACTCGGGCGCTGGTCCGTTCGTGGGGCGCCACGGCAAGATCACCGCAACCACGAAGAACAGAACGAGTGATATCAGAACGGACAGCCAACGGAGACTCCGGCGCAACACCGCGGCGAAGAACGAAATAGCAACGCCAAAAAGAATCACGACGGGCAACAGGATGGCCACGAACTCCATCACGGGGTGAACGGAGCGGAACACGAACCACAGCCAGGGCGTAATCGGAGCGAGCCACATCAGACCCCGGCGGCTCATCCGAAAAGCGCGTTCAGTGGAAGCATCCATTTCCACAGGCGCTGGTGTCTCGTTGGCCGAGGGGACATCGATGCGCAGATCGGCCGCGGTGCTCACAGTCTCTGAGCGTATGGTCGATGACGGATCTTGGGAATGAGTCATATGAATCGAATGACGCTAGTTCGATATCGTGTGGCCGGGTCAGATCACCGACGGCATCGCCAAAGTCAACGCATAGTGCTCAGTGCGAGTGCGCTGGGTCGGGTGCATTCGGGTCCAGCCCGTACCGCTCGATCGCGCCGACGACGACATCGCGATCGATGGCACCTTCGTCGGCGAGTGCCGACAGTGTCGCCACGACGACGTGTGCCGTGTCGACCTCGAAGAACGAGCGCAGGGCTTCCCTGGTGTCCGAACGACCGAAGCCGTCGGTGCCAAGCGGCACGAACCGGCCGGGCACCCACCGGGCGATCTGATCGGGCACCGCCTTCATGTAATCCGATACCGCGACGATTGGACCCCCGACGGTGGCGAGTTTCGTCGTGACGTCGGCGGCGATGATGTCATCGGTGACCCGAATCCGATTCGCGCGTTCGGCCGCGAGAGCGTTCTCTCGGACCTTCTTGTACGACGTGGCGCTCCACAGCTCAGCTCCGACGTCGTAGTGGTCCGCGAGTTCGGCTTGAGCTTCGCGGGCAGCACCTTGTGCCGAACCCGAGAACAGAATCGCTGCGCGATGTGTTCGTTCCGGCGCATCGCCCCATTGGTACAACCCGGACAAGATGTCGGCATCGGTCACGTGGTCAGGGCGCGCCGGCATCTCGTAGTTCTCGTTGTAGATCGTGAGGTAATAGAAGACGTCCTCGCCACCTTCGGCTCCGTCGCCGTACATCCGACGAAGACCTTCTTTGATGATCGCGCCGAGTTCGTATGCATATGAGGGGTCATAGGCCTCGCACGACGGAACCGTCGAGGCGAGCAGGAGGCTGTGTCCGTCCTGGTGCTGCAATCCCTCGCCCATCAGTGTCGTTCGACCGGCTGTGGCGCCCATGAGGAATCCTCGTGCGCGCGAATCTGCCGCGGACCAGATCAGGTCGCCGACCCGCTGAAATCCGAACATCGAGTAGAAGGTGAAGAACGGAACCATGGGGACTCCGTAGTTCGCATAACTCGTGGCGGCAGCAATGAAACTCGCCATCGAGCCCGCTTCGGTGATCCCCTCTTCGAGAATCTGACCATCGGTGTCCTCGGAGTAGGAAAGAAGCAGTTCGTGGTCGACGGGTTCGTAGAGCTGCCCAAACGGGGCATAGATCTCGAATTCTCGAAACATCGAATCCATTCCGAAGGTGCGTGCCTCGTCGGGAATGATCGGCACAACTCGAGGTCCGAAGTCCTGGTCTCGCATCATCGATCGGAGCGTCGCGGTGAACACCATGGTCGTCGACACCTCGCGACCCCCTGACCCCTTGTCGAGGTCATCGAAGATCGACTCCTGCGGCAGGATGAGTGGCCGCCGAGTGCGGACCACTCTCCTCGGGAGAGCTCCATCGAGCTGTGCTCGCCGCTGTAACAGGTATTGCATCTCGGCCGAATCGGGAGCGGGCTTGTAGTACGGCGGCATGGCGTCGTCCAGAGCAGACTCGGGAATCTCGTCTTCGAGATGCAGGCGCTCGCGCATCTCGAGCATTTGTTCCTTGTTCATCTTCTTGAGTTGGTGTGTGCTGTTGCGGGCTTCGAAGCCCTGTCCGAGCGTCCAACCCTTGATGGTCTTGGCCAAGATCACCGTTGGTCGTTCGGTTTCGTCTACGGCAGCCTTGTACGCGGCGTACAGCTTCTGGTAGTCATGGCCGCCGCGAGGGAGGTTGCGGAGATCTTCGTCGGTCAAATGTTCCACCAGCTTGCGCAACCGAGGATCAGGTCCGAAGAAGTGCTCTCGGACGTAGCTTCCCGGCTCGACGGCGTACCGCTGGAACTCGCCGTCGACAACAGTGTTCATCTTGTTCAGGAGAACACCGTCGACATCGCGTGCGAGGAGCTCATCCCACTTGGATCCCCAGACGACCTTGATGACGTTCCAACCGGCCCCCCGGAAGCTGCCTTCGAGCTCTTGAATGATCTTCGAGTTGCCGCGGACCGGTCCGTCGAGGCGTTGCAGGTTGCAGTTGACCACCCAGATGAGGTTGCTGAGACCTGATCGACCGGCGAGCGATATCGCGCCGAGTGTCTCGGGTTCATCGGTCTCGCCATCACCGAGGAAGGCCCACACCTTTCCTGCCGAAGCATCGTCGATGCGACGCTGCGTGAGGTACCGAGCAAAACGAGCATGGTAGATCGAGTTGATCGGGCCGAGACCCATCGACACGGTCGGGAACTCCCAGAACTCGGGCATGAGCCGGGGGTGTGGATACGAGGACAGCCCCTTGCCGCTGATCTCCATCCGGAAATGATCGAGGTTCTCTTCGGTGAGACGCCCCTCGAGAAAGGCGCGGGCGTAGATCCCCGGAGCGGCGTGTCCCTGCATGTAGATGTGATCCCCGGCAAGGCCGTCATCCTTGCCACGCCAGAAGTGGTTGAAGCCCACGTCGTAGAGCGATGCCGACGATGCGAACGAAGAGAGGTGACCACCGATGCCGTCCGCCTTCTTGTTGGCCCGCACGACCATGGCCGCAGCATTCCAACGGATGAAGGCTCGGATACGGCGTTCGATGTGTTCGTCACCGGGGAAGAAGGGTTGGTCTTCAGTCGGAATCGTGTTGACGTACGGCGTCCACACGGAGGGGGCAGTTCCGATCTGCATCTCCTGAGAACGGGCCATCAGACGACTCATCAGATATCGGGCGCGCTGCTTGCCAGCGCCTGAGGCAACCGCATCCAGCGAGTCGAGCCATTCCTGGGTCTCGTCGGGATCGATGTCGTGGAGCTGCTGGGAGAAGTTCTCGTGCATATACGTGCAGTCTCTCAACCAAGTCGGAAAATAGGAAACTTCTGCCGATGTTTCTCTCCGAAGAAAGGAAACATCGGGGCATGCTGGTTGGCCATGACGCTCTTTGACCCCGATCCCTTCGACAGTGATCCCATCGGTGGTGGGCCTGACAACCCCACTCGATCCATCGATTCGATCAAAGATCAGGTCGTGAAAGTCTCCACGGGCACAACCGACCGACGTGAGGTCTTCACCGACGGCGCATGCAGCGGCAACCCCGGTCCGGGTGGATGGGGATGGGTCATGCCCGAGGATCTCTGGGCATCTGGGTCCGAGAACCCATCGACGAACCAACGAATGGAACTGATGGCGGTTCTCCATGCCGTCACCCACCTCGATGGCGCGCTCGAGATCGTGAGCGATAGCACATACGTCGTCAACTGCTTCCGGGACGAGTGGTGGAAGGGCTGGGAACGTCGAGGGTGGCGCAACAGCCAGAAGAAGGACGTCGCGAACCAGGATCTTTGGAAGCCGCTGATCGCGAGCTACAAGATCAGCGATGTCACGTTTCGTTGGGTCAAGGGTCATGCCGGCAATCGTTGGAACGACGAAGCCGACCGACTTGCGGTGGAAGCTTCGATGGACGGCGGAAGCAAGGGTGTGGTGGTCTCCTTCTCCTAGACCTGGCCAAGAGCACGATTTCTCCTAGACCGGGCCAAGAGCAGATCGAGTGATGCGGGAATAGCGCGGTGAATCGAGAGGGTTGCTCCTCCATGGCAACAGCAACGTACAACGGTCGCATCATCGCCCAGAGTGACGACACCACCTTCGTCGAGGGCAACCATTACTTCCCGCTCGAGTCGCTCGACAGGAGTGTCGTCACCGAGACCGATCGACACTCCGTGTGTCCGTGGAAGGGAACGGCCTCGTACTTCACACTCGACGTCGACGGTGAGACCGCGGAGAACGCAGCCTGGTACTACCCCGAACCCAAAGAAGGCGCAGAGCAGGTAGCCGGGAGAGTGGCCTTCTACGGTGTGGTCACGGTCGAGGCCTAGGCTTCGACCAACTGAGCCAGCTTCTCGAGGGTTTGTTCGATGTTGCCAAGGTGGCGATTCGGATAACCCGCCTTCTCGATCACCATCGGCGATGTCGACGTCGACCAGTCGAAGGTCTCGGTCACCATCGTGCCCCCATCGACGGGTTCGAGTTCGTAGCGCCAGCGGTGTTTGCCGAAGTGCTGCCAGGCGATCAGGCGGTTCTCGTCGTACTCGACCACCTTGTTCGTGATCCGGTAGGGCAACGGTCCGAGCTTGACCGAGGCACCGAACTTCGACCCGAGCGTGAGCGGTTCGGACTTCCCCCGCGTCGCTTGCACCGTCCCCGACCCGTCTATCTCCGGATGCCGGCTCGCGTCCGACACGATCGCAAAGATCTCCTCGGCCGACGCCTTGATCATCCGCGACGCACTCGTCTGCTTCGCTTCCATGTCAACACCGCTCACAGCAGATCCTCCAGCGCATCCTCGAGGGTCTCGTGTTCGAACACGTACCCGGTATCTGACAGTACCGATGGAAGAGCCCGCGTACTCGTGTAGAGGAACGCCTGAGCGAGTTCCTTTCCGAGCCGAACGTTCACGGCGAAGCTCGGTGTCGGCAGGAGCGTCGGACGATTGAGCGCCCGACCGACAGCCTTGGTGTAGTCAGCATTGGTGACCGGGTTCGGAGCGGTCAGGTTGACCGGACCCGAGATGTCGTGGTCGATCAAGTGGAGAATCGCTCGGATCTGATCATTGATCGATATCCAGCTCCAGTACTGGCTCCCGTCGCCGAATCTACCCGCTACACCGAGCTTGAAGAAGAGCAGGGCTTCGCCGAGCGCCCCTCCGTTCGGGCTCAAGACGATGCCTGTGCGGATGAAGGCAGTCCGTACCCCGGCCTCGACTGCGGGACGTGTGGCCTGCTCCCAGGCGACAGCGACCTCTGGCAGAAACCCAGTGCCTGGCTCGGAGTGCTCGGTCAGTTCCTCGTCGCCACGGTTCCCGTAGATGCCGACTGCGGAACCACTGATCAGCACCGGTTTCCGCTCGAGACCGGCCAGAGTTTGCGCCAGTAGCTCAGTCCCCTTGACCCGACTGTCCAGGATTTCCCGCTTGCGTTCGGGAGACCACTTCTTGTCACCGATGCCGGCACCTGCGAGATGCACGACCGCATCGACACCTTCGAGTTTGGCGGCCTCGATCGTTCCCTCCGCGATGTCCCACGAGATGTCGGCTGGGCCGGGATTGCTTCGAACGACTCGGATGGCCGTGTCGCCACGTCGCTCGATCCCCTCGATCAGCGCCTCGCCGATGAGCCCGGTTGAACCTGTGATTGCAATCTTCATGCCTCCACCCTAGGCAGTCGGCTCGTGGCGCGGCGGCTCGAACACGACGGGCCGTCGCGCCCACTACAACCTGGCGGTGGCAACGCTCCTGACGACATCTCGGCAATCGAGCACATACGGTCCATGTGCAGCGTAGATAGGGCGAGCGTGAGCCAAAGGGTCGCGAAACTGCAGTCGAAGACCAGAGGGTTCAGCGGGATTGTCGGGGTTTTGTTCGATGCGAGTAAGCAGCCAGTGCCAACCCAACTGCTACAAGTGCTGAGGCGAACGACACCAGTCTGCTCGAGTTTCCACCGGTGAACGGCAGAGCCTCGGGGATCCCATTCACGATTGGGGCGTCAGGGTCGGGATCGATGCTGAGCGACCCGTCGGACGACAGTCGAATCAGCACACTGAGGTCGAGGTTTCCACAGCGCGAATGGACGTCGTAGGTGCCAGGCCCGAGTTCGGTCGGGAGTTGCACATTCGGGAATGCGAAGATTCCATTCTCCAGCGAGTCGGCACTGTCGACCGATGTTGTCACGGCAAGGATTCGGCCAGGAACGCTCTGCGATGCGGGCGGATCGTTTGTCGTCGGCTGAATGCCGGGCAGGTAGAGGACTACTTCCACGCCTCCCGCGCAGCCCAGGCCGGTGAAGTCAGCAAACCCTGGGCGTGTTGGCGAAGTCGTCACGAAAAGGCCTGAAACGCCGCCGTACTGCGCGGACAGGAAGGACGGTGATATGGCTGTCGATACGAGGATCGCGAACAACGCGACGATCGAGCGGCGGAACAGCTTCACCTTGTCCATTCGGTGGATACCCACCACATGTGAGGGGTCAGGTGGACCCTCAGTCGGCCAGCATGAAGCTGAATACCTCGGGCCGATCGAGAGGCGCTGCCCATCTGACCCCGTCGGCGTGTGACGTCCAGCCTGCTGGAGGCACGATTCGCGAGCCGTCGTCGGTGGATACGCGCCATGAAATCTTGTCGGGCGAGCTGAGCGGCTGCGATCCGACGGTCAGCTCGAACGCCGAACGGCTGCTCAGATCAGCCTCGAGTTCGAGATCGAGGGTGGCGAACTCGCCGGGTGGAATTGTCACGACCATCGAATAGACCCAGTGGCCGAATTCAGTGCCCACCTCGACCGGCGCAGGGTCCCCGTCGACCAGAGCGTCCACGAGGATGTCCGATGAGTAGATCGACAAGATCATGCGGTTCGTTCCGAGATCGAGGTCTTGGTCGTTCGACGCGAGCACGGCGTCGGGGAGACCTGACGATGGCGCTGTGTTCTCCAGCATGATCGTCACGTCGTGCACGACCTGCTCGGTCTCGGGGCGTACCGTCGTTCGAAGATCGACCGTACGCTCGAGGTAGGGATCGATCTTGTTCTGCCCGGCGTTTTGATGCACGATCGCCAAGACGTTCTCCGGCGAACGAGGAAACGCTCCAGAAAGTCCGAGCCGCTCGACGATCGAACCGTCTTCGTCGTCCGCCAGCCAGAGTGAGATGCGACGCTGTTCTGCGAGCGGCGCCAACTCGGTGGCGAACGCAATCGGATCCGGCGGATTCTCGATGAGTGAATCGACGAGTTGGTCCGTCATGTCGAGCAGCCTCTGCTCCCTACCCGGTTCGTCATCTTCGAACCGTGCGTATTGCTCGACCAGGAGTTCCCGTGATGCATTCGCACCAGTGAGCGACATGTCTCCGTCGAGGTCGATGGGTTCGGCGAAGCCCAGCAGCCCTTCGATCACGAAGGGATCAATCAGCAGAATCGCTTCGACATCGATGCCGGTCGCCTGGGCGAACAGGTCAGCCGAGACCCGCGCGACGCTTGGAAAATCCGGGCTGATCGTGACGTCTTGAATGTGGCGGTCGATCGAGTAGCGCTGATATCGAGCCACGAATTCCGCGTCGCCCTGCAGCGTGGCCGAGTGTGTCTCGAGGAGTGCGTTCAGGTCGCGCGCCTGGTATTGCTCGGCCACCGAGAGCGTGCCATCTCGAGACTCGAGGAGCACCCAGTTGCCGACGAAGCCTCCCATGGCACGGGCTTCGGCTGGCGTAGAAATCATGACCAGGATCTGTGACGCAGTGTCTCTTCCGAGAAGGTTGGCACTGACATGGAGCGCCTCAGCCGAAGCGCCGACCAGGCCTGAACTGCGGCCGAGAACCTCGACTGCTCGATCCATACGGTTGGCGAGAGGAGGGACGAGCCACGGAGATCGAGATCGATCGATCCGACTGTTCGCTCGCTCGGTAGTGGCCGCAAGGGCATCGACCGCCGGCGTGATCGACTCCACCTCGTTGACGTTGATCGCGCCGTCGGTGAAGAGCTCATCTGGGCGTACCCGTTGGGTTGTGACCGCGGCTGAGCTTGTCAGTGCGCTTGCCTGTCCGGTGACGACCTGGGCAGCGCGAACGTGCTGGCCAAGGATCGGAATCAGACGGCTCGGGGTCATCCATGGGCCTGCAAGGACACGATTTGCCGACGCCCAGTCATCGGCTGCTTCATCGAAGAGTTCAGTCGATGCCAGCAGGTCGCCGTCGCTTGCTGCTTCTGCGGCCGATCGAGAGGTACGAAGCCCATCCAGCATCGAAGGGATCGAAATGGCGGATATGGCTGCGGTCATGAGGATCGTGAGGCCGAGTGTCCACGCGAGGCGGCGACCGTGCCCGCGGATCATGCGACGTCGACGACGCGAGAGCGTCTTCCATCCGGTCATCAGAACCGGAACGGTCGCGACGAGGGTGATCATGGCGCTCGTTGCGAACGGGTCCTCGATGTGCCCGCCGCTGAGACGCCACAGCGGACCAGCTCCCTGCGTCAAGAGTGCGGGGACTGCGACAGCTGCAACGACTGATCCGACCAGCCGGTCGCTACGTCGGCGTCGGTTGTTGACCGAACGAGCGGTCAATCCGAGCGCGATGACACACGCGACCTGACCGAGGAGTGAGGCTGTCGACACCGCTGCGAGTCCGGCGAGAACGGGCCATGTCCATCGTCGCGCGCGGCCTGCGAACCACACAACGGTTCCTGCAAACACGCCGCGGTACATCGCGTCGGCCATCGCGATTCCGGCTGGTGATGCGTCGCTGAGTAAGGCTGCGCCAACCGACGAGATGGCGACCAGCGAGATCGTGACGGTCTGCCTGGCCCGCGTGTCTGGCGCCGTCGTGAATCCCCGGCGGGCCGCTCGACGAATCGGAGCGGGATCAAGAATCGGGGCGCGTTCTCGCAGATCGATGGTCATGGCGGGTCATGGGCCTATCGACAGTGGTGGGGTGGACATGAGAAGGCTGAATCACCGAGCCCTGCTCATATCTGGGTGATCGGGACCGACAGAACTCTCGATGAAGCACGACACAGATCGCGAGCGGAGTAGGCCCGCGCAACCCCGGGGTCTCCGGACCCCGGGGGCCACGTCTCTGTCCGATCGCACGGCGTCTCGAAACATCGGTCTGCGCGTGCTCACCGACGGACTGATCTGGTTTCTGGCGATGGTCGGCGGTGCAGCGACCATGGGTGCATCACTTTCGCATGGTGCTGTCGCAGGAGCGGCTGCGGCTGCGATGCAGTTGATCTTCGGAGCGGCGACAGGTCTCTACCGAGGCCGATGGAGGCTCGCGAGCTTCGATGAGGTGGTTGCGCTCGCTGTCGTGGTTGGCGCAGTCTCTGCTGGTTTGGCCGCCATACGAGTTGTTGCCGATGCTGTAGGAGTCACCGTCGCCATCAGTGTTCTCGCTCCTTTCGCGGCCTTCAGCTTCATGGTGTTCGCTCGGGGCGTTCGTCGCTACTGGAATCAGCGCCTTCGTCGTCGAGAAAATACGTTTGAACAAGAGCCGATCGTTGTGTTCGGAGCCGGTGATGGCGGAGCGCAAATCGTGCGGGCCATGCTCGGAAATTCCAGAAGCACATATGTACCCGTCGCCTTGCTCGACGATGATCCGGCCAAACAAAACCTCCGAATCCAAGGAGTTCCGGTACTCGGCGGCAGGGACGATCTTGCTCGTGTCACGCGATCTGCTGGTTGCTCGGTCCTTGTCATTGCGATCCCGACTGCCGGCTCACGCACCATACGAGCTCTCTCTGCTCAGGCCGAAGAACTCGGGCTCGATGTTCGTGTCCTACCGCCAACCCAGGAACTCGTCGATGGAATCGTCTCGCTCTCGGATCTTCGAGAAGTGAGTGAAGAAGATCTGCTCGGGCGCCGGATGATCGACACGGATCTCGACGCCATCGCCTCGTATCTGACGGGGCAGTGTGTCCTCGTCACGGGTGCCGGAGGTTCGATCGGCTCGGAGCTGTGCCGTCAGATCGCCCGATTCGGTCCGAGGAAGCTGGTGATGCTCGATCGCGATGAGTCAGCCTTACACGGCGTACAGCTGTCACTCGAAGGGCGCGCCTTGCTCGATGACCGCAACCTCGTCGTGGCTGACATCCGCGACGGTGACCGGCTGGATGAAGTATTCGAGGAGCACTCACCGGGTGTTGTCTTTCATGCTGCCGCCCTGAAACACCTTCCCCTCCTCGAGATGTATGCAGAAGAGGGCTGGAAGACCAACGTCTTGGGAACGAACAACGTGCTTCGCTCCGCAGCGAGGGTCGGCGTGGCGCACTTCGTGAATGTCTCCACTGACAAAGCGGCGGACCCAACGAGCGTTCTCGGCTACACCAAACGACTCGCAGAGCAGCTCACGTCATGGTACGCGAACCGAAGTCGAGGAGACTGGGTGAGTGTCCGATTCGGAAACGTGTTGGGCTCGCGCGGATCGATGCTCGAGGCATTCCGTGCCCAGGTCGACGGAGGTGGGCCGATCACCGTCACCCATCCCGATGTGACCCGGTTCTTCATGACTCCCCAAGAGGCATGCGAACTGGTCATCCAGGCGGGCGCGGTGGGTCATCGAGGAGAGGCGCTCGTCCTCGATATGGGAGAGCCGGTCCGGATTCTCGATGTCGCGCAACGACTCGCTGCCTCGGCCTCGGAGCCGATCGACATCGTCTTCACCGGGCTGCGCCCGGGGGAGAAGCTCCATGAAGATCTGATCAGCAGAGATGAACTCGACATCCGTCGGGCCCACCCATTGATCTCACACGTTGGTGTGCCAGCTCTTGGGCCCATCCAACTCGGTCTCTTCGACAACTCGAGCAACTCCATTGCGAGAGAATCGATGCGTCGACTGTGCGTCGAGTCCGACGCGACCGCTGTGCTCGTCCTGTAGCGCCTGCGGGTTTCCCTAGAGCGTGCGCGCCCTGCGGTAGGCCACCCTCAGCTCGCCCAGGCTTCGCTCAGGTCTCGACCGCGGGTACGCCGGCTACCGTTTGTGCTCTTCGTACGTCGCGCGTCACCACGGCGCCAGCGCCGACCACTGCGTCGTCACAGATCCGCACTCCCGGCAACACGGTCGCTCCTGCGCCGATGAATACCCGGTCGCCGATGTCGACGGAGCCGGTGATCTGGACCCCGGGACAGATGGTGACGAAGTCGCCGAGAGAGCAGTCGTGTGAGATGGATGCCGCCAGGTTCACGTGGGTGTGTCGGCCGATGACAACGTTCGTGGTGACGATGCTGCGTTGTGCGAGCACCGACCCTCTTCCGATTCGTGAGCCCGAGCCCACGATCGCAGTGGGATGTATCAGGGGGCCGAACGGGTCTGCGAAAGACTCTGCGATTTGAGATCGAATCGCTGGTGCTCCGACGCCGATGAAGAGCTCGCACGCGCGGTCCTCGAGCGCGCTCGAGTCCCCGAGGAACCGGATCCCCGACCGAGCGAGGACGCCGAGGTCCGGGCAAGCATCGTCGACCACTCCGAGAAGGCTCACCTCAGCGTCGTGGGCTTGGACGTCGCGCACGATATCTGCCAGTTCGCGGCCGTGCCCGCCGGATCCAAGCACAACGATCGATCGAGTGGATCGTCGCTCCAGGTCGAGCTCGATCTGGTTCGGTGGGCGACCAGGCCGAAGGCCCGTTGCGCGGGTATCTGCCGGACCGATCATGCTGCTCGCCGTTCTTGGGTGGGGCTGGAGGCGAGATCAATGTCCGTGTTGCTCGCGAGGTCAACGGCGTC
Source organism: uncultured Acidimicrobiales bacterium (assembly GCA_905479685.1). GTDB lineage: Bacteria > Actinomycetota > Acidimicrobiia > Acidimicrobiales > SHLQ01 > SHLQ01. The sequence goes on from CAJQNJ010000119.1 coordinate 30,011, forward strand.
GGTGAGGGTCGGCCTCAGGTCGACAACGGGGTCGGTCGGATCGTGGCCATCGACGCCCTGACCACCGATCACGACGCGAGCGGTTTTGCACAACGTTGCGAAGTACAGGCTGATCGTCGGCTGGCGCGCCCAACGGAGGTCGAAGGCCAGCCGGTCGTTCCAGAGGAGACTGTTTCTGCCGTTTACCTGCGCAAGTCCGGTCAGGCCTGGACGTATCGAAGCTCTCTCCCGTTCGGAGGTGGACAGGCTTGCGAATTGCTCTGGGAGCATGGGTCTCGGGCCCACGAGACTCATGTCGCCACGCAGGACGTTCACGAGCTGCGGAAGCTCGTCGAGCGATGTTCGGCGCAGGAGTCGTCCGACCGCCGTGATCCGAGTCGGGTCCGGGACCAGGGCATTTCTTCCCGTGAGCATCGAGCGGAACTTGTACATTCGGAACGGCGATCCCCCCGAACCGATACGTTTCTGCGTGAACAGGATCGGGCGGCCCGACGAGATGAGGACTGCCGCTCCAGTGATGATCATGAGCGGTATCCACGCTGGAGCCAGAAGTACGACAATGCCAACGTCGAGCGACCGGATGGCGATCGAGTTGTTCGATTGAACTGGGAGCTCGGCGGAGAACATGGCTCGGTCAGTGTTGTGGGATTCGACTCCGAGCGTTGTCGCCGGAAAGGGCGATGGACAGCTCGGTTCGGGGTTGTTGGTCGACGATTGTTCGCATCCACTCGATCGTCTGAGTCAAACCGTCTTCGAAATCGACAGGATCGATGTCGGGGATGAGCGAGGTCAAAAGGCTGCAGTCGGCTTGTGAATGTGCAACGTCACCGACGCGATTTCCCACGTTCTGTATCACGAGGGGTTCATCGACCTTCGTGGCGATGAGCGACAGAACTTGATTGAGGTCGATCCTCGATCCGAACGCCAAGTTGACCGGGTCCGGAGAGGAGATCTTCCGCTCGAGTGCCAGTCGGATGGTGCTGCAGACGGTCGAGACGTGGGTGAAGTCGCGAGATTGCGTTCCATCGCCGTGCACGGTGATCGCCCTGCCTCGCAGTGCCGCATCGACGAACGCTGGGATGACGGCGGCATAGACGTGACCCGCTGGTTGGAGCGGTCCGAAGACGTTGAAGAACCGAAAGGCGATGGTTGGGATGTCGAACGAGGAGCGGTATGCGAGCGCGTATGCCTCGGCGGCCAGTTTCGATGCTGCATATGGACTCATCGGTCGGGTCGCCAGCGACTCTCGTTTGGGCAGCTCAGGGTTCGCCCCGTACACCGAGGAGGAGGATGCCATGACGACGTGCCGGCCGCCGACGCGGCGGGCTGCTTCGAGAACGTTCAGCGTTCCCGAAGCGTTCGCCAAGTGACTTGCGATGGGATCGTTGAGCGATCGAGGGACGGAGGATCTGGCGGCGAGATGCACGATGGACTCGGCGTCGGCAGCGAGCGTGTTCATCAGTTCGAGGTCGAGAATCGATCCGACGGTCAGGTCGACGTCGACGCCATCGAGATTTGTCTCCCGTCCGGTCGATAGGTCATCCAGGATCGAGACGGTGTGCCCGTGTAACAGCAACTCTCGGGCGAGATTGGCGCCGATGAAGCCGGCACCTCCCGTGATCAAGGTTCTCATGTGGCGGCTCCTGATGATGTCGAGATGGTCGAGGGTTCATGCGGTTGCGAATCGAGGTCGACGATGGCGTCGGTGACGGCGTCAGTGGTCGCTGGGCCGAGGCAACCAGCGGTGATTCGATGCACATGATCGGCGTGCTCGATCGTTTGGAGACGGTGGGCGATCGCCACAACCGTGACCTCACCGTGCAGTTCGCGCAGCGTTTGTCCGATCAACGACTCAGAGCGACTATCGAGCGCGCTGGTGGGCTCATCGAGGAGAAGGAGATCTGGTTCGCCAGCGAGGGCTCGCGCGATGGCGATTCGCTGTCGTTGGCCACCGGAGAGCTGGTCTCCGAGTTGTCCGACCGGCGTTGACCAGCCGAGGCGCCATGCTTCGATTTCGTGTGCAATGTGTGCGCGCACAGCGGCCCGTTTTGCATCGTCGGCCGACACGCCCGTGCGTCCGAACCGTATGGCGTCGAGGACGGTTCCCGAACCCAAGCGAGGGTCCTGTGCGACATACGCGACGCGAGCGTGCCACCACACAGGGTCGATGTCCGCGAGCGGTATGCCGTTGACGAGAATGGCGCCCGAGCTCGGTGTTCTCAGGCCGAGCAGAAGAGCCATCAGCGTTGATTTTCCAGAGCCCGAGGGACCGACGAACGCAACGAAGTCGCCCACATGAATCTTCAGGTCGACGTTGGTCAGCACGGCATCGTTCGGCGCAGCGCCGTCGTACGCCTCCGGTTCGTATTGGAAGTGGACGCCACGGAGCTCGATCGTCTCGAGGCGGGCAGACGCTGGACGACGTCCGCCGACCGCTGGAGTCGAGTGAATGAAACGTTCGGCTTCGGAAAGCAGCTGGCCCACGGCGGGTGCAGCTTCGTTCATCGCTTGCATGGCGGCCTGCGTGGCTTGCCCGTAGCTGAGGGAGCGCAGCAGCATCAATAGCGCGCCCGTGAGGGCTGCGAGGGTGGTGGCGTTGCTTGCATCGATCACGGCGAGCATTCCGAGGATGAGCGCAAAAGCTCCCA
>CAJQNJ010000120.1 GCA_905479685.1 uncultured Acidimicrobiales bacterium
GACGCAATCCAGCAAAACACTTGTCGAGGTAGTACGGGGCGCCCGAACATTCGAAGGCGACGTCGGCACCCTTTCGATCGCCGGTGGACGCGTGCAATTGCTCGAGCCAATCGTCATCGTCAGGGTCGATGATCGCGTGAACCCCGATCGCTCGGCACATGTCCATTCGGTATGGGTGTCGACCGAGTACGACCACTGTCGCATTGCGATGAAGGGCGTTGGCAATCATGCCGAATCCGATGAACCCGACGCCACCCACGATGACGACATCGCCCGCACGTACCCCAGCTTCCTCACACGCCGTGTATCCGACACCCAGCGCGCAGTTCCCCATCGCCGCGTGTTCGAACGACAGTTCGTCGGGTAGACGCATGATCATGTGCTCGGGCGCGATCCTGTACCGAAGCATCCCGAACCCACCGGACTCGCTGCTGTTGACTTTTTCGATACCGAGCAACCCGGCGGTGACATCCTGGGGAGCCATGCCGTCGTCGAATCCTTCGTACGGGATGCCGAGGCAGTGCGTCGGGGACAAACCCTGCGTGCACACGAAGCACCGCTGACAACTGTTGCCCTGGAAGACGATCACCCGATCGCCGACCGAGAATCTTGACCCCGCTGCGGTCTCGACGATCGTCCCGACGCCCTCATGTCCAAGATGTTCCGGGCTGTCATGCCACTCGAACTGATGATCCCGATAGATGCGGCCCTCATTGCACACCGGAGCAATAGCCACATCGATGATCACGAATCCGGGAATGATCGTTGGATACGGCCTCTCGGCTACCTCTGCGCTTCTTGGCGCAGGAATCGTGAGGATCCTGTTCGACTTCGTCATTTCATCTCCAGCTTGTCAGTGCTCTTCACCCAGCCGCAGTCATAGTCGCGGTCCGGGTGAACAGCAGCCATCGGGTCGAGGCTGTCCATGAAGACGCCGAGGCTGTCACCACCCATCTGGTACCCGAGGAATCGAACGAGTTCGTCGTCCCAGTCGGCCACGATCGATGGGGTGCATTCGAGGAAGAACAAATCGCCTCAAGCGACCCAGCCGACCGCGTGTTGGAGTGAGCGTCCATCACGGAGGGGCCGGCCTGCGATGCCTCGGGTACGAGCTCTGGGATCAGCTTCTGTACGCCACTCATACTCGGAGCTTAATATGACTGGCCACCCACATAAAAGAACGTTCTCATCAGGAGACTCCATGCACAGTGTCATCTTCACCGGCGTGCCGATCCACACGATGACGGATGCCCGACGTGCCTCTCACGTGCTCGAGCGCCGAGACGCGTCTGACGTCGGCTGACAACGTCCACGTCGACGAATTGCCCGATGTAGGTATCTCCGAAACCTGGGTCAACGGCCGCCGGGCGTGGACAGCGAGCAACGGTTCTGATTAATATGACCAGCGACCCATATTAAGCCGATCATCAAGGAACCCGCATGGATCTCGGACTCGCTGGCAAGAAGGCAATCATCACAGGCGGTAGCCGTGGGATCGGATTCGCCATCGCTCAAACCCTCATCGCCGAGGGGGCCTCGGTCGCCATCTGCGCCCGCGATGCACAGGGAGTATCCAGCGCGGTGGACGAACTGGGTGAGCGTGCGTGGGGAAAGGCCGTCGACGTCGGGAACCTCGAGGAATACACCACGTGGCTCAACGAGGCAGCACAACAGCTGGGAGGAGTCGACATCTTCATCGGCAATGTCGCATTCACCCCTGACGCCGATGCCGAGGCACGTTGGAAGGCAGCGTTCGACATCGACCTCATGCACTGCGTGCGAGGCTGCGACGTGCTCAGGCCAGCGCTGGCCGAGTCCGACGGTGGATCGATCGTGCTGATCTCGAGCGTATCGAACACCATGGGGGAGCTCCCGCCTGAGGAAACCGCCTACGGAGCGATGAAAGCTGCGATGGTCAGCTACGCAACACAACTCGCACACGGTGCCGCAGGCGACGGAATCCGAGTCAACACAGTTTCGCCAGGTCCGATCTTCTTCGAAGGTGGCGTATGGGACCAGATTCGAACAGCCGAGCCTGACTTCTACGACTTCGCGCTCGGGTTGCCCGCACTCAAGCGACTCGGCACCCCCCAAGAGGTCGCGAACACCGTCGCATTTCTCGCTAGCCCGGCAGCGAGCTTCACGACCGGTACGAACGTACGGGTCGATGGCGGCACCCTCAAGAACGTGAACCTGTGAGGTCGATGTGAAGGCAGCAATATTTGATGAGCCCGGAATGCCGTTGCGCGTTGCCGAGTTGCCCGACCCAGAACCCGGCCCCGGAGAAGCCATTCTGCGGGTCAAGGCATGCGGGATCTGCGGGTCCGACCTACACGCCACGGTGGAGGGACTCGCCCGTCGGGGCGGAGTGCTTGGGCATGAGGTCGCAGGTGAGATCGCCAGCCTTGGTTCCAACCCGATCGGCGACTGGAACGTTGGAGACAGAGTCTTCGTCGTGTCGCAGTTCAGCTGCGGCTCATGTGGCTGGTGCATGGTCGACCAACCCCACAACTGTGAGAACCTTCTGCACTTCGGGGCCTTGGGCGAGGGAGAACCCGACGGCGCCTACGCCGAGTATCTCCGCGTTCGAACAAACGATCTCCTGCCGGTCCCCGACGACATCCCGATCGAAGTGGCCGCGATGGTCGAACCGTTGGCGACCGGCCTCATGCTCGTGCGCGAAGCCGAACTCGCCATCGGCGACACTGTTCTCGTGATCGGTGGCGGCCCGATCGGGCTCGCCACGGTTGCGTGGGCCCGTTTCTTCGGCGCCCGCCGAATTGTGATGAGCGAGATGGTTGCCCATCGTCTCTCCCTCGCAGAAACGATGGGTGCGACCGACGTCATCGACGCCTCAGCCACCGACGATGTCGGCTCGGCTGTCGAAGAAATGCTCGGAGCGCCACCCGACGTCGTCATCGAATGTGTCGGACGTGTCGGTGTGCTCGCACAGTCGATCGACATGGTCCGCCATGGCGGCACGGTGATCGCAGGGGGCGTGTGCATGCGTCCGGACACGATCGATCACGTGGCGGCCTATTCGAAAGAACCAACGGTGCGCTTCCCAGCGACCTACACAAAGGCGGAGAACCAGTTCGTGATGGAGATGATTGCAGCCCGACGTATCGATCCGACGCCGATGCTCAGTCACACGATCAGCCTCGACGAGCTGCCTGACGCATTCGAAGCCCTCAGAACCCCAACCGACCAATGCAAGGTGGTAGTAACCCCATGACCAAGTATCGATTCGATCATGTCGGCTTTCTCACTCCCGACATGGACTACGCGCTGGCCGTCTACCGGGCACTCGGCTGCAAGACGATGGAGCGAAACCATCGTGACGGCGCCCACGACCTCGCCTACCTCGGCGCCAACACCGACGTCTTGCTCGAATACCAAGCCCCTCCCCTTCTGGCAGAGTCCGAAGCGTACATCGCCAAACAAGGGTGGAGCATCGAGCGCATTGCCCTCGTGTGCGACGACGTCGAAACCGCGTATCAAGAGCTCATTGATGCAGGAGTAGAAAGCGCATGGGCGCCTGAAGCCTTTGTGGTTGACGGAACGCCGCTCGCCATCGCAGCGGGAGTCTGGTCGCCAGAAGGTGTGATGATCGATGTGGTCACCCACAAGAACGTGCATGTGCCCCGCCCGGTGCGAGGCGAACGAGGTGACCTGGCGCTTCATCACGCCTGCTACCTCACCCCGGACCTCGCTGCGTCCGAGGCGTTCTGGACAACACACTTCGGGCTGAAGAAGAGCTTTGACTTCACCGCTCCCGACGGAACCGGCGGAACGAAGGGTTTCATCATGCTCACCGACCCGTTCTTCGACGCGGGAGCCCACGAGTTCTCACTCGAAATCATCGGAGGCGAGTTCGACTCGATCGACGGGCCTGTGTTCGAGAAGCGAGGAGCCTGCTTCGATCACGTGTGCTTCTCGACGTCCGATGTCGCCGGTACGTGGCAGCGAGCGGTCGATCATGGCGTCGAGCCGCTGAGCGAACCCGCCTACTACGAGGAGTACGACTCCACCATTGCATGGCTCTACGACGCCGACGGCACCCATATCGAGCTCATGAGCACGCTTCCACCTGAGGTGATGCTCGACGCGCACCACGGTCGCTGCTCGAACCACTGGGTCGACGATTGGCAGCGCAATCCCACCGTCATTCCGCGAGCTGTCGAGCGACCATCGCTGGAGGTACGACGATGACGGTTGAACGAGGCAGCGCCGAAGGACAGTGGCTCACCTGGCTCGAGCGAATTCAGGCCGACACACAAAGCGACGACCCGATGGCGCTCGAGATCTGGGGGTACACGGCGCAACCCAGCTACGCCCCCGGCGAAACGGTGGAACTCCACGTTTCCACGACCGCCACCACCTGGGGCTTCGAGATCTGGCGCGACGGAGCCAGCTTCGAAAAGCTCCATGAGGTCGCTGGCCTGTCAGGTGCTCGATACGAGCTGCCTGCCGGGGTTGTGGCTACCGGCTGCGAATGGCCCGTAGCCGCCACATTCGACGTTCCAACCGAGTGGACGAGCGGCGGCTACATCATCGTCTTCCGGGGCGAGCGAGATGGCGCCGAGGTCACCCAGGACGGCTTCTTCGTACTCCGAGCCGCGTCGCCAGGCGAACGTTCAAGACTGGCGCTCGTCGTCGCAACGTATTCGTGGCAGGAGTACAACGACTGGGGCGGCGGTTGTGGGTATTTCTCTGACGAGTTTGTCGACCACTCAATGGACCCGCTCGAAGTCCGCGAGAAGAGTTTCAAGGCCCGCCTGAGCTTCCAGAGGCCGTGGTCCCGCGGGCTGATCCGCACCCCCGTGGGGGCACCCCGACTCGCGCAATCTCCACCACCGGTCGGCGCTCAGGTTGGTGCACCCGCAGCCGACTGGGCGATCAGCTACGGGTATTCGGTGTGGACGGTTGCCAATGGCTGGGCCCGATACGACGGTCTCACTGTTCGATGGCTCGAAGCCGAGGGATACGAACCCGAACTACTCAGCCAGTGGGACCTCGATCGCGACCCGTCGATTCTCGACAACTATGACGTCGTCGTCACCACCGGTCACGACGAGTACTGGACGGCTGGTGGCCGCAAGGTTCTCGACGACTTCATAGAGCGCGGCGGACGTTACGCACGCCTGGCGGGCAACATCGTGTGGCAGGTTCGACTCGAGGACGATCTTCGGACCCAGGTGTGCCACAAATATGCCGCTCACGCCGATCCAGAAATCGAGAACCCCGACATCGACGTGCGCACCGGCGCGTTCGAGGCGACCCACATTGCCGATCCCCCGGTCACGACATTCGGAGCCAACGGCTTTCGGGGCGTCTACTCACGAATGGGCGGTCTATCGCCACGGGGGCCGGGTGGCTTCATCATCTATCGCCCTGGACACTGGGCGTTTGAGGGAGCCGACATCTACTACGGCGATGTTCTCGGTGGAGCTGTGCCGCTGGTCGGCTACGAGAGCGACGGTCTTGCCTACACATTCCGCTACGGCCTTCCCTACCCGACGGGCGAAGACGGGAGTCCCGATCACCTCGAGATTCTCGCGCTGACGCCCATCACCCTCGAAGAGGAAGACCACGGCCAGGCAGGCAACATGATCACCATCGCGGACGGAGACCTCGCGTTCGCAGCCGAGGCGTTGTACGGCGAAGACACTCCAGAACACCGCGACAAGCTTCGCTACGGCAGCGCAGTGATCACGAGCATGACCAAGGGAGAGGGCGAAGTCTTCTGTGCTGGCACCACTGAGTGGTGTCATGCACTTGCAACCGGCGAGCAACAGGTGCAGATCATCACCCGAAACGTGCTCGATCGGTTCCTCTCTTGAGATGACCCAACGCGACGAGCGTCCGATTCCCCGACTGCTCCCCTACTACCTGGCGCAAGCGTTGGGGATGGCGGCTCTCGGGTCGGTCATTGCACTACTGGGCGATATTCGCGACACCTCCGAGCTCTCCGAGACTCGTCTCGGACTGATCGTGGGCGCCGGCTTCCTCACCGCCTTCGTCACGCAGCTCACCCTGGGGAAGCTGGCCGATCGGGGCTACGCGCCAGCGATGGTCCGGTTCGGGCTCATCGCGACGGCGGCGAGCATGGTGGCGTTTGCCTTCAGCGACTCGTTCTGGGAGTTTCTCCTCGCGCGGGCCGTACTCGGGGTCGCAGTCGGCATCGCACAGCCAGCGGTCCGCCGAACGGTCATTCTCGCTGATCAGGAAAACACTGGTAGGAACATCGGCCGGCTCGGCATGACCGAGGTGATCGGGTTCGCACTTGGCCCGGCCATCGCCGGGTTGCTTGCCGAGGCCGGTTCGCTCGACCTCCCCTTCTTCGTACTCGCAGCAACAATCATCGTCGTCGTTCTCACGATGGGAATGCCCGAAGCCGATGACAAGGCGCAGAGCGGCGACGACAGCATGAGTTCGTTGGAGTTGCTGCGCGATCCTCGGCTGCTCGGAACCCTCGTCATCGTCGCCAGCGAGTTCATCCTCATCGGTGGATACGAAGCGGTTTGGGCAGTGATGCTCACCGACCTCGGGGCCAAGACCTGGCAGATCGGCGTGAGCTTCACGATCTTCGCGATTCCCCTTGGCGCACTGGCGCCGCTCGGAGGTGCATGGGCGCAACGCTCTGGTGGGCTCCGTCTCACAATCATCGCTCTGGGCTCGTCAGCGGTCGTGGCGTTCCTCTTCGGGGTGATCGACACCCTCTCAGGCCTGGTTGTCGTTGCCCTCGTCGCCGCGATCGGGTCGGGACTCGGGTTCCCCGCCGGGCTCTATCTCTTCTCCCAGACAGCAGCCGACGAACGACAAGCAGCGGCCCAAGGCCTGATGGGAGCAACCGAGGTGCTGTTCGGCGGCCTCTCGGCGGTGCTCGCAGCGTGGCTCTATGACGCGCACGGGCGAGCGACCGTTTGGGTCGTCGTTCCGATCCTGATGCTCGGACTGCTCCTCATTGGAGTCGCCGTACGAGGCCGAACGCCTGTGCCCGCACCAGTAGTCTCCCGTGATGGCTGAAGTTCACGGTTCTGCAGAACCACGTTTCGATCGCTTGTCCGAGCTGCTGTCGGAGTCGATCGACTCAGGCCACGATGTCGGGGCATCGGTGTCGGTGACCGTTGAGGGTGAAACCGTTGTCGACCTGTGGGGTGGCTGGACCGACGAACGTCGTACAACCCCATGGCAGGCCGACACGATCGTCAACGTCTGGTCGACCACCAAGACACTCATGGCGCTCGTTGCGCTCGTCTGCGCCGACCGGGGTCTCATCGATCTCGACAGTCCGGTAGCCACCTACTGGCCCGAGTTCGCCGCCAACGGCAAGGAGGGCGTGCTCGTCAAGCATCTTCTCAGCCATACCTCCGGGGTTGCGGGCTGGGACGGGCCGATCGAACCCGATGTCATGTACGACTGGGAGAGGTCGACCGCAATGCTCGCAGCGCAGGCGCCATGGTGGGAACCCGGCACGGCATCGGGATACCACTCGATGAGCCAAGGTCACTTGGTTGGCGAGGTCGTCCGCCGCGTTACGGGCAAGAAGCTCGGTCTGTTCTTCAAAGAGGAGATTGCGGAGCCATTCGATCTCGATTTCCACATCGGGCTTGCCCCCGAGCATGACCATCGGGTATCGAACGTCATCCCATACCCGGGAACTCCAGTCGATCTGGATGCCCTGGACCCCAACAGCCCCAGGTACAAGCAAGTGATCGGGCCACGAATCGAGCCCGAGATCGCTAATACAACACCATGGCGTCGCGCCGACTTGAGCGCCGCCAACGGTCATGGCAACGCCCGTTCGGTCGCTCGGGCGCAGGCCATTGTGGCCAATGGCGGGACCGTCGACGGCGTACAACTGCTTTCGCCCGCGACGATCGACCGAATCTTCGAAACGCAGTCCGATGGCATCGATCTGATCCTCCAAGAACATCAGAAGTTCGGTATTGGCTACGCTCTGCCGACGCCACTGACGTTCCATCCAGAAGGCAAAATCTGTTACTGGAGAGGTATGGGCGGATCGAAGATCATCGTCGACGTCGGCCGGCGAATGACATTCTCCTATGTGATGAATCGTATGTACGACGGCCTCCTCGGCGACTTCCGAGGCGAGAATCTAGCTACAGCGACCTGGGCCGCACTCGGGACCGCATAGACCGAGTTCCCACGGTTTGGGCGAAGCTGATGGACTCTCCTATACGGTTTCTGTCGATGAACCCCACGCCACCCCCAACACATCTGAGCGCTGAAGCTGCGGCCTACCTCGAAAATCCGCCGGCCCCAGCCGCAATCGACTACGACGACCACGCAAGCATCAGTGCACTTCGCGAAGAGATCCACGCAGAGTGGCTCGCCGGCAACGACCAGCTTGCCGATCCGTGGGTATGGCGGAACGAAACCATTGCCGACGTGCCTGTGGTCTACTTCGCAAGCGACGACGCCCTACTCGACAACAAACAGATCATCGTCCACATACATGGGGGCTCCTACTTCTGCGGGTCACCGATGACCAACGCGTCGATGATCGTGCCCATCG
>CAJQNJ010000121.1 GCA_905479685.1 uncultured Acidimicrobiales bacterium
GAACTCGTGTCAGGCATGCTCGACGTGGTGTTGGGTGGGCTTCCGAGGGGCGAGCGATTCACCCGAATGGTCCGCTCATGAGTGTTGGCGTCGCGAAGGTCGCTGCGGATCTGGTCGCGGAACAAGATGCTCTCGATGCTGCGATCAGCGGGCTGGACGATGAGACCTGGTCGAAGCCGACGGCGAGTCCGAGATGGTCGATTGCAGATCAGATTGGGCACCTCGCCTACTTCGACCACACGGCGACACTTGCGATCGCCGACCCCGATGGATTTCGATCCGAAATGACGCGCCTTCTCGAACACTTCGGCGACGATCGAGCGGTCGACGAGTTCACGCTCGGAGCGTTTCGACACATGTCGCCAACAACATTGCTCACGCGATGGCGAACCAATCGAGACACGCTCGCCGCGGCAGCAACGTCGCTCGACGATGACACTCGAGTGGTGTGGTACGGCCCGTCGATGGGGGCAAAGTCATTTCTCACCGCTCGGCTGATGGAGTGCTGGGCCCATGGCCAAGATGTGATCGACGCGGCCGGGGTCCAGAGGCCGAGCACCGACCGTCTCGCACACATCGTTCGGTTGGGCGTCATCACTCGAGGCTGGTCGTACACCAATCGGGGCTTGGAAGCGCCAGACGTCCCGGTGTTCCTCAAGCTTCGATCACCGAGCGGGGCGGAGTGGGTGTTCGGTGATGACACGGCGTCGGAGTCGATTGTCGGGCCAGCGGAAGACTTCTGCATGGTCGTGACCCAGCGGCGCCACGTGGACGACACGGTGCTCACGGTCAGCGGTGAGGCCGCCCGCGACTGGATGCTGAAGGCACAAGTGTTTGCTGGCCCACCGATGAATGGCCCGCCGGCGAGCTAGGACACCGCGCTACTCGTCTTCGAGCGCCATGACCTGATCGACCCGACGCTGGTGTCGACCACCTTCGAATGCGGTGGCGGCAAAGATGTCGACGATCTCTTCGGCGATGCTGATTCCGACGACTCGAGCACCGATGGAGAGCACGTTGGCATCGTTGTGGGAACGGGCCATCCGTGCGGTGTAGAGACAGTTACAAAGAGCCGCCCGCACCCCGCGGACCTTGTTCGCCGCCAACTGTTCGCCCTGACCAGATCCGCCAAGAACGATTCCCCAGTCGGCGTCGCCTGCAGCGACGGAACGTCCAACGGCGGCACAGAATTCGGGATAATCGACCGACTCGGTGGAATTGGTGCCAAGGTCGATCGTCTCGTGCCCCTGCGCGGCGAGCCGCGCGATCAAGTGGGACTTCAGTTCGAACCCGGCATGGTCGCTACCTAGTGCAATACGCATGGACATCATTCTGTGCGCCTTCGGTTGTCGATGCCGCAGCGGGCCGAGATCCAGTCGACCTATCCACATGGGTCGATCGACCCAAAGTTGCCTACGGGTCTACACCTTTCTGAGGCCCGTGCCGATTCACAGAACATGCACCCTCTCGACCGACGTCGCCGTTCTCGAACGGATGCGCACAACAAAGGTCGCCGTACCCGCCGTGAGCGTGGCGCCGCCGCGCTCGAGTTTGCTCTTGTGGCTCCGCTCTTCTTCCTCGTCGTCTTCGGCGGAATTGAAATCGGACTGATGTTCCGTAGCCACCTCGCGATTCAGGACATCTCCCGCGGAGCTGCTCGTGTGGCCTCGATCGAGCGTGACAGCGCCGATGCTGACCGAGAGATCCTCCAGAGGGTCGTGAACGGCTCCCGCGCCCTCAACGGCGAGGTCACCAAGGTGATCATCTTTCACGCAACGACGCTCGATGCAACCCTGCCGCAGTCGTGCATCGACGCACTCGACGTTCCGGCAAGTCAAAGCGGGCTGTGCAATGCATACGACGCCTCTTTTGCAGATGTCGCTGCAGGAACCGGCGCCATCGAAACCGGTCTGACCAGCGCTGAGCGAAGCGAATGGCAGAACCTCGGCATCTACATCGAATACGAATACCAATACGTGACCGGCTTCTTCGACAGCATCACGCTTTCCTCGACGAGCGTGGAAGTCGTCGAGCTGGACATGTGACCCACCTGACCCATTTCGGCGCCCAGCGCTGAAGAAATCCTGGCAACGCGCCGAGGACTTGTTTCAATGAACCTGATCTCCATGCTTTCGACACTCAAGCGGCGTTGGTCGAACGAGCGCGGGGCAGTTCTCGTGGAGGCGGCGCTGGCCGTCCCGATCCTGATGTTCGTGGTGCTGGGTGCGGTCGAAGCGGGTATGGCTTGGGAAGCCAAGTCAGCCACAACGAGCGGCGTGCGAACTGGTCTCCTTCGTGCAGCATCCATCGGGGATCAGCCCGAGACAGATCTGCGAATTCTCAACTCGATCGTGGGTGAGATCGGTGCGGACAATGTTGCGAACCTCGAGTGGGTCGTGGTCTTCGATGCAACAAACCCCAACCACGCGGCAACGATCGAAAGCTGCCGTCTGGCCGAGGCTGGCGGTGGAATCGCTGGAACGTGCAATACGTATGGATCGGGTACCCAGTTCGCCGATGTCGTCGCCGGAACGATCACGGAGGCGAACTTCGACGACGGCGGCAATGTTGTCGGAGCTGGCTATACCTGCGATACGTCCAAGATCGATGCGAACTGGTGCGCGCCCAGCCGACTGGTTGGCGGCGATGTACACATCGGCGTCGCCATCAAGTACCAGCACGACTGGTTCACAGGGATCTTCCCCGGTGATGGAGTGAACTTCGAGGACTACTCGACCTCGTCGACATTCATCGGTGAAGGCTCGAATATCTCTGCCACCACGCAGATCGCTCCTCCCGGCAACATCACCTACGACTCTGGATCCTTCGGTGGCCCCCTCAACGTTGGCGACGTGACATGGACAGGTGCATCCGATTCCGACATCATCTCCGCGCCAGCTGATGCGACCCGGAAGTTCCTCGGACGGTTCGGGGGCACTGATTCAGTGTCTCTGAGGATCGACAACCTCACCGCTCACACGACGATCTGTGTCAGTTTCGATCTTTACCTGATCAGCTCCTGGGACTCTGACACCAGCTATGGACCAGACATCTTCGGTGTTCAGGTCGATGGCACGACGCAGTACGAAGAAAGCTTCGATCAAGGCAACGGCGCCCCAGGCGAGACAGAATCTGACACGCTCGGCTACGGCTCGGGTAAGTGGGGTGATGCTGTCATCCCAGTCAGGGTCTGCGATACCAGCCATTCGGCCAGCACCGCAACGTTTAATTTCTTCGGCAACCTGACCGAGAGCCTGGACAACGAGTCCTGGGGCATCGACAACGTCGTTGTCACAGCAATCTGATATCGACGAGTCGACAGATCGTCGAGCGAATGTGAGCGTCAGCCCAAGGTGAGTGCCCACGGATTCTCTTCGGCGTACTCGATTGCCGGGGTGGGCTCAGGCGACAGGTACCCAACCGGGAGCCAGAGCGTCCCAGCCGCTGTCCCGACGTAGACCTCCCAGTTGTAGAAGCCGCGTATCGCCCGCTCGTCGAGCTCGAGCAGCGCGGCATAGGCGAGCACGGCATTGACGTAGTTGTCGGAGTTGTTGTAGCCAAAGAGACCCTGGCGTATGTCATCGAGGCCACCGCGTTGCACCAGATACCGTGCGGCTCCGTCTATCGCATCGCTCGGATCGTTGATGTCGCCACCTTCGGAGACCTCCGCCCATGTTGTCGGCAGAAACTGCATCGGCCCTTGTGCGCCTCCTGAACTCAGCCCCAGAATGCGCCCCATTCCTGTTTCGATCAGGTTGATGCCAGCGAGAACCCTCCAGTCGACCCCCGACGCTTCACCCGCTCGTTTGTAGTGGCCGACGAGGGTCTCCAACGGCTCTGGCTCGATGATCGTCCAGGCGGGGATGTCCGGCGATGGGTCTCCCGCATGTGCGTGGAGGAGACTGAGCTCGCGTCGAGCCGTGAGGTGGAGGTCGGCCAGGGCGAGATCCTCGGCACTCAAGGCCGCTCGAAACGGGTCGATCCACTCCTCGTTACGGACGAGTTGGCGTATCACGAGCTGTTCGGTGTGTCCCAGGTCGCCATACACGTCGGACTGTTGATCTTCGGCCCGTAGACCCGCCTGCACCTCGGCAAACAACGACGCTGCCTCTTGTGCGCTCGTCGCAACACGTGGAACGACTCGGTCGTTGAACGCAGTCGAGGGCAGCGGATCCTCGATTGCTGATGGCCCGATCGGGGTTGTGTTCGTCACTGCACTGCCGACCGAATCGGCGGCATGCGGCGCGTCCGCGGCAACCGGCGGATCGTCTGAGGGGCTACCGACTGATCGCCCAGCAGTTTGGGTGGAGCTACATGCGGACATGGCCACAGTGAGGAGTAGTAGCGACAGGCAGAAGCGCACCGCACCAGTCTGCTCGGTCACACCAGTTTGTATGCACCGTGGCCTACCCTTGTATGAATGGATCAGCCCCGTCGCCTCGATCTGGCGCGCCTGTGGCAAGACTACGGACGGCGGTTGGTGCGATACGGGGGGGTCACTGTCGTCAGTACCGTTGTCGGTCTGACATCACTCTTCATCGGTCTCTACTTGTTCGACTGGCCAGGAGTGTTCGCCAATTTCATCTCTGTATGCATGAGTACTCCGCCCGCCTACTACCTCAATCGGCGGTTCGTGTGGGAGCGAGGCACGGGTAACCACAGCGCCTCGAGAGAGGTTGGGCCGTTCTGGGTCATGACGATCTTCGGATTCATCGTCTCGACGCTTGCGATCGGTATCGCGAGCCTCCTCACCGATGTCAAGGCGGTGCTGCTCCTCACACAGGTCGCGTCGTTCGGAGCGCTCTGGCTCCTGAAATTCGCCTTTCTCGAGAAGTACCTCTGGAAAGACGCGCTGCACGTTCACGAACCGGTCTGAATGGATCCAGTCGATCGTCGCCTTGCCGAGGCCGCACGTGGGTTCATGCCGGTCGACGAGGGCCTCGCCCTACACGCACATGCTGCTGCGTGTGGAACAGACGGGCCCTTCCTCGAGATCGGGAGCTACTGCGGGAAGTCGGCGATCTATCTCGGCGCCGCTGCCCGTGACTCGGGGCGCCTGCTCTTTGCCATCGATCATCACCGCGGCTCGGAGGAGAACCAAGCTGGATGGGAGTGGCACGAACCCGACCTCGTCGATCCGAGCGTGGGCAAGATGGATACCTTGCCTGTCTTTCGGCGTACGATCCACAACGCCGGACTCGAGTCGACCGTGGTCGCGATCGTTGGCGACTCGCCCGCAGTTGCCCGGCATTGGACAACGCCGCTCGCGCTTGTGTTCATCGACGGTGGGCACGGGACGGCGCCTGCACATCTCGACTTCGAGGCCTGGACACCGAAGCTGATCTCGGGAGGCACGCTCTTGATTCACGACGTCTTTCCGAACCCAGCTGACGGTGGCCGGCCGCCATATGAGATCTACCTCCGGGCGCTCGACGATGGATTCGTCGAGACTGCTGCGGTTGGGTCGCTACGAGTCCTCGTCGCGCCGTAGAAGCGAGCGTCTCAGACGGGCATCTGGTCGTGATCAACGAACAAGCGTGACGCCTCGCTTCTCCCGGCGAGGGCATCGTTGGCCAGCAGCACTGCGGCCGATGAGTACGTCGACATTTCCCCACCCGGGAAATGCACTTCCTCAGGATGAACCTCGCCCGTCCAATACCGACCGTCGTCGGATCGAAGCCGTGACGTTGTGGCGAACAGATTCTCCGCCGTTTCTCGATCTCCGATCGCGAGGTGTGCGAGGGCACACTCGCAAGTCTCAGCGGTGGTGACCCAAGGGCGATCGCCCACACAACGGACTCCAAGGTCGGCCATGACGAACGTGTCGAATCTCGAGGCAAGGCGCCCACGGCCCGCCTCGCCACGAATCGCACCACTCAAGACGGGGTAGTACCAGTCCATTGCCCAACGATTCTTCGGCGCGAAGGCCCCGTCGGGTTGCTCACGAAGCACCGCCCCGAGTCGTTCGATGCGATCGGCCCAATCGGTGCGGTCGCGTCCGAGTTCTCGGCTTGCAGCCAAGGCGGCTCGAGCAGAGTGGTACATCGACGACGAGCCAGTCAGGAGCGCAAAAGACCAAGGTGTACCGTCGGCGTGCCGAGCCCACAGAATTTCGCCGCGAGCTTGCTGAAGGCCGAATACCCAGTCCAAAGCCCGCTCGACCACCGGGAACATCGCCTCGAGGAATCCGCGGTCGGCCGTGACGAGCCAATGGTGCCAGACACCGGTTGCGATGTACGCGATCACGTTGGCGTCGAACTTGTCCTGTTCGACGCCCTCGGCCGTGTAGTACTGATGCCAAGAACCGTCGGGGAGTTGGAGTGAGGCCAACCAGTCGTACGCCCGCTCGGCTGCGCCGACCTGACCTGCTACGGCGAGAGCCATAGCGGCCTCGACGTGGTTCCAGGGGTCTGCATGACCGCCAGGGGTCCAGGGAATCATCCCGGACGGGAGTTGCCACTCCAGCAATGCGTCGGCCGTTTGGAGTATCTGGTCTTCCCTGAGAAGACCCGTCGTCTGTTCCGTCATTGATTGCTCCCATGAACCGGGCGTACCCCGTACACCACGAGACTCTTGCCGAGCACGGGATTGAGGACCCTGTCGGCGGCTTTGAGGATGGACGGTTGTTTCATGATGTCCCAAGTCAACAAACGGTTGTACGCCTCAGTGAGTGGATTCTCGGCAACGTCGCGATTCACGCCGACAGCGCAGCGCAGCCACCAATATGGCGAATGCAGCGCATGTGCCCGATGTGAATGCAAGATTTCGAGGCCAGCATCTTGCATTCGAGTGGCGAGTTCGCCGCGGCCGTAGATGCGAACGTGCCCTCCTACGACCTTCGGTGCGTGGTACTCGTCGGTGAGCTTCCAACAGATCTGCTCGGGCAGAGTGGCCGGCACCGTTGCAGCGAAGGTGCCTCCGGGGCGCAGCACACGAACCAGTTCGCGAATGGCACCCGTGTCATCGTCGATGTGTTCGAGGATCTCGCTCGCGATGATTCGATCGAATGACGCATCGGGGAATGGAAGCATCGTGACATCGCCGTTGCACGACGACGACGACACACCCATCGGAAGTTCTTCCACCTGCTCCATCGCAGCGACCGTGCCTTCGACCTCGACGAGCTCTGGCAGTGAGAAGTCGCTGCTGACGACATCGGCCCCCCGACGCAACGCCTCATAGCTGTGACGACCGAATCCGCAGCCGATGTCGAGCAAGCGATCGCCAGCGTGCAAGCCGAGCCGTTCATAGTCAACCGTGAGCATTATTCTCCGCGTCGCTCGGTGTGGCCAGGCCGGTGGGCGTGATCACACGACATAACGAGTCCTTGTTTCTGTGAGGAGGGCGCGGTACTGCTCGACTGTCTTGAGTGCGGTGTGTTTCCAGCTCCAGTGCTCGACGACGCGCGTGCGCCCAGCGGCGCCAATTCGGGCACGGAGCTCTGGGTCGCCGAGAGCGGTGCTGATCATCGAGGCCAGCGCGCTGGAATCACCCGGCGGAACCAAGAGACAGGTCTCGTTGTGGGTGCCACAGACTTCTGGAAGGGCTCCGCCGGTTGTTGCGATCAGCGGAGTCGAGCACGACATCGCCTCGATCGCCGGTAGTGAAAAGCCCTCGTACAACGACGGAACGACAGCAAGTTCGGCTTCGGAGTACAGCTCGACGATCCGTTGGTCCGACACGCCGCTGACGAACTGCACGACGTCGGACAAGCCGAGGCTCTCGAGGGTGGCCTGCGTTTTCGAGCCCTCTTTTGGCTTTCCGATGATGACGATCTCGACGTGGCGTTCCGCCCGGACCTTGGCTGCTGCCTCGAGAAGGTAGACGAGCCCCTTCATGGCCACGTCCGCGCTCGCCGTGGTGATCAATCGACCCGGTACCTTCGCCACGTCAGCGATCGGCCGGAAGAGCTCAGGATCGACACCAACCGGTACGACATGGATCTTGTCGGCATCGACCTTGTGATCGGCGTGAATATCGGTCTTGGAGTTCTCCGAGACGGTCATGACTCGGTCCATGCGCTTGGCGACCTGTGTCTGCATGCGGGTGAAGGCATACCAGCGACGCTTCCCGATCCGCTCGGAGCGTGTTTGTGCGTGCTCGATCTCGAGTCGGCGGTCGACGGTGATCGGGTGATGAATTGTCGCGAGGACCGGAAGGATCCGTTGGATACCGAGAAGTCCCCAACCAAGCGTTTGATTGTCGTGCACGAGATCGAACTGACTCGAACGCACCCGCAGGTTGTCCCACGCACGCCATGAGAAGGCCATTGGCTCGGGGAAGTTCCCGAGGTTGAACGATGTGGTCTCGAGCCAGTCCCAGCGGTCCTTGAGTTCGAACATACGGGGCCTACGCATGGGAAAGTGGTCATTGAACGTCTCGAGGCTCGGCAGCTTCGTCAATCGAACGCGCGGATCGAGGATCGAATATGGCGGTCCGCCAAGGACCTCGACTGTGTGGCCGAGCTCGACGAGGGCTTTGGTCAGATGTCGGGTGTAGACACCTTGTCCGCCGACGTGGGGCTTGCCTCGATAGGAGAGGTACGCAATTCGGAGCGACTCGCCCGACGGGTCACCGGCGTGCGGTAGTTGTTCGTGCATCTCCGATGACATAGCCGTATGAGCGTACCGGCCGGTAACCTCCCGCCCATGCGAGTCCTGGTCCAACGGTGCACTGAGGCATGGGTGACCTCCGACGGAGTCGAGGTCGGACGAATCGAAGCTGGACTCTGTTGTCTGGTCGGATTCACCCCAACCGATGACGATTCAGTCGTGCAGAGGATGGCCGAGAAACTGTGGCACTTGCGAATCTTCGATGATGACGCCGGGGTGATGAATGTCTCTGCGGCCGATTCGACGAGATCGTTCCTGCTCGTGAGCCAGTTCACCCTGTACGGCGACGCCAGGAAGGGCCGACGCCCCTCGTGGATCGATGCAGCGCGACCGGAGCAGGCCGAGCCGCTGTTCGAGGCGTTGACGGGCGCGCTGACCGATATGGGCGCCACGGTTGAGACGGGTCGATTCCGGACCGCGATGCAGGTTGGCTTGATCAACGACGGACCGGTGACGTTGATGCTCGAGCTGTCGAGCTAGCCGTCGTCGCTGGATCTTCGAGCGAACAGGGATGCCCAGCTGAAAACGAATACACAAGCCGCCAGTGCGAGCATCGGCCACGCACCGAACCGCGTCGTAAGCGTCAGACCAGTGCGACGTTCGACGGTCGCGTAGAGCACCCGCTGTTCGGAGATGTCCGTGCGGGCGAGGACGGTTCCGTCGGAGTCGACGATTGCGCTGAAACCCGTTGGAGCTGCCTGAAGAACCCAGCGGCCTGTCTCGCGAGCGCGAAGTTGTGAGGAGGCGATCTGTTGTGCTTGCAGGATGGAGAGCCAGTAGCTCGAGCCGTTCGTGGGGTTGAGGAGGATCTCACCGCCGTCGCGGATCGCAGCCCGACCCCTGCTCTCGAAGAAGATCTCCCACGAGATGCTCACGCCGAACGTGCCCACCGGCGTCTCGAGGATCGCTGGACCTTCACCCTGGAGCACGTCTCGTCCGGGAACATCGCTCGAGAACCGCTCGATCAGGCCTCGCAGTGGCACGAACTCACCGAATGGAACGAGCCGGACCTTGTCGTAGCGGCTCACCGTTTCACCGGCGGCTGTCACCGCAGTCGAGTAGTTGACGTTATTGCCAGGCGCCTCGGGCCCTGCAGTGTGGAACCAGCCAGGAATCAGCACCGCATTCTGCGATCGTGCGACCTCGGCGACGTCAGCGATGGCCTCTGACATGAAGAGCAAGTCATCACATCGACCCAGTGATCGCCCGTCGGGTACAGGATTTACGACATTCTCGGGCCAGATGATCAGGTCGACGGAGCGGTCGATAGAGGCGGTGGCCTCGCGATGGCGATCGAACACGCTCTGGTTCTCACACGAGTCGGCTCGCGTGCGTTGCGGCCCACCTCCCTGAACGACAGCGACGTCAAGGGTGTCGATGACCTCGCCACGCGGAACCAACGCGCCGACGAGCACACACACGGCCACGGTGCCCAAGACCGCCGCTGCCATGTCGAATCGGCCACGAAGCGCGAGCCGAATCGACGACCCCGTTGCCACGGTCACGGCGGTCAGCAGCAACCCGCCAGCCAAAGGGAGGACCTCGCTCAGTGGTGAAGCCACCTGGGTCATTGGAACGGTCGCCAACGGAACGCCACCGAAAGGAAACGACCAACGGAACCACTCGTACAGGACGAACCCGGCGGGGAGAAGGATCAGTCGCCGATTCCCGGTACCGGCAGCGACTGCGACGACGCCATATCCCGCGCCGAACACCATGAAAACCATGACGTAACCGGGCGGTGTCAAGTCGAACATCCACAGCTCACCCATCGCGAGCCAGACAAATCCCGCCGCCCAACCTGCAGAGAATCGTTCGAGGGCCGATGTCTTGTCCGTTGCATGGTCGAACAGCGCGAAACCCACCAACGCAAGTGGCCACCATCCCCACGGGGGGAGCGCGAAGGCGATCAGGAAGCCCGAGACCGCTCCGAGCAGAATTGACACCTTTGGCACTGGCACAGTCTGGCCGGTTTCCTCACCCTTCTGTCATTCACTTTCGGTTCATTTCGACCGAATGGAAGTCCATGACACCGAATGTGAAGAAGTTTGGAGCGGTGCTCGCTCTCGCTCTCGCTGTCGCAGGCTGTTCCGGCGAAGCCCCTGAACGAGAAGCAGCAGGGGAGACCGGCCCGTCAACGACGCTCGCCGCACCAACGACGACTGCTGTGGCTACGACAGCGTCGCCCTCCACGGGTGCACCGACAACAACAGGTGGCATTACCGACGCGGCCCCGGTATCGCTTGCTTTCAGCTCGATCGACGATCTCGGCAGACTCTTCGAGATCGATGGCTCAGTCGCTCCGTTTGAGTCGCCTGGTTCAGACGTGCGTGGTGGGTTGATCGACGACGCGACCCTTGTACAGGCGACCAAGCTCCGTGCGCGCGACGGAGTCATCTGGGTTCAGGTCAACAACACGAACTCGGATCGAAGTGTGATCGGATGGGTCACCTCGGACGAGTTAC
This sequence comes from uncultured Acidimicrobiales bacterium, assembly GCA_905479685.1. Classification (GTDB taxonomy): domain Bacteria; phylum Actinomycetota; class Acidimicrobiia; order Acidimicrobiales; family SHLQ01; genus SHLQ01. Next base: position 11,078 of record CAJQNJ010000121.1, read on the forward strand.
GTCCCACTTCACGGTCGGTTGAGTGGTCCACCCCCGATGCCTTCACACAGTTTCGTATGGCGAGTCGCATCCTCGAAAATGACCTGCTCGTCGTTCGTCAATCGCCATCGGACACGGCTCCGAGCGTCGTGGATCTGAAAGAGACCGAAGTGGCGATGCATGGTGGAAACACGATCTTGATCGAGTCGGGTGAGCTGTGGCTCGATGTGATCGATTCGCGCTCGTACCAACAGCTCGGTTGGGTACATGCTGACTCCTTCCCTGTCCTGAGCGGTATCGAGGCCAAGGCGGCCGACGGAACCGACGTAGATCTGCGTCCTGATCCTGATGTGGACTATGGGGCCGACATCTCCAGCGGTGTGATCAGCGCCACGGGCTGCAACGCAGTCCAGGTGACCTTCGAAAGTCGGGGCACCGCGAGTGGGAGCGCGGTCGTGTTCGGAAGATCGGTTCCGGTGGGCAGCCCTCTTGATCGATCGAACACCACCTTCCGCTGGACAGCATCCGGCGGTTCGACGGTCTACCTCGATCCGGGACAGACCGCGACATTCACGTTGCCGACCACAAGCTCGCAGACGTGGTATTTCACCACCCTCGGCGAGGATGGTCAGGCAGCCCATGAGATGATCGAGGGTGTGGCCGTCCTGAACGCATCTGGTCGTGCAAAAGCCACCGACCTCCAGCAGTTCGCGTTGTCCGGAGGCTCGTGTGTACCAAATCAGGCCAGGGCACCCGCTTTTGACGATTACTGGTATGACCTACCCGCCGACGAGCGAGCTGCAGCGATTGCGCAGTACGAACAAGAGCTTGCCGAGTTCGAGGCGACGAACGGTCCATTCGTCGAGGACACCAGCGTGGAAGGTGCGAGCGAGGAACCAGCCGACGATGAGGCACCGAGTGGAGCTGAGGAATCGGTTGATCCAGATGCCTGATCCGGCGGTTAGTGACTGCAGCTGGGTCCGTGATCGTGGTGAATATCGACGTCGATCTTCTTGCGAACGGCACCTCGGACGTCGAGCTGAACCGACCGTGCATAACCGACCAGATTCGGTGCCACGTGAATTTTCACGCCGTCGTGACGAATGACTCGGTATGGCGCCAGATTCTTGCCCTTGAGGTGCATGTCGACCGACACATCGTGTTTCGTGCGACCTCAACCGATCGGCGGAACAAAATCGATGGCTGCGACGCCACCACGTTTCTTGATCAGCGCGATGGCATCGGGAGTGACGAATAGTTCCATGATGTCCTTTCGACACGTATCGAGATGGCATTGACTTGAGACCGATACCGACTTCGTAGCAACCCGTTGCTCGACGTCGGGCATTCCCCAGAAGTCCGGGGTCGTCTGCGAGTGACGATGACCCTACAGGACGGGAATCAGACGATGGATGTCTCCGATGAGTCCGACCCCTTTGATCGAGACCGATATCGCCTCGTCCGCCTTCACCCAATCGGGAAGATCCGCGAGTTCGCAGGCTCCGAGAATTTCGTCGGGTTGGGCTGCAGCGCAGAGTTTGGAAGCGAGATTGACTGGCTCGCCGATGTAATCATCACCTTCGAAGAGGAGTGCGATGCCGCTCGCCAGGCCGACTCGCACCTGCAGGTCGGTTTCAGCGAAATGGTGGATCAGGTGGGCACCGAACGCTATGGCTGCGGTTGGGTCGACGCTGACGATCATGACGCCATCACCCAACCACTTCGCGACCCGGACACCTCGTTTCGCAGCCACATTACGAGCGACGCGGCGAAACTCACCCAACAGTTTCACGGCCTCGTGCGGGCCGTGTTGACGTGTGAACTGCGTGAACCCCGAGAGGTCAGCGAAGACGAACGTGCGATTGACGTTCAAGTGGGTGTCGCCGGTGGTCAGCTCATCGGGCCGCTCGAGTCCAGAATTTTGCTTGGCCTGATACCAATCAAGCGCTGGTCCGATGTCTTGCGTTGCTGGTCCAGGCACGATCTCGCTGAGAACCTCGGCCTCACGGCCATCGATGGGGGTCTCCCCGGTCGTCACTTGATGTTCCATGGTGACCTCACGTCGCGCCAACACGCAAGTGAACCACACGGACCCTCGAATTGCACTGCATCGACGTGATTGTTCGGGCGTCTACGGGCTGGTTCTGGCGGCGGAACGTCCAGACGCCACACACGCGGGCAACCCGAGCCCGTGTAGCCATGCACCAACGAACGAAAGGCCATCGAACTGGCTTGTATGACGTTCGATTCGGATGATTCGGTCGGCGTGGTCGACGTCGTACTGCGGAAGGCTCTGTGGCCACAACGCAACCGACGTGGGTCCTGGCGGGATCACCTGGCCGAGTATGTCCGAGACCTCAGCCCGCACCAGTTCGATGAGCGCATCATCTGGAAGCTGCCGCCACCTCGCATCCGTGCGTCGTCCGACCGAGACTCGCAAGATTTGCCGGTCGTCACCGGCCATCCTCGGCCACTTGTGGGACGCGAACGAGATCGCAGTGACAGTAAAACCGCATGCGCGCGGCACCAACACACCGCTGATCGATGGATCGATCGAGAGCGTGTTGGGGGGAAGGACGAAAATCGTGACCCCAACCGAGGAGTAGTAGATCCCACTCAGTTCGCCGCTCAACGCCGGTGCAAACCCACGGACGAGATCTGCGGCAACGAAGGCGGGTGTTGCGATGACAACCTTGTCCACTCGATGCGACGAAACCGACCAGCCATCGTCGTGCCTTTCGATCGAAGCCTCGGTATCGAGGTGAATCGTCACGCCGAGATCGGTCAGGCGAGCCACCGCCCGGTCGATCAACCGAGCAATCCCGCCGTCGATGCTCGAAAAGACCGGACCCGGGTTGGGTGGACGGTCATCGAGCGTCATCTTGGCTGCAGTGATGAGGCTGGGATTCATCGTTCGAAGTTGCGCAAGTTGTGGTGTCCCGGACTCGAGACTCAGGCGATCGCTGTCTCCAGCATTGATCCCTCCGAGCAACGGGTCGACCAAGTACTCGAGCACCTCGTCGCCGAGGCGGCGGCGGATCAACGAACCGACGGACTCATCACGGGAGGTTCGGTCATCTCCTGCGGTGAGGTCCTCGGCAGCGCGACGTGACCCAGTCTCCGAGATCAGACCTGTTCCCGAGAGTTCAGTCGTTGCAGGTACTCCCAACACATTGGGGGGCAACGGGTGGAGTCGTCCGTCGCGGTAGATCCGAGCTGAGCCGGCAGACGGAGAGATCAGTCGGTCATCGAGTCCGAGCTCAGCCGCGAGGTCGAACACCTCGGTGCGTCGCGCCAGGAAATTGTCCGGGCCCGTGGGGATCACGATCCCATCGACGTCGGTCTCGGCGATCTTGCCGCCGAACTGCGCCCCTTTCTCGAAGAGGTGGACGCGGTCGCCAGCTTCCGCGAGTCCGAGCGCTGCCGTGATTCCGGCAATCCCTCCACCGATGACGGCTGAGGTACGCGAAGCTCTTGCCATGTCAGGACCGATAAGCATGCACGCGCTCCACGACACGTTCGAGCATGAGTGGGTCTACATCTGGCGTGACGCCGTGGCCGAGGTTGAAGATGTATCCGGGGTGACCGGCATTACTTTCGAGCACGGCATCAACTTCGGCGGCCACCACCTCCCACGGAGCTCCCAGAATCGCTGGATCGAGGTTTCCCTGTAGGGCTCGGTCGGCGGGCACCCTGGTCCGTGCCTCGTCAATCGGGATCCGCCAGTCGACGCCCACGACATCGGCGCCGGCCTCGGCCATCAGTCCGAGCAGTTCACCTGTACCCACACCGAAGTGGATTCGAGGCACTCCGGTCTGTCCGATCGCGTCGAGCACTTTGGCACTCGACGGCATTGCGTACCGTTGGTAGTCACTCGCCGAGAGGGCACCCGCCCACGAGTCGAAAAGCTGAATTGCTTCTGCGCCATGGGCTACTTGCGATTCGAGCGACGCAATCGCGAGGTCTGCGAGCCGGTCCATCAGCGCGAACCAGAGCTCGGGATGTGTCTTCATCATCGCCTTGGTGTTCTGGTAGGTCCGCGAGGGGCGCCCTTCGATGAGGTAGCTGGCAACGGTGAATGGTGCTCCGGCGAATCCGATGAGTGGGATGTCGAGCTCTGCTACGAGATTGTCGATTGTCTCCAGAACGTAGGGCGTGTCCGCCTCGGCATCGAGGGGCCGAAGTCGTCCGAGGTCATCGCTCGACCGGAAAGGAGACTCGACGACCGGTCCGACCCCAGGCACCACGTCCATGCCGAAACCGATGGCGTGGACGGGGGTGACGATGTCGGAGTACAGGATCGCCGCGTCGACGCCATATCGACGAATGGGTTGCAGGGTGATCTCTGTGGCCAGGTCTGCGTCGGCGATCGCATCGTTGATGCTGCCTTCTCCTCGGATTTCGCGGTATTCCGGGAGCGATCGCCCTGCCTGTCGCATGAACCACACGGGCGTGACGTCGTGGGGGAGACTTCGACAGGCTGCGAGGAAGGGAGAGTCGGGACGTGCGGTCACCCGACCATCGTACGGGCCGTGACGGCGGTCCCATTGAGTTGCGGGACCCTGCCGATATCATTGATATCCCCCCGAACTGCCCGTGGGCACGTGTGATTCTTTCGGAGCGACGTCATTCATCCCGACCTTTCAGCTGAACAGAAGTACCTCGATCACGCCCATGCATGTGTCGAAGAGGCTCGCGCGCTCGCGCGCAAGCTGTCGTCCAATCTCGAGGTGGGTGCAGGTGGAACCAACCAGGCCCGCTTCGAACGCGAGGCGTTCACCGAGAACATCCTCGATCGGCTGAATCAGCTGAACATCGGGGATGCGTCGCTCGTGTTCGGTCGAATCGATCATGACGACGAGTACGGCGACTCTCTGTACATCGGCCGGGTGGGGGTGTGGGATCGAGCGCAAGATCCAGTCGTGGTCGATTGGCGCGCCCGTGCCGCCGAGCCGTTCTATCGCGCCACTGGAGCCGATCCAATGGGGCTCGAACGTCGACGGCACTTTGCGACACGTGGAAATCAACTGCTGGACATCGACGATGAACTCTTCGGCGATCTCGGTCGCCTCGACCAGCAGGCAGCGGCCGGCAAGATTCAGGGTCATGGCGCTCTGATCACCGCGCTCGAAACAGCTCGCACCGGTCGGCTCGGCGACATCGTTGCGACGATTCAGGGCGAACAGGATGAGATCATCCGGGCCCCCATAGCCGGGCTGGTGGTCGTACAGGGGGGTCCTGGTACCGGTAAGACGGTGGTGGCTCTTCACCGTGCGGCGTACCTTTTGTACTCGCACCGATTCCCGCTGCAGGACCAAGGTGTGCTGGTAGTCGGTCCAAACCGGCTGTTCTTGGCATATATCGAACAGGTGCTTCCGTCGCTGGGAGAAGCAGGTGTCCGGCTGGCGGTATTGAGCGATCTCGTTGTACCTCGCGTTCGCACCGATCGTCTCGACTCAGAAGACGCGGCCGCGGTCAAGGGTGACCTCGGAATGGTGAAGGTCATACGGCGAGCCGTCCGTCAACGGCAACGTGGCTTACGTGAGGATCTCGTCGTTGGTTTTGGCCTTCAGAATCTGAGGCTGACCGTCTTCGAGAGCGAGCAGATCGTCAAGGAAGCACAGCGTCGCTATCGAACCCACAATGCTGCGCGGACGTTCATCGAAAAAGAGGTCTTTGCCGCATTGGCGAACAGCGCCCGCGAGGAAGTCGATGTCGAAGCCGTTCGTGATCAACTCCGAAAATCCCGTGTTCTTCGTGAGACATTGGAATGGATGTGGCCAGTACTGACACCTGCCCATCTCCTTCATGACCTGTTTCGCAGCCCTGGCCTCTTGGCGTCTGCGGGCCGTGGATTGTTCTCCGACGTGCAGTTGGCCGTGATCGCACACGACAACGCAATCCACGCAGACCAGGTCAAGTGGGCGTTCACGGACGCGCCACTGCTCGACGAAGCTCGATTTCATCTGGGAGCGCGACCCGGCAAACGCGACGAAGACGAGATGAGGACATACGGACACATCGTGATCGACGAGGCTCAGGATCTTTCTCCGATGGAGCTCCGGATGATCTCACGGCGATCCCTCAATGGCTCGATGACGGTCGTTGGTGACATCGCGCAGGCGACAGGGTCATGGAATCGAGACTCGTGGGACTCGATTCTCGAGCACCTTCCCCAGCGTCGCGACCCGGAGCGGAGAGAACTGACCACGGGATATCGAATTCCGGCACCGGCCATGAAGCTGGCCGCACGTGTCCTCACCGCGGCTGCCCCAGGGCTCACGCCCCCTGTAGCGATCCGCAATGAAGGCGCAGACCCAACGGTGCAAAAGGTAAACGACCTGGCCGCAGCGCTACCTGCCGCTGTGCAGGCCGAACTCGTCGAGATCGAGGCTGGGAATTTGGCCGTCATTGTCCCGCGTACGCTCGTCGAGCCTCTGACAGCGGCGTTGGAGGAGTCTGGACTGACCGTTGGGGGCGCGACCCGCTCGGGTCTCGACCACCAGGTCACCATCGTGCCGGTACAACTCGTGAAGGGTCTCGAGGTCGATGCCGCGTTGGTGATCGAACCAGCGAGGATCATCCGCGAGGAGCGGCAAGGGATGCGAGCGCTCTACGTCGCGCTGACCCGAGCGACCAAGAGGGTCGGTATCTTGCACAGCGAGGAGCTTCCTCAGGTCCTCAGCTGACGAACGTCAGCTGTCCAACTGGTCGTCAATCTGTTGAACGTCGTCGTCTCCGCGAGTTCCAAGCGTGATGTTGCACGAGGGCGAAAGACACGATGACCCGTTCGATCTGCGTCTGTGTGCAACGACAGTACGGTTGAAGGAGTGTCGGACGATCCACTGCGTCGGTTCTCTGCGCCTGTTCGCGCGTGGTTCGAAACGTCGTTCGCCGAGGCCACCCCACCACAACATATGGGTTGGCCTTCGATTGCTTCAGGCGACAACACCCTGATTCTTTCCCCAACCGGTTCAGGCAAGACGCTTGCGGCATTCCTGTGGGGACTGGACCGGCTCATGACAGCGCCCGTCCCCGAACGTGAGAAACGAACCCGTCTCCTCTACATCTCCCCACTACGGGCGTTGGCCGTTGACGTGGAGAAGAACCTTCGGGCACCACTACGCGGCATAACGCTTGCTGGTGAACGGATTGGCGAGTCAGTGCATGTGCCGACCGTTGGAATGCGGACCGGTGACACCCCCGCCGACGAGCGTCGTAAGCTCGTCAGAAACCCTCCGGATCTGTTGATCACGACCCCCGAATCGCTCTACCTCATGTTGACTTCAGCGGCACGGGAGACGCTTCGAAACGTCGATGCGGTGATCATCGATGAAATCCACTCCGTCGCAGGAACCAAGCGAGGCGCCCACATGGCCGTCACCCTCGAGCGGCTGGAACGCCTCACCGGCCGAGCGGTTCAGCGGATTGGTTTGTCGGCTACACAACGACCTCTCGACGAGATCGCGCGTTTCCTCGGCGGCAAGTCGACCACCAACGGGGTGTCGAGCTGGCGCGAGGTGCAGGTCATCGACGCAGGCGCGCCGGCAAACATGGACATCGAGGTGGTCGTTCCCGTGGAGGACATGGCGGACCTCTCGCGGTCGAACCAACCCCATGACGATGGCCCCGCATCGATCGAAACGGCTCGCTCGAGCATCTGGCCGTCGGTACATCCCAAGATCCTGGAGCAGATACAACAGCACACGTCGACCATCGTTTTCGTCAACTCTCGTCGTCTCGCGGAACGTCTCGCCGGCCGCCTCAACGACATGTGGGACGAAGAGAACGCCAGCACCGAAGCGAATGAGGGACGAAGGAGCGGCTCGGCGCCTCAGGCGCAGCAGCCGAGCATCAAGGAGCACAGCGAAAGCTTGCGAGAGTTGGAGGAGCAGAGCTCCGGGCAAAGCCTCATCGCTGCGCACCATGGGTCGTTGTCGAAAGCTCGCCGTCTCGACATCGAAGACCAACTGAAGCAGGGGAAGATTCGAGCGATCGTGGCAACCAGTTCGCTTGAACTCGGTATCGACATGGGTGCAGTCGATCTGGTCATCCAGGTCGAGTCCCCAGGCGCAGTGAGTCGAGGGCTTCAGCGAGTGGGCCGCGCCGGGCACCAGGTCGGGGCGACTTCCATCGGCAAGATCTTCCCCAAACATCGTGCTGATCTGCTGGAAACAGCGGTTGTTGTCGACCGCATGCTGCAGGGACAGATCGAACAGACTCGGTATCCCCGAAACCCCCTCGACGTGCTCGCGCAACAGATCGTCGCCATGACCGCGCTCGAAGACTGGGACCTCGGAGATCTGACCGCAACGCTCCGCGGAGCCGCGAACTTCGCAGAGCTGTCCGATGAGGTGTTCGAAAGTGTTCTGGACCTGCTTTCTGGCAGATATCCGTCAGAGGAGTTCAAAGAGTTGCGCCCGCGGATCGTGTGGGATCGGGTCGGCAACACCATTCGAAGTCGCTCGGGGGCACAACGCCTCGCAGTGACGAATGCAGGCACGATCCCAGACCGAGGCTTGTTCGGAGTATTTCTTCCCGACGGCACCCGAGTCGGTGAACTCGACGAGGAAATGGTCTATGAATCTCGACCTGGCGAGACATTCCTGCTCGGTGCGTCCACCTGGCGAATCGAAGACATCACGTTCGAGCGGGTCGTCGTAACGCCGGCACCCGGTGAGCCGGGCAAGATGCCGTTCTGGCATGGCGACGGCCGTGGCCGTCCGATCGAGTTGGGTCAAGCCCTGGGAGCGTTCGTCAGAGAGATCGGTGAGCTCGACGAGCGAGCCGCGATCGATCGACTGACCGACCGCCACGGTCTTGACAGCTTGGCTGCCCGCAACGTCCTCAACTACATCGGCGACCAACGCGACGCGACCGGCGTCGTGCCCGACGATCGCACCATCGTGGTCGAGCGTTTCAGAGATGAGATCGGAGATTGGCGGGTCTGCATCCTCTCGCCCTTCGGCGCACAGGTGCATGCGCCCTGGGGGATGGCGTTGCGCTCGAGGCTTTCTGAGCAATGGGGCATGGACGTCGAAATGATGTGGTCGGACGACGGCATCGTCATTCGCCTCCCCGAGTCAGCAGAGGACGTCGCTGTCGACGATCTCCGGATCGATCCAAACGAGATCGATGCCGCGGTGGTCGCTGAGCTTCCTGGGAGCGCCTTGTTTGCCAGCCGATTCCGGGAGTGTGCTGGACGTTCGTTGTTGCTGCCTCGACGGCGACCCGATCAACGAACTCCGTTGTGGCAGCAGCGGCAGCGTTCTGCAGATCTCCTGCGTGTCGCCTCGAAGTATCCGAGTTTTCCGATCCTGCTCGAGGCAACACGGGAATGTGTGAACGATGTGTTCGACGTCCCTGCGCTACGTGGGGTCCTGCAAGGTTTGGCAGATCGATCGATCCGGATGGTTTCGGTCGACACACCAAAAGCCTCACCATTCGCGCAATCGCTGCTCTTCGGGTGGATTGCCGTCTACATGTACGAGGGTGATGCCCCCCTCGCTGAGCGCCGTGCGGCTGCACTTTCCCTTGATCGAGACCTCCTCAGAGATCTATTGGGTGCCGAAGAGTTGCGAGAGCTGCTCGACCCCGGCGTCCTCGCAGACATCGAGCTGGAACTTCAACGACTCGTCGACGGACGTCGTGCCCGCGACGGAGATGAACTCCATGACCTACTGCGAATTCTGGGTCCGCTCGACCGACACGAGATCGATGCTCGCTGCGTCGAGGCGCTTGATGTTTCCGCAACCCTCGATCAGCTTCTCTTCGACCTGCGTGTCATCGAAATCGGAATTGGTGCAACGCGCAGATATGCGGCCTCTGAGGATGCGGGTCGGTTGCGCGACGCACTCGGAGTCGCCCTACCAATAGGACTTCCAGCGGCGTACACCGACAGCGTCGACGATCCGTTGGGCGACCTCGCGATCCGATTCGCCCGAACGCATGGGCCATTTGTGACACAACAGTTCGCGCTGCGGTATGGAGTGCCCGACGAACGTGCCGATATTGCGTTGGAGCAGCTGGCGTCCAATGGTCAGCTTGTTCGAGGTGAGTTCAGGCCAGACGGCACAACGCGAGAGTGGGTCGACGAAGGTGTCCTCAGACAGCTGCGCCGTCGCTCGTTGGCTGCTCTGCGGGCAGAGGTTGCGCCCGTTGAAGCTGCTGCGCTCGGGAGATTTCTTCCAACCTGGCAAGGAGTCGGAGTGCGACGCCGGGGGCCGGACGGTCTCGCTGAGGTCATCGGCGTGCTCCAAGGTGCTGCGCTTCCTGTTTCTGTGCTCGAACGCTCGATTCTTCCGGCGCGTATGGTCGAGTACCGGCCGTCCGACCTCGACGTGTTGTGCACGTCTGGTGAAGTTGTCTGGGTGGGCGCAGGTGCAATCGGCGCAAGCGATGGCCGCATCCGCCTTGCCTTTCGAGATCAGATCGCACTGTTGGTCGCCCCGAACCCTGAGCCACCCAACGATCCAATCCATGAACTTCTGCGTGCCCAACTGGCGGCGGGCGGCGCGTCCTTTTGGTATGACCTCGTTGCTGCGGCGAGTACCGATGATGTGCGCTTCAGCGACGCTGAGGTCATGACAGCGCTCTGGGATCTCGTGTGGGCTGGTGAGGTGACGAACGATTCGCTCGCTCCCCTTCGTGCCTATGTCGGCAGAACGTCGGGTTCGTCATCTCGCAAGACCAGGCGGCGACCCCGGGTGGGTCAACTGCGGGCGTCGGGGCCACCACAGGCAGCTGGGAGGTGGTCGCTCGTGTCTCAATTGCTCGTACCCGAGCCTTCGGGGACCCGGCGAGCGACTGCACAAGCACTACAACTCGTCGAGCGATACGGCGTGCTCACTCGCGAGGCGGCTCTCGGCGAGGGCGTCACGGGTGGCTTCGCTGGTGTCTATCCAGTGCTCAAGGCGCTGGAGGAACGTGGTGATGTGCGTCGTGGCTACTTCGTCGAAGGTCTCGGTGCTGCCCAGTTCGCACTGCCGGGGGCCGTCGACCGCATCCGGACAACCACATCAGATTTCGAGGAGGTGGGTGTCATCGTGCTGGCGGCGACCGACCCCGCCCAGCCATACGGCGCATCATTGCGCTGGCCCGAATCGCCCGGTAGGCCAGCTCGCGTCGCAGGAGCACATGTCGTTCTTGTCGATGGCCATCCGGCGATATTCGTCGAGCGTGGGGGCAAGAGCCTCGTGAGTTTTCCCATCGCGCTCGAGACATCCCGGTGGGTGGACGAGCTCAAGGGACTGGTCGAAGCGGGAACGATCCGAACTCTGGAGATCTCCAAGATTGACGGAGAGCCGGCCTCGGAGTCATCGTTGTCACACATCTTGATCGCGGCCGGCTTCGTCAAGGCATACAAGGGCCTGACATGGCACGGACCAATGAGGCGCTGAGTCAGCTCAAGCCTGCATCGTCGAGTCGTTGCAGGAGTTCGTCTCGGACCGATCGGCCTGGTTGGCGCGCCTTGTCGCCAGCCACTCTCCAGCCATGTCGAGAGGAATACAGCAACGGATCCTCGCCCAGACGACCTTCGCCGAACTGGGTGACCCGGGCCAGGAAGAGATCGTGATCGAGTGACGTGTCGAGTTTGTCGATGACTTCACATTTGATCCACGAGATGCAGTTGTCCACGACCGGCACGCCATCGCGTTCGACGAGGTATTCGTCAGCGATGTGCTTGAATTTGCGGCCTGGGTACGAAAAGTACTGTCCGACGTCGATCTGGTCGCCAGCGAGATTGGACACCGTGAACCACCCCGACTGTTCGAGAAGGGCATGCGTGTCATGTTTGGGTGAGATCGACGCCAACATGATCGGTTCTTCGAAGGACACCTGCATCACCCAATGCGAGCAATACGCCCGGGTGACTCCGTCATGGGTCGTTGCGACGACTTGTACGCCCTTCATCATCTGACCGAGGCAACGTTTCAGATCGCGATCCATGGTCAGACCGTATCGAGAAACCATCGCCCGTCACCCTTTGAATCTGCCGCAGAGGTGCTCAGTTGAGACGAGCCCACAGCCTGTTGATCGCAGGATCGGTGGGATCAACGTCGTTCCGTAGACGGGCGGAAAGATCGAATCGACCACGCGCCTCGGCAAGCCCGATGAGCATCTGGCGTTCCCTCGCTGAGGCCGGCAGGGCTGCCCGAACATCGAGCAGCCTGTTGAGTGCCGGTGGCTCGCTGTCGGCCCAGGATCGAGTCAAGTTGTTGCACACCCGATTGACCACCGCAAGGGTGTCGATGGGACGAAGCGCCTTCGGCGCGAGCGAAGCATCGGCACCAAAGATGGACTCGAATCGCCCTCTGACTCCGACCTCATCGAGTTCGGTTCCGCCGAAGGCATCGACATATCGTCCCGGATCGTTGTCGATCCCCACCAGCACATGACCTGGCATTCCAACCAAGTGCATCCCGACCCCAACTCGATGTCCGACCTCGGCAACCACAGCGCTGAGGGTGATCGGCATGCCGAGTCGTCGTTCGAGAACGCGATCGAGAAAGGAGTTCTCGGGCGAGTGGTAGTCCTCGACATCGCCCAGAAACTGCGACTCGTCGAATAGATGTCGGACCACTCCCGATACCGTTTTATCGGTGATGTCGTGGGCAAGTTCGTCCAACAACCCGGTTCCAACGTCGACTGCGTCTTGCCGCCCTGTCAATGCCTCGCTCAGCAACAACAGACACGTAGCGAGTGGTGGAGCATCGTCCGCGAGGTGTTGGGTGAGCGCCTCTACTGGGTTCACGCCCACGGCATATCAGCTCGAGCTGATGGTTCGCCGCCGAATGCCGCACTCATGGAGACATGTTGCCAC